>JAUVTR010000002.1 GCA_030601425.1 Desulfobacterales bacterium
GGTGATGCCCGGGGACAATGTGGCCATAGAGGCGGAGTTGATCACCCCGATTGCGATGGAAAAAGAAGTACGGTTTGCCGTACGCGAAGGTGGGCGCACCGTTGGCGCCGGCGTGATCAGCGCAATTATTGAATAACGGAAGATTACGATCATGATTACCAATACCAAAATCAGAATCAGGCTCAAGGCTTACGATCATAAACTGCTTGATCGGTCTGCATCCGATATTGTTGACACCGCTACAAAAACCGGCGCTAAGGTCGTTGGGCCGATTCCGTTGCCTACTCGTATCAGCAAATACACGGTGCTGCGATCTCCGCATATTGACAAAAAATCGCGGGAGCAGTTTGAAATCAGAACGCACAAACGGCTCATGGATATCATGGGGCCCACCCAACAGACAGTGGATGCCCTCATGAAGCTGGATCTGTCACCGGGAGTCGATGTGGAGATAAAGCTTTAGCCCAGATCTAAAATAGGGATTCAGGTTATAAAAGCTAAAGATGAGCTGATTATCTATCCTGTATCCCTAATTTTTTAACCGTTATGCCGATAAGAATGAACTAATTTATTAACGGAAGTGCAATCCGATTAGAATGACGAACAAAAGGTTAGATCAATGTGTAAAGGATTAATGGGGAAAAAGCTGGGAATGTCCGGATTGTTCTTGCCCGACGGCCGATATGTGCCCGTTACGGTGATTGAAGCCGGCCCGTGCGTCGTTACGCAGATAAAGACGGAAGAAACAGATGGGTATAATGCCCTCCAGTTGGGATTTGGCGACAAAAAGGAAACTCGCGTCAACAAACCGTTAAAGGGGCATTTTGACAAAAGCGCATCAGGTGCTTTTAATTATGTTAAAGAATTTGCGGTCGCGGACCCGAGCGAGTACAGTCTGGGCCAGCAAGTTACGCTTGAAATGTTTAAAGTTGGCGAGCATGTGGATGTTATCGGGGTCACGAAAGGACGTGGATTTTCAGGCGTAATTAAACGACACGGATTTCATGGCGGACGTAAAACTCATGGAAGTCACAGCCATCGCATTCCGGGGTCCATCGGTTGCAGCGCGTGGCCATCAAAAGTCATCAAAGGAAAAAAATTACCAGGCCGCTATGGAAATGAACGTAAAACCGTCCGAAACCTGGAAGTTATCGACATCCGACCTGAAGACAATATCATTTTGATTAAAGGTGCCGTGCCCGGTGCGAAGTCGGGACTGGTCACCATTAATAAGCTTAAATTTCAACAAGACAAGGCATCATAAAATATTATGGTCAAGAGCAGAATTTCGATTGATTCTGCCCCAAACCTTTAGATGGGGAAAGCTATGCCGGCTGTAGATGTTAAAAATATAAAGGGGAAAAAAGTTACAAGCATTGATCTGGTCGAAAACATCTTCAATGTTCCCGTAAAGTCCAGCGTGCTACATGAGGTCGTAACCATGCAACTCGCCAATCGACGGGCCGGAACCGCTTCGGTCAAGCATCGCAGTGATGTGAAAGGCAGCACTCGTAAACTGTTTCGCCAAAAAGGTACGGGCAGGGCGCGCCGCGGCGATATTAAGGCTCCTCTATTGAGGGGTGGCGGCGTTGTGTTTGGACCGGATGGGCGCAGATATGCCTTCAAGGTGCCTAAAAAGGTCAGTAAGCTGGCGCTGAAAATGGCTTTAAGCAGCAAACTGCAGGCCAATGAACTCATCGTGCTCGACAAATTTGAGCTGAAGCAGATTAAAACCAAGGATTTTGTCGAGCTCTTAACCGGCTTAAATCTGACCAATGCACTCATTGTCACCGCAGAAAAAAATGAAAACTTGGAACTTTCGTCCAGGAATGTGCCCGACATCAAAGTACTTCGAGGTGAGGGTCTAAATGTCTATGACATTCTTAAATACAAAACATTGATATTGTTGGAGCCGGTAATCAAGAATATTGAGGGGAGGCTGGTCGCATGATGCAATTTGAGATAATCAAACGACCCTTGAATACCGAGAAAACCAATATTCAGAAAGAAGTGGCGAATCAGGTGACATTTGAAGTCGACCGACGAGCCAATCGTATTGAAATAAAAAGGGCAATTGAAACCGCCTTTAAAGTCAAAGTGGCCGGTGTTCAGACCATGCAGATTAAAGGCAAAACCAAACGTAGAGGTCGATTTGTCGGTAAACGCCGGGACTGGAAAAAAGCGATCGTCACATTGATGCCGGGCGAGCGCATCGATTTTTTTGAAGGAGCATAGTATTAGGAGCACACAATGGCCATCAAGAAGGTAAAACCTACATCGCCGGGCAGGCGTTTTCAAACGTATTCTTCATTTGAAGAGATTACCCGTACAACACCGGAAAAGCGGTTATTAAAGCCTATTCGAAAATCCGGTGGACGAAATGCCAACGGACGCATTACCATCAGACACCGGGGCGGTGGGCACAGGCGGCATTACAGGATTATCGACTTTAAACGGGATAAAACCGGTATTCCGGCTAAAGTTGCCGCCATTGAATATGACCCGAATCGATCTGCTCGGATAGCCTTGTTACATTACGCCGACGGGGAAAAGCGTTATATATTGGCACCTCTCGGGCTTAAGCTCGAAGACATGGTGGAAGCCGGATCCAATGCGGATATCAAGCCCGGCAATAACTTGCCGCTGAGCCACATTCCTCTGGGTACCCAAATCCATAATATTGAGTTGCGTTTGGGCAAGGGCGGTCAAATTGTTCGAAGTGCGGGTGCCTATGCGCAGTTGATGGCAAAAGAAGCCCCTTACGCACTGGTTAAACTGCCCTCCGGCGAGGTACGGATGGTTCTTTTAAAATGCTCAGCTACTATTGGCCAAATCGGTAATGTTGCGCATGAAAATAAGTCTTTAGGCAAAGCCGGCCGCAAACGCTGGCTTGGACGCCGCCCCAAAGTTCGGGGTGTGGCCATGAATCCAGTTGACCATCCAATGGGCGGTGGTGAAGGAAGGTCCTCGGGCGGCCGGCACCCCTGCAGCCCGTGGGGATTGCCCACCAAGGGCTTTAAGACCCGCAGCAAACGGAAAAGCGACCGTCTGATTGTAAAAAAACGTAAATAGCAATCGTTATGGGTTATCTGTTATTCGTTATTGTTTGTTGCTGATTCTATGAGCGCTGCATGTATTTAATAACTAATAACCATTAACTAATAACTAAAAAATGGAGTAACTATGCCACGATCGCTAAAAAAAGGCCCCTATATTAGTGAAAAGTTATTAAAAAAAGTTACGGAAGCTCAGGGCGCACGCAGCAGCCAGGTCATTAAAACCTGGTCCCGACGTTCTACCATTGTGCCGGAGATGGTCGGTGTCACCTTGGCTGTCCACAATGGCAGAAAATTTATTCCGGTGTTTATAAGTGAAAACATGGTGGGTCATAAATTAGGGGAATTTTCACCGACGCGGACCTTTTATGGCCACACCAGCGGGAAGAAGTCTCGTTTAATTTAACAAGCCAATTGACATAAGGGTTTTTAAAGATGGAAGTTAAAGCTTCTGCAAAGTATATACGAATTTCGCCCCGCAAAGTCCATAAAGTATTAGGGGCGGTCAAAGGCAAACCGGTTGAGACCGCGTTGAATACCCTTAAATTCATGCCTCAAAAGGCAGCGGGGATTTTGGAAAAAGTTATCCGATCTGCTGTGGCCAATGCCGATCAAAATCCGGATGTTGATATTGATTTGTTGGTCGTGCGCAATATTGTTGCAGATCAGGGTCCCGTGCTGAAACGCTGGCGGGCCAGAGCACGGGGTCGGGCAACGCGGATTTTGAAGCGAACCAGCCACATTACCGTCATATTAGACGAGGAATCTTCGGTTTAAAAAGGAGGTAAAAGCTTGGGCCAGAAAGTAAATCCAATTGGATTGAGATTAGGAATCGTCAAAACGTGGGACTCCCGTTGGTTCGGTGGTAAGAATTACGCCGAGTATATACTAGAAGACTACAAATTGCGGAAGTTTATCAAAGACAAACTATACCATGCAGGCGTGTCCCGGATTGAAATCGAGCGATCCTCCAAGCGCGTACGTTTACGGATTTATACCGCCAGGCCGGGAATTGTCATCGGTAAAAAAGGTGCCGAAATATCGCAGCTCAAAAAAGACATCGAAAAGATAACGGACCGTGAAATTTCAATCGATATCCAGGAGGTTCGAAAGCCGGAGATCGATGCCCAATTGGTAGCAGAAAATGTGGCTTTGCAAATTACACGACGAGTCGCATTTCGTCGCGCCATGAAGCGTGGCGTCTCGTCCGCTATGCGCTTCGGTGCCTTGGGTGTTAAAATAATTTGCTCCGGACGCCTTGGTGGTGCGGAGATGGCCCGAACCGAATGGTATCGTGAGGGACGGGTTCCCTTGCATACGCTTAGAGCTGATATCGATTACGGCTTTATTGATGCGCGTACAACTTACGGCGTTATTGGTGTGAAGGTCTTTATTTTTAAAGGCGAGATATTGAAAAAGGATGAAGCTGAAATCGAAAGTTAGTTATCTGTTATTAGTTATTTGTTATCGGTGAAATTGAAGCTGTATCCACTCAAGTATTTCGAATAACTAATAACAAATAACTTAGAACAGCGGAGTTGTGAAAGATGCTAAGCCCGAAAAAAGTAAAATACCGAAAACAGCAAAAAGGCAGAATGAAGGGTGTTGCCCGCCGGGGGTGTAGTCTGAATTTTGGGGAATTCGGTCTGCAAGCTACCGATTGCGGTAGCGTGACGGCCAAGCAGATTGAAGCAGCACGAATCGCTATGACGCGGCATATAAAAAGAGGGGGCCGGATTTGGATTCGAATTTTTCCTGACAAGCCGTTTACAAAAAAACCCGCTGAAGTCAGAATGGGTAAAGGAAAAGGTGCCCCGGAGGGATGGGTGGCCGTTATTCGCCCTGGCAGAATCCTATATGAAATGCAAGGTGTCAATAAAGAAGAAGCCATAGAAGCATTTCGTCTGGCTGCCCATAAACTGTCGGTTAAAACACGATTTATTGAGAGGGGTGTGGCCTAATGAAAGCCAGTGAAATTAAAGAGATGAGTCTTGAAGAGATGCAGCGTAAGATAGACGATCTCAAAGAAGAACTATTTAATTTCTGCTTTCAGCACGAAATCGGCCAGCTCGAAAATCCTACAAGGATGAAGCAGACCAAAAGAGATATTGCTCGAATCAATACGATCATTCGTGAGATTGGGGTAAAAAGCAAGACTGCTGAAGAATAATTGATGCTATGAAAAAACAAGGAATGAGAAGACAAATGGTCGGTACCGTCGTTAGTAACAAGATGGATAAAACCGTGGTCGTCAAGGTTGAGCGGCTGGTCAAAAGTAAACTTTATCATAAGTATATTCGGCGACGTGCTAAATTTGCCGCCCATGATGAAGGCAATGCGTGTCAGATTGGTGATAAGGTGGTGATCACCGAGTCCAGACCACTCAGCCGATCCAAAAAATGGCGGGTGAACAAAATCGTCGAAAAAGCGGTTTGATGAGTGGAACCTGGTGCCCTGCACCCGGTTCTACACGCAACGACCTGGGCACTGTCGTGTCATGTATTTTCCCGCCTGGGGCGGGGAAAAATCCAAGCCGCCCGCTCGGCGGGTGGTCGCTGATTCTAAGGGAATGATAAAATGATCCAGTCAGAGACGAGGTTAACCGTAGCAGATAATTCAGGGGCCAAAGTATTATATTGCATAAAGGTTCTCGGCGGTTCCCGCAGACGATATGCCAGTGTCGGTGATATCATCGTGGTTGCCGTTAAAGAAGCGTTGCCGAATGCCAAGGTCAAAAAAGGTGAGGTGTTGAAGGCAGTAGTGGTACGAACAAAGAAGGAAATTCGCAGGCCGGATGGTTCCTATATACGGTTTGATGACAATTCGGCCGTCCTTGTGACCGCATCCCGGGAACCCATCGGTACTCGAATTTTCGGTCCTGTGGCAAGAGAGCTACGGGCCAAACGATTTATGAAAATTATATCATTGGCGCCTGAGGTTTTATAATTGAATATTTCCAATTGAATATTGAATATTTAAGGTCCGCCTCCGACGGATCATTTATAAAAATGCGATTATAAAAATGACGGAGCGACGCGACATCCACAAATATTCAATTGTCAATATTCAATAGTCAATTTCGGCTTGTCCGGGTTAGGGAAACAGGAAATGCTCCAAAAAAAGATACTGATAAAAAAAGACGATAAGATCAAGGTAATTGCCGGCAAGGACAAAGGCAAAATCGGCAAAGTCCTTAAAGTTGACAGAAAAAAGAACCGGCTGCTGGTTGAAAAGATCAATCTTACCAAACGTCACGCCAAACCAAGTGCAAAAAACAGACAGGGGGGTATTGTTGAGGGCGAGGCCCCAGTCGTGATTTCCAACGTAATGATCATGTGCAATAAGTGCGTAAGCCCCACGCGAATTAAAATACATCACCTGGAAGACGGGAAAAAGATACGCCTTTGCGTAAAATGCGGCGAAGCAATAGATACATAAGACAAGGTGACGGAGGAAGGCAATGTCACAGTTAAAAACAGTTTACGGAAAAGAGATCGTGCCCAAGCTAATGGAAACCTTCAAGTATAAGAGTATTATGCAGGTTCCCAGGTTGGGGAAAATTGTCCTAAACATGGGTCTGGGCGAAGCCATCCATAATATAAAGTTGCTGGATTCCGCGGCAGAAGAGCTGATGATCATCTCTGGGCAAAAGCCGGTAGTGACCCGTGCAAAAAAGTCCATTGCTGCCTTTAAGCTTAGAGAGGGGATGCCGATCGGGTGTATGGTTACTTTGCGTCGTCAACACATGTACGATTTTTATTACAAGCTGGTCAATATTGCACTGGCGCGCGTCAGGGATTTTCGCGGTGTTTCCGGCAAAGCCTTTGACGGCCGGGGCAATTATTCTCTGGGAATTAAGGAACATATCATTTTCCCGGAGATTGATTACGATAAGATTGATAAGATTAAAGGTCTTAATATTAGCATTGTTACCACTGCTCAAACAGACGAAGAGGGCAAACAACTGCTGGGTCTGTTGGGCATGCCGTTTAGAAATTAGGGAGGGAGATTTGGCGAAAAAAGCGCTTAGAATAAAAGCGATGCGAAAGCCCAAATTCAAAGTTAGGCAATACAATCGATGTCCCATCTGTGGGCGCCCCAGGGCATATCTAAGAAAGTTTGGTCTTTGCCGTATTTGCTTTCGGGTATTCGCATCCCAGGGCAAGCTTCCCGGAGTTGTAAAATCTAGCTGGTAGCTAATAACTGGCCCCTGGCTATTGGCTTCTTGCTCCTGGCTGAGCCAGAGAAAAGCAGCAAGGAACAAATGAGCAGTGACCAGCAGCCAGCGACCAGAAGCCAGATACCAGTAACGAGGCGCCAGGAGCAAGAAGCAAGATATCGGATAAGAGGAGAAAATAATGGCGGTAAGCGATCCAATAGCCGACATGTTGACCCGGGTTAGAAATGGTGTCAAAGCCAAGTTTAACAGTGTGGATGTGCCGGGATCAAAACTTAAAACAGAGTTGGCCAAGATATTGAAGGACGAAGGTTTTATCAAGAATTATAAATTCCTTAAAGATGGCAAACAGGGCATTTTGAGGATTTATCTCAAATACGGTCCGGGGCAGTCTGTTGTGGTTTACGGCCTCAAACGGATCAGCAAACCCAGTCGCAGGGTTTATGTGAGAAGCAAAGATATCAAGTCCGTCTATAATGGTATGGGGATTTCTATTTTATCAACATCCAGGGGTATCATGACGGACAAAAAGGCCCGGCAGGAAAACGTCGGAGGTGAGATCCTGTGCAATATATGGTAGATTTAGTTGCAGGCTGTAAGCAAAATTAAACCAGTCAAGAATGATTTCTTGTTTTTACTTGTTTTTTTGTGCCTGCTGAAGAGGGGATGTTAAATATGTCGCGAGTAGGTAGGAAGCCGATTCCAATTCCGGAAAAGACCAAAATTTCATATGAGAACAGGGTTTTAACCGTTCAAGGTGCAAAAGGCACCTTAACGCGATCGATCCACCCCGCTGTGGATTTGAAAATAGAAGAGGGTGTTTTGAATGTGGTCGCGTTGGAAGATAAACGGACCAGTCGGGCTTTACAGGGGCTCACCCGAAGCCTGTTGGCCAACATGATCGTCGGTGTTAACGATGGATTTGAGCGCTTATTGTTAATAAATGGTATCGGCTATCGGGCCGAACTGAAAGGTAAAACCATCATTTTAAACGTTGGATTCTCCAATCCGGTTGAATTCGACCTGCCGGAGGGCATTTCCGCATCCATTGAACGGAACACCACCATCAAATTATCCGGCATCGATAAAGAAAAACTAGGTCTAACCGCTGCTGCCATTCGGAAAATAAGGCCTCCGGAACCTTACAAGGGCAAAGGCATAAAATACGCAGGCGAGCATATCCGCAGAAAAGCCGGTAAAGCAGGGGTTACAGCCCAGTAAAAAAGGGTATGAAAAATGGGAACGATGAATTTAAGAACACAGGCGCGGTTAAAACGAAAAAAAAGAATTCGCAAAAAGATGGTGGGTACCGGGAACCGACCTCGACTGTGTGTGTTTCGAAGCACCAAGCACATTTATGCACAGGTCATTGATGATTCTCTCGGTCAAACCCTTGCTGCAGCATCGAGTATGGAAAAAACAGTTCGAGAGAATTCTGAATCAAAAAATAAGGTGACTGCAGCCAATACTGTGGGAAAAATCATCGGCCAACGCGCATTGGAAAAGGGAGTTAAAAAAATCGTATTTGACCGCAACGGTTTTCTGTACCACGGCAGGATCAAGGCCGTTTCAGACGGTGCCCGTGAGGCCGGCTTAAAATTTTGATTCTCGATGGCCTTAGACGATCCAACGAGCGTTAAACTAAAAAGGAATTAACCACAAAGGTCACAAAGCACACAAAGAATTATTGCTAAAAATTGGTTTTAAAAACTTTGTGAACTTCGTGTCTTTGTGGTGATAAGTTTTTTAAGAATAAGAATAGGATAAATTGTAATTTTACGAATTTAACTTTTCTCTTTAGGTTGTGATACCAAAGGAGGCAGGCTCTTGTTCAAACAGGAAATAGAAGAAACTCAGTTAATAGACAAAGTTGTCCATATTAATCGGGTGGCGAAGGTCGTAAAAGGTGGTCGTCGTTTCAGCTTCAGTGCGATCGTTGTTGTCGGTGACGGTCAAGGATCCGTTGGTTTCGGGCTCGGCAAAGCCGGGGAAGTGCCGGAGGCTATTCGAAAGGGTATTGAAAAAGCAAAAAAAGGCATGATTGTTGTACCCTTGATTGAGGGCACCATACCCTATGAGACGATTGGCAGGTTTGGCGCCGGTAAGGTTTTACTTAAACCGGCCTCGCAAGGTACCGGCGTAATTGCCGGTGGTGCCGTACGCGCTGTTCTGGAAGCAGTCGGTGTCCAAAATATTCTAACCAAGTGTATCGGATCACATAACCCTCACAACTTGGTGAAGGCAACGATCAACGGTCTTGAGCGACTCGAGAGTCGTGAGCAGGTGGCTGCCAGGCGAGGAATTTCTGTAGAAAATCTGTAGATTCCGGCGTAGTATCTTAGTTGTTATTTTTGTGCATTTTGTGGCAAAAAAATTGTATTGGAATATTTTCACTGTCTTGTAACGATTGAATATTTAAGGAATTCTGTCCATTTTAAATAAGGACGGAGCGACACGCGGCGGCTGCGCTGCGCGAGCGACATCCACAAATATTCAATTTGCAATGTTCAATTTTCAATTCCCCGATAAACCGGGATTTCCGCTTCGCTCCAACCGGCTTGTCCGGGTTAGGATTAATGGAGCAAGGGCAGGATCGCGGAAAGGATAAGATAAATGGCTGGAAATGTTAAAGTAACACTCGTTCGAAGCATGATTGGCAGACCCGAGCAGCATCGTAGAGTTTTACGAGGGATGGGATTAATCCGGTTAAATAAAACAGTTGAGCTTAAAGATACACCAGAAATTCGGGGGATGATTAATAAGGTTTCGCATCTCGTTAGCACTGAGGAGCAGGTCGATGAAGCTTCATGAACTATCGCCGCCGTCAAAATCCCGCAAAGTGAGTAGACGCCTGGGCCGCGGTGTCGGAACCGGCAGCGGCAAAACTGCCGGTCGAGGGACTAAAGGGTATAACAGCCGATCCGGTGGCGGTGTCAGACCCGGGTATGAAGGCGGGCAGATGCCGATTCATCGACGTTTGCCGAAACGCGGGTTTGCTAATATTTTCAGAAAAAAAATTGCCGTCATCAATATAAGGGATTTATTAACATTGAAGAGTGGCAGTTTGGTGGATGAAGCAGCACTCCTAAAGGCGGGGCTCATTAAAGGCAAAAAAGACGGTATTAAATTACTCGGGCAGGGTGAGATTGGTGTAGCCCTCAATGTTAAGCTAAACCACGTCAGTACAAAAGCCAGAGAGAAAATTGAAGCAGCTGGCGGTAGCGTAGAGGTCGTATAATGATAGGCAGCGGGTTCCAAAATGTTTTTAAAATACCCGAACTGAAAAAGCGCATTTTTTTCACTTTGGCTTTGCTCGTCGTATACCGGATAGGTGTCCATGTTCCGGTGCCGGGTATCGATACGGCGGCCCTGGCATCTTTCTTTGCCAGGGCGGAAGGTACCATATTTGGTATCTTTAATATGTTTTCGGGAGGCGCTTTCGAACGGTTGTCCGTTTTTGCCCTTGGTATCATGCCTTATATCAGTGCCTCCATTATATTACAGCTTTTGACTGTCGTTATTCCGCATCTTGAACAATTAAAAAAAGAAGGCGAGGCCGGGCGAAAAAAAATTACGCAATATACCCGCTATAGCACCGTTGTTTTAAGCATTATTCAGGGATTTGGTATCAGTGTCGGATTGGAAAGCATGAGTTCACCGGGTGGTGCTGCGGTGGTGTTGATACCGGGATGGGCATTTCGGCTAATGACGGTAATCACCTTAACGGCAGGTACAGCTTTCATCATGTGGCTGGGGGAGCAAATCACCGAGCGCGGAATCGGCAATGGAATTTCCCTGATCATTTTCGCCGGTATCGTTGCTGGGCTACCCGCTGCTGCCGGCAATACGTTTCGCCTGCTTACGACCGGTGAAATGGGAATTTTTATCGTGTTGATGCTGGTTATTTTTATGGTGCTTGTTGTCGGGTTCATCATATTTGTCGAACAAGGACAGCGCCGAATCCCGGTTCAATATGCCAAACGTGTGGTGGGGCGAAAAATGTACGGGGGTCAGAGCACTCATCTGCCTCTGAAAATAAATACATCCGGTGTGATTCCGCCGATTTTTGCTTCATCGATCATCATGTTTCCGGCTACCATAGGCAGTTTTATTAATATTCCCTGGATAAAAAATATTGCTGAAACAATGCGGCCGGGCAATGCGATTTATGAATTAATGTTTGTCGGATTTATTTTCTTTTTTTGTTATTTTTATACTGCTGTAACTTTTAACCCGGTTGACGTTGCCGAAAATATGAAAAAACACGGTGGATACATCCCGGGTATACGCCCCGGAAAGCGCACAGCAGATTATATAGACAAGGTATTAACTCGCCTTACGCTTGGTGGGGCCATTTATGTGTCTGCTGTTTGTGTACTGCCTTCTATTTTAATAACCCGGTTTAATGTTCCATTTTATTTTGGCGGAACGGCGCTGCTTATTGTGGTCGGCGTGGCGATTGACACGGTTGCGCAAATCGAGTCACACATGCTGAGCCGACACTACGAGGGATTTCTAAAGAAAGGTTCCAGATTAAAAAGCCGGTAATCGCCTGCGCTGAAGACCGGAATTATAAACCCCGGAAACAGGAGTCGCCTGTGGCCAAAGAAGAACCGATAGTTGTCGAGGGTATTGTTCTGGAGACATTGCCCAACGCGATGTTCAAGGTCGAGTTGGAGAACAAACACCAGGTGCTTGCCCATATTTCAGGAAAGATGCGCATGCACTTTATTAAGATTCTGCCTGGAGATAAAGTCACCGTAGAGCTTTCTCCATACGACCTGACTCGCGGCAGAATAACCTACAGATCGAAATAGAACTGGGAATTGGTTATTAGGTATTGGTTTTAGTCATATCTACGAATGCCGAATACCCAATACCTAATGCCAATCTTTAAGGGAGTATTGTTCATGAAGGTTCGAGCATCTGTAAAAAAAATTTGCCCCAAATGTAAAATCATTCGACGGAAAGGGACCGTGCGGGTGATCTGCGAGAACAAACGACACAAACAGCGGCAGGGATAAAGGAGGATAAACATTGGCAAGGATTGCAGGCGTTGACTTACCTAGAAATAAACGGGTTGAGATCGGTCTGACCTATATTTATGGAATCGGTAAAACCTCATCCAGACAGATACTGAAGAAACTGAATATCGATCCGAATGTGAAAACCGATCAACTGTCAGATGAGGAAGTCAGTAACATCCGTAAGGTGATCGATGATGTATATAAGGTTGAAGGTGAACTGCGCACCGATGTTTCGATGAACATCAAACGCTTGATGGATCTAGGATCTTATCGAGGACTTCGTCATCGCAAATCGCTGCCGGTTCGTGGTCAGCGAACCAGCACCAATGCACGGACGCGAAAAGGACCGAAGCGGGCTGCTGTTAAAAAGAAAGTCGCCGTCAAACAGAAAAAGTAAAACGGTTAATAATTGAATATTGAATATTGACGATTGATTATTGGAGGAATTCTATTATTTTATTTTTTTAAACCTTTCGGTTAAACATTATCTATTCAATAGAAAATTTTCGATCACATGAGGCGAAATTCATGGCCAAAAAAACTCGTACGAAAAAAAAGGTAAAGAAAAATATAGCAAACGGCGTTGTTCATATTCAATCAACGTTTAATAATACCATTGTCACCATAACCGATACGGGGGGAAATGTTGTGGCTTGGTCAAGCGCCGGGGTTCAGGGCTTTAAAGGCTCTCGGAAAAGCACTCCTTTTGCAGCCCAGCTGGCCGCTGAAGACGCCGCCAAGAAGGCCAAAGAACATGGTATGAAAACCGTGGAGGTATACGTTAAAGGACCCGGACCCGGAAGGGAATCGGCCCTGCGGGCGTTACAGGCGACCGGGTTCAATGTCGTGATGATTAAAGACGTGACCCCAATTCCTCATAATGGTTGCCGCCCCCCTAAAAGACGCAGAGTTTAATTTAGCTAATTAGTTGAAACGTTAAATAGTCAAATAGTTTTAAAGGAAGATATCTTCAATTACGATTTAACCATTCCTTGAATTAACCATTTGACGAAACAAAAGGGAGGATCATTTGGCAAGATATAAAGATTCGGTGTGTCGGCATTGCCGGCGCGAAAATATAAAATTGTACCTTAAGGGAGACCGCTGCTATTCAGATAAATGTGCATTTGATCGACGCTCATACCCACCCGGTCAACATGGTGAGCGCCGGGGGAGAAAAATTTCTGATTACGGTATCCAGTTACGGGAAAAACAGAAAGTCAAACGGATGTATGGGCTTTCTGAAAAGCAATTCCACCTGTTTTTTGAAAGGGCCGAGCGTCTCAGGGGCATAACCGGTACGAATCTGCTCGAATTGCTGGAACGGCGTTTGGATAATGTCGTTTATCGGCTGGGTTTTGCAAACTCGCGTGCTCAAGGCCGTCAATTTGTTCTTCATAATCATTTTCTGGTTAATGGTAAGAAGGTCAACATTCCGTCTTTTTTGGTCAAAGTGGGCGATTCAGTTGAGTTAAAGGAGAAGAGCAAAAAGGTTTCTGCAATTGCGGATTCTCTGGGAGCGGTCGTGCGCAGAGGTGTACCCCAGTGGCTGGAACTTGAAAAAGAAAAGCACAAAGGCGCCGTGAACGGCTTCCCTGTGCGAGAGGATATTACGATGCCGATTCAAGAACAGTTGATTGTCGAGCTTTATTCCAAGTAATAGGTGCGACGGATTAAAGATTGTGGCTGGCGGACTCCGCCCTTTAATCGATTATCCAAAAACTTTATCAATTTGGAGAGAAGAAAATGTCATCTGAGGAACTGATGTATGCTAACTGGCAGCATATGATAAAGCCAGAAAAAATTCAGGTCAGCAGCAACCCATCCTATGGCAAGTTTGTCTGTGAACCGCTGGAAAGAGGCTTTGGGATCACGATCGGAAATTCATTAAGAAGGATCATACTGTCATCCTTATACGGTGCTGCTATAACGTCGGTTAAGTTTGACGGTGTCATGCATGAGTTCAGCGTTATCCCGGGGGTTCTGGAAGATGTCTCCGAGATTATTCTCAATCTCAAAGAAGTGCGCTTTAAGATTAGCGACGCTGAGCCCAAGACAGTGCGAATTGAAGCCTCAGGAGGAAGCGAAGTTACAGCCGGCGATATCATTAGTGATGACGGGAAATGTGAAGTGCTCAATCCCAAGAACCACATCGCGAGCCTTTCCGGAAAAGGGAAATTAAATATGAGTATGACTGTTAATCTCGGCAAAGGATACTCTCTGGCCGAGTCGAATAAAGATGAAGAGGCGCCTGCCGGTACCATACCGATTGATGCCGTCTATTCGCCGATCAAGCGCGTTAATTATGTGGTGGGAAACGCTCGTGTCGGTCAGCGTACTGACTATGATAAACTCACGATGGAGATTTGGACTGATGGCAGCATTCTGCCTGAAGATGCCGTGGCTTACGCAGCCAAGATCTTAAAAGAGCAAATGACTATGTTCATTAATTTTGATGAGGCACTAGAACCGCAACCTGAGGAAAAAGCTAAAGATAGGGAAAGGCCGAAGGTCAACGAAAATCTGTATCGAAGCGTCGAGGAGCTCGAACTTTCTGTTCGGAGTGCCAACTGCCTGAAAAATGCAGATATCAATAAGATCTGGCAATTGGTCAGCAAAACTGAAACAGAAATGCTCAAAACAAAAAACTTCGGCCGGAAGTCGTTAAATGAGATTAAAGAGGTGTTGTCCGAAATGGGCCTGTCCCTTGGGATTAAGCTTGAAGGGTTTACGCCGCCTGCAGAAGACAATGAAGAAGGAGAGTAGTCGGCCATATGAGACATCGAAAAGCTAGCTTGAAACTGAATCGAACCACGAGCCATCGGCAGGCGATGTTCCGGAATATGGTTACGTCGCTGTTTAAGCATGAGCGTATTCGGACGACAGGCGTCAAAGCCAAAGAATTACGGCGTTGGGCCGATCACATAATCACCTTGGCCAAACGGGGTGATTTGCATGCAAGACGTCAAGCTTTATCCATTATCAGGGAAAAAGACGTAGTGCATAAATTGTTTTCCGAAGCCAATGAACGATTTGGCAACTCGGCCGGAGGCTACACCCGGATTGTGAAGCTGGGGAGACGGGCGGGTGATGCGGCTCCCATGTCTCTGATAGAACTGGTGGTTCCTGAAACCGGCGTAAAGAAAAAAACCAAAAAGAAAGCGGGAAAATCCGCGGCTGAGAAAAAGAAAACGAAAGTCGATAAGAAAGCAGAAGCCGAAACCAAGGAAGAAAAGAAAACACCAACCCGAGAAGAGGAAAAGGGTGAAGTAAAGAAGAAACCGCCTGCCAAAAAGAAAGCGGAAGAGGAAAAACCGAAAAAGGCATCCAGGGAAAATGCTGACTCGAATAAATCAGATAAAAAAGAAAGGCTGCCGGCCGAAAAGAAATCCGCAGAAGCCAAGAATGAAGAAAAAGTCGAAGACAAACCCAAGCGAGCTTCCAAAAAGAAAAGCGAAAAGGACGCCAACACAACTTAGACTGAACGTCTTACGGAAAACCGCTCAACAGGACCTTGTGGATATATTCTGCAAGGTCTTTTTTTATGATTTCTAAGAGTTTAGGCACTTTTAATTTTATTCAGAGCTTCCTGGGCGGCCTCTAGCACTTCAGGATCATAGTCGCCATTTAAAATAACCTGCAACTGAGGTAAAATTTCTGTGCGCTTCAACTGGCCGAAAAGATACAATAAATCTCCCTTTACCCGATCATCAACCTTGTGAAAACGTTCCCAAAGGGGCTTGAGGATCTGGGTCGCTAGATCCAGGTTGTTTTCAACGAGTTCTTCCATCACGACCATCGCTCCCAGACGAACCGGCCATTTCGGATGGGCTAAAACCTCATAAAAAGCTGGGAAAATTTGTACTTTTTCCAACATCATGGCTGCCAGCGCGCCGGCTTTGCCTTCCTTTAACATCATTTCCAGTGATACCGGACCCAGCATACTGGGGTCGCGGTTTTTCATGACATCAACAATTTCGTTTATCTGAAACGATCCGGACCAGCGGAAGTGATCTTCAAGAATCAACGTGGGCACGGATTGAATGTTTTCCATTTCTGCAAGTTCGGGAAAATACATGGCATCGATCACAGTTAAGCGAATGTTGCTGTTTAAGGTGAGCAGGGGAAGCAGCTGACGCACTGCTTCCGGGCAAAATTTGCATTGCGGCGAAATGTAAATCATTAAACTTGTGGGTAATTCAACTTTTGTAAGTCGAGCATATGTCGCTTCATCAATCCGCGCCGTATTCGAATCGAGCAGATTAAGGGCGTCTATGAAAGGCGCTACTTCAGTGCCTGCAGGAACCGCCTGATAGCGTAACCCGTTGTGAATCTTAATTGCCGGAACCTCATCCGCGTCGCCATCCTCTTTTTTTACGTGAATTTTAGGCACCAGTTGTGTGAGTCTGTCGCAAAATTGCCTAATGGTGCGGCTTTTTTCATGATCGCTTTCAATAAGACCGATTTGGACCTCTTTTGACAGCGTATCATTTAGCGTCAAAATTTGCTTTTTTTCGTGCGGTGTCATCACTATTAAAGGTGTCAGGTGTCGGGTTCCAAATTCCAGTGGTTTCAGGTTTCTGTGTTCAGGTGTCAGTTACCTTGAGGATGCGCACGGTTAGCCGTTGGAGATTAGAGGCATGTTTTTCTGACACCTGACACCAGACACCTGAAACCTACTACCTGAAACCCGATAGTTAAAAACCTGTGTAAAAGATATGTGTAAAGTAGGACAAGAAAGGCCCATGTATTATAAGATGTCTTGTAATGCAAGATTTAATTCATAGTTTAAGTGTGTATAAAATGCCGAAAAGATATGATAAGTGGGTGGGTTGCCACGTCACGGCAAGGCATTTCTTGACTTGGCGCTTTCTCTAATGATATAGGCCGTAGGGATACGCTAACCCGCCGGCTTTTCGATAGTTTATTTAACTCGGTTTATAAAACCGGAAACAGCCGCTCTTTGTAGAAAGGAGAAATCGACAAAATGGATCCTGAAAGCCTGTTGAAAGATAAAATTGTACTGGCGGTAGATGATGAAGTCGACGTTACCGCTACCGTCGAAGAGGTATTGGACATGTGCCTGGTGCGGAAAGCCAATGATTATGATACGGCGCGCCAACTCCTGATGAGTTACACTTTTGATATTGTTATCCTGGACATCATGGGGGTGAATGGCTTCGAACTTTTAAAGACATCGGTAAAAAGGGGGTTTCCAACCGTAATGCTTACCGCCTATGCACTGACACCTGAGGCACTGGAAAAATCTATTAAACTGGGGGCCGTTTCTTTTTTGCCAAAGGAAAAAATGAGCGAACTGGATGAATTTATAGCCGATGTTGTCCTTAAAGGCGGCCAGCCGGTCTGGGAAAAGCTTTTTGATAAACTTGGAGACTTTTTTAATAAACGCTTTGGACCGGACTGGAAACAACGCAACAAATTTTTCGAAGACTTCGAGCAATCCCTTGAACAAAGCAAACAGCAAGATTCCGGCTAAGGGTGTCTCTGAGATTTTTACCCGAATTCTGATAACGAGTAACTTCTCTAAATACCCGATTCACGCATATCAGGGGAAAGAATCCCGTTCAAAATCAAATATTTTCTCTTGACAATAAACCGAGTGGCTGTGGTATAGATTGTGAATCATTTTGGGAAATGAATAGGGTTTAGTTATTAGAGATTTCTAATTTAAAAAGGAGGGTAAATCTATGTCGAAAAAAATCACAGTATTAGTACTGGTCTGTCTATTTGGCATCGGGGTGGTAATTACGCCGGCATTGGCAGATTCTTATAAGATCGGGGCTGTTTTTGCGGTTACCGGCCGTGCCTCATTTTTGGGGGATCCTGAGAAAAAAACTGCCGTAATGGTTGCCGATCAAATCAATAAGGCCGGCGGCATCGGTGGGAAAAAATTGGAACTCATCGTTTATGACACCGAGGGAGATGCCACCAAAGCCAATCTGGCTGTCAAAAAACTGATCAACCAGGATAAGGTTTGCGCGGTGATCGGTCCTTCCTTAAGTGGTACCTCCATGGCGGTTGTGCCCCTGGCGGCGCAATACAAGACCCCTTTGATTTCAGTGGCTGCCAGCTATAAGATTACCTGGGATGACAAGGCCAATAAAGCCCGCCACTGGGTTTTTAAAACGCCTCAGACCGACACCATGGCGGTGGAAGCCATTTACACCCACCTTAAAAAGCGTGGGATTAATAAAATCGCCATTATGAGCGTTACCTCTGGCTTCGGCAAAAGCGGACACGGTGAGCTTGTCCGGCTGGCTCCGCAATATGGGATGAATATTGTGGCAGATGAATTTTACGGCCCCAAAGACACGGATATGACCGCCCAGCTGACAAAGGTCAAGGGCCTGGCGCCCAAAGCCATTGTTAATTGGTCCATCGGCCCAACCCAGGTTGTGATTTTGCGCAACTGGAAAGATCTGGGGATGACCTCAATTCCATTTTATCAGAGCCATGGTTTTGGAAGCCGCAAGAACATCGAATTGGCTGCCGGTGCGGCCGAAGGTGTCTACACTCCGCTGGGTGCCATCAATGTCGCTGAGATTTTGCCGACAAGTCACGTTCAAAAAAACGTCACCATGCAGTTTTTTAATGATTATTCGGCTAGATACAAAGAGCCCTTAAGCTCATTTGGCGGGCACTCCTGGGATGCGATGCATATGGTGATAAAGGCTCTCAGAGCCGTCGGCTGTAACCGGACCGCCATCCGAGACTTTTTAGAAAATAATACGGCCGGCTTTGTAGGCCAGCATGGCGTCTTTAATTATTCACAAAAGGATCACATCGGGCTTGACAAAGACGCCTTTTTGATGATTGTTGTCAAAAATGGCGATTGGGCACTGGCACAGTAACACCAATAACATAACTATTTACAATCCTTGTGAGGGTGGTTATCGTTCACCACCCTCGCTTTTTATGAAGCATTGACCCATGGAAAAAATTACCTTTGCAAGCCAGCTAATGCAGTATCTGATCACCGGCCTCACGGTTGGCAGCATATATGCCATGGTGGCCATTGGTTTTAATATTATCTACAATGTGACCGAAATCATCAATTTCGCCCAGGGTGAATTTGTTATGCTGGGCGGTTTGATCATGGTCTTTTTACATGTTGCGGCCGGGTTGCCTCTACTGGCGGCATTCCCGCTAACCATTATCCTTGTCACTTTAGCGGGTATGCTGCTGGATCGTTTAGCCATCAGCCCCATTCGTCAGCCATCGGTTCTGACGCTGATTATCGCAACCATTGGCGCCTCTATTATCATTAAAGGCATTGCCATGTTTATCTGGGGCAAAGACCCCTTTGATCTTCCCGCCTTTTCAGGGCGAAATCCAATCCATCTCATGGGGGCCGTAATTCAGCCTCAATACCTCTGGGTCGGTGGTTTCTTAATTATTATCGTTATTTTATTAACATTCTTTTTCGAAAAGACCATCATCGGCAAAGCCATGAGTGCCTGTGCAGAAAATCCCGATGCTGCCAGCCTGGTCGGCATAAATGTTAAGCACATGATTTTATTATCCTTTTCGCTCTCAGCCGCTATCGGTGCTGTCGCTGGAATCACCATAACGCCGATCTCTTTGATGGAATACGACCGCGGTGCCATGCTGGCCATAAAGGGATTTGGTGCCGTTGTCCTGGGAGGTCTGGGTAGTTTTCCGGGTGCCATTCTGGGGGGGTTGATCCTGGGGACGATTGAATCTTTTGGGGCCGGCCTTATTCATTCGGGGTACAAAGATGCTTTTGCTTTGATTGTGCTTTTGGCCGTTTTGTTCATAAGACCCAGCGGACTGCTGGGAAGCGTTGAGGTCAGTAAGTTCAAAAGGTTTTAAATATGCTAAGGATTGGCAAATTACCGATAACCTTTTTTGCACTGTTCATCATTGTTTTTCCGTGGATTGCACGCGTAATTCCAGGGATTGGACATTATCCCGATCTCTTGATTTTTGCCGGGATTTATTGTCTGATGACCATGGGTCTTAGCCTGTTGCTGGGTTACACCGGACAGATATCGCTTGGCCAGGCCGCTTTTTACGGTATCGGGGCTTATGTATCCGCTATTCTGACAACCACTTACGGTCTGAACCCCTGGCTCTGTATGATAATTGGCATGATTGTCGCTGCGATCGTGGCAATAATGGTGGGCGTGCCCGCCCTGAAACTCAGAGGACACTATCTGGCCATGGCAACGCTGGCCTTCGGGATCATTGTGTTTATTATCTTCAATGAAGAAGTAGAGTGGACCGGAGGCCCCGACGGGATGAGCGGTATTCCGGGCTTAAGTGTATTTGGATTTAATTTTGATACCACCGAAAAATACTATTATCTGGTTTGGTTTTTTGTATATGCCGCCTTTATATTTACAATTAATGTCATTCAGTCTCGCTCGGGACGGGCGTTAAGAGCTATCCACGCGAGCGAAGCGGCTTCCAATGCCATGGGGATCGATGTTTCACGGTTTAAGATAATGGTTTTTGTCTATTCGGCCATTTTGGCCTCGTTGGCCGGGAGCCTCTATGCCCATCGTCTTAACTTTATCAATCCCACCACTTTTGATCTTTTCTTTTCGATAAAACTGCTGATTATGATCGCTCTGGGCGGTATGCATGACATTTGGGGAGCTATTATCGGCGCATTTTTAATCACTTTTTTAAGTTTCGAATGGCTGCATTTTTTTGGAGAATTTGAGGTGATTGTTTATGGTGTCATTCTACTTTTGATCATCATATTTTTACCACACGGGCTTGCGGGAATACCCCACATTGTTAAAGGCTGGTTAAGGAGATAGGCATTCTGTGAACGAAAAGCGCACAGAAAACATCCTTGAGGTTGAAGAGGTCATCATGGCGTTTGGTGGCCTGGTGGCATTGATTAACTTAGACTTTCAGGTACAGCATCACACGATCAAGGCCATTATCGGCCCCAATGGTGCCGGGAAAACCACGTTGTTTAACGTGATTACCGGGAGCTTTTCGCCCACCGAGGGTACCGTCCGCTTTAACGGTAAATCCATCGAAAACCTCAAGGCCCATGAAATTGCTAAATTGGGAATATCCCGCACTTTTCAGACCATCGAACTGTTTACCAATATGACGGTTTTGGAAAACGTGATGGTGGGTTGCCACACCCGCATAAAATCCTCGTTTATTGCTTCCGGTCTGCGGTTGCCGCAGGTCAAGCGCAAAGAGGAACAAATGCGTTCTAAAGCAATGGATATTCTGGAGTTTGTCGGCATCGCCGATAAATATAACGAATCCGCTGATAGTCTGCCCTTGGGTGAAAGAAAAATTCTGGAAATCGGACGTGCACTGGCCACGGAACCGGAGCTGGTCTGTCTGGATGAACCAGCGTCCGGCCTGAATGAAACCGAAACTCAGGCAGCCGCCGATTTGATCCGACGCATCAAAGATAAGGGCGTGACGGTATGGCTGGTCGAACACGACATGAAAGTTGTTATGGATATTGCCGATGATATTATGGTTTTAAATTACGGGGAAAAGAGTGCTGAAGGTCCGCCGCTGGAAATCCAGAATAATCCCAAGGTGAGTGAGGCCTATCTGGGTGGTGGCGAGGAGAACAATGCTTAAGATTGAAAAGCTGCGCGCATATTATGATACCATACCGGCCCTAAAAGGCGTTTCAGTCGAGGTGCCTGAAGGCGAAATTGTCTCCATCATTGGCGCCAACGGTGCCGGTAAATCCACGCTCCTGAAAGCCATCTCCGGGCTCATCAAGACTCAACAGGGCCGTATTGCTTATAAAGATCAGGATATTGCCGGCCGTGCGGCCAATAAAATTGTGGCCCTGGGTATCTCCCAGGTACCGGAAGGCAGGCAGATATTTGCCCATCTTACCGTTCAGGATAACATTAATCTGGGTGCGTATCTCTATTTTAAACGCCGCAACCGGGCAGAAATTGCGGAGCGAATGAGCGAAGTGTATACGCTGTTCCCCATTCTCAAACGCCGGGTCAAGCAGATTGCGGGCACTCTATCCGGCGGCGAGCAGCAAATGCTGGCCATTGCCCGGGCGCTGATGGGCCGACCCGAGCTTCTATTATTAGACGAACCCTCCATGGGTCTTGCGCCGCTGATTGTGCGGGAAATATTTGCGGTCATCAAAAAGCTCAACGAATCAGGCACCACCATCTTGTTGGTTGAACAGAACGCCAAGACTGCCCTGAACGTTGCCAAGCACGCCTTTGTTCTTGAGACCGGGGAAATCGTGCTGGAGGGTTTGGCTTCCGATCTTTTAGATAATCCCAAGGTCAAAGAAGCTTACCTGGGCGGCTAAAAAGCGGTTTAAAAGCCTCATCTGATGTCCGATAGCTGCGTTGCACCGCCAATATAGGCGGTATTTCACATCTGTTTGTATGAATATTAAGGTGTTCATCAAACCGACTCAAAATGCTCACGTATAAAAAGGGTTAGCCCGTATGCCCGTTGAGCCCGTTGACCGGTTACATTTGTAAAATCCCTTCAATAATTAACTAGCTAACGAGCAAGCTGCCAACCGACCAACCTTATGTTGCGTCTTGTTGAACTCCTTTAATTTGCATAAAATTAGATGTGAAATCCCGCTACCTGATAGGCGGGGCTCTCGAACATCAGATGAGGCTTTTAAGCCGCTTTTACTTTAAATAAATCAATTATATTGCGTATTATTATTGTACCGTGGGATCATTTTTTTTTGCTTGGCGACAGGAAATAATGACGCCAAAAATATTGAAATTCCTAATCGTTTAGCGACTTTCTTTCTTGACACACCAGGCGCCTTCTTCTATATATTCTCTCTTATACCCAAAACGTATACTGTATACGAAATTATCATTTTTCCAAAATAAAATCAGTCCTAGGAGGAAAAAAATGGAATTTAGTCTGCCGGAAGAACTTGAAATACTGCGAAATATGGTGCGTGATTTTGCCGATGAAAAAATTGCACCATTTGCCGACGAATGGGATGAAAAACACTACTTTCCCTACGAGGAAGCTGTTAAGCCGATGGGTGAGCTCGGTTTGTTCGGCACGGTTATCTCCGAGGCATACGGCGGATCCGAAATGGGTTGGCTGGCAGCCATGATTATCACCGAGGAAATTGCCCGGGCATCAAGCTCTCTCAGGGTTCAGATCAATATGCAGACCCTGGGATGTGCCTACACCATTGAAAAATATGGCAGCGAGGAATTATCAAAAAAATATATTCCCAAACTGGTCAGCGCCGAACATATGGGCGGGTTTGCAATGACCGAACCCGATGCGGGCTCTGATGTGATGGCCATAAAATCCCGGGCCGAAGACAAAGGGGATCACTGGCTTTTAAACGGGTCCAAGACCTGGATCTCCAATGCCGATGTGGCCGATGTCATCATTTATTATGCCTATACCGATCGAGATGCAGCTTCAAAGGGCCTGTCGGCCTTTGTGGTGGAACTTAAAAATTTCAACGATGTGCGCACGACCGCTCTGGACAAGATGGGGTCCCGCTCCTCACCCACAGGTGAAATCTATCTGACCGATACCAGGGTTCCCAAAGAAAACATTCTCGGCAAGCCCGGTGATGGCGCCAAAATCCTTTTTGGATCGCTGAATCAAACCCGGCTTTCCGCTGCAGCCGGTGCCGTAGGTGTGGCACAGGCATGTCTGGAGGAAGCCATTAAATATGCAAACGAGCGTAAACAATTCGGAAAAGCGATCGGCGAATTCCAGATGAATCAGGATCTCATCGCTCAAATGTCAGCCGAGATTGAAGCAGCGCGGCTATTGGTGTACAAGGCCGGCTGGGCAAAAGACCAGGGAAGATTAAACAATGGTCTGGATGTCGCCCAGGCAAAATATTTTGCGGGCGAGGTGGTGACCAAATGCGCTAATTATGCCATGCGGATTCTGGGCGCCTATGGTTATTCCACCGAATATTCGGTAGCGCGCTTTTTCCGTGACGCGCCGACCTATACCATGGTGGAAGGATCGACCAATATTTGTAAGTGGATCATTGCGCTAGATCAGTTGGGGATACGCAAAGCGAATAGATAATGGGTATTAGGTGTCAGGTGTCAGGTTTCGGAATTAATAGGTTTCGGGTGTCAGGTGTTAGCGCCGCCGCCGGCCGCCGAAGCGGCCAGTTTGATCGAAAAAGAAACATTAAAGTTTCATACGAGCTTCATGGTATAGGGTATAAGATTGAGGGCGCAGGGCGTCTGCATGCGATCGATTCTGATTCTTTTCGTACTCGTACTCGTCCTCGTGCTCGTGAATCAGAATTTTATCGCTGACGAGGGACGAGTACGAGGACGACGACGAAGGCGCTATCTGCCGCTATGTTTGTCATTCCTGACACCTGACACCTGAAACCGAATATGCCCAATAAAATCGAAATCAAGATTTTGGTCTAAGCTGGAAAATTTTTATCACCCCTGATTTAGGCTATACTTTCAGCCCTAGCTTTTTTTACAAATATGAAAGGAGCAAAAGATGGACATAGTTGTTTTAGTCAAACAGGTGCCGGATACCGAATCGCTGGTTCAGATTGCCGATGACGGGGTCTCCATTAAAACTCAGGACATTAAATGGATCATGAATCCCTATGATGAATTGGCTGTGGAAGAGGCACTGCAAATCAAAGAAGCCCAGGGAGGTACGGTAACTATACTAACTCTCGGGCCTGAAAAAGCCGTTGAAACGATCCGAACCGCTCTGGCGATGGGCGCTGATCAAGGTATCCATATCTGTGACCCGGCGGCTGAAGGCAGTGATGCGTTGGCTGCTGCTAAATTGCTCGCGGCCGCGCTAAAAGATCTTCCGTATGATTTGATTATCGCGGGCCACCGGGCTGTGGATGAGGATAATTATCAGGTTGCTGCGGCTGTTGCAGAATTTATGGGCATTCCTCAGATATCCATGGTGAATAAAGTTGTAGTGTCCGATGGGAAGATCACCTGCCACCGCACCATTGAAGGCGGTACCGTGGTGGTGGAAAATTCATTGCCGGCTTTATTTACGACCCAGCGAGGACTTAATGAGCCACGTTATGCCTCATTACCCGGTATCATGAAGGCCAAGAAAAAACCCGTGGATGTTAAGACGGTTGCGGATCTTGGCGTTGATGGTGGATCTGTAGGGGCAGCCAACCGTAAGGTAAAAATAAAAGCGTTTAATCTCCCACCTGAAAGGCAGGCCGTCAGAATGATTCAAGGGGAAGCGGCTGCAGATAAAGCGGCTGAGCTGCTAAAAATTTTACATGAAGAGATCAAAATCATTTAAAGACTCGAATCGATCTTAAAGGAGAAATAAAATGGCTCAAGGTGTGTTTGCAATAACAGAACAAAGAGATGGTGAGCTTCGAAAGGTCAGCTTTGAAGCGGTTAGCGAAGGTCGACGCGTGGCCGATGGTTTGGGAGCAGATCTCACAGCTGTGGTCCTGGGCTCGGGTATAGAAGGCCTTGCTGAAGAGCTTAAAAAATATGGGCCCGATAAAATTCTGGTTGCCGATGATGCGGCTCTGGCCGATTATACAACTGATGCGTACACCAATGTCCTGGCTGAATTGATTCAATCATCTGATCCGGCGGTCATTATTACCGGGGCATCTGCTCAGGGCAAGGATCTATCGGGTCGTTTGGCAGCCAGGCTGGATGCCGGCCTGGCAATGGATTGCGTGGAGATAAAACTTGACAATGGGAATTTGACATACACCCGACCGATGTTCGGCGGCAAAATTGTTGCCAAGGTGGAAATTGAAGGTTCCCCTCAGATTGTTGCGATTCGACCTAACGTAATGGACATTGTCGAAAATTCAAAAGAGCCTGCGATTGAAAAACCGGCTGTCCAGGTCGGGGACTTAAAGACAAAAATTATTGAAATGAAAATGGAGACCGGAGACAAGCCTGAATTGACCGAAGCCGATATTATTGTCTCCGGCGGTCGTGGTACCGGTGGCGATTATGCAGCCGTTGAAGAGTTGGCCAATGAACTCGGTGCAGCCGTTGGCGCTTCACGCTCTGCTGTAGATGAGGGATGGCGGCCTCATAGTGACCAGGTTGGGCAGACCGGTAAAACCGTGTCGCCGAACCTATACGTTGCCTGCGGTATCTCGGGTGCCATCCAGCATCTGGCCGGCATGTCAACTTCTAAATATATTGTTGCCATTAACAAAGATGAGGAAGCACCGATTTTTTCAAAGGCTGATTTTGGTATTGCGGGTGATCTGTTTGAAGTGCTTCCGGCAATCATCGCAGAAGTTAAGAAATTGAAGTGATCAACACTAAATTTGATATCGGATTTTAACAAAAGCCGGTTCGAGATATCTGTATTTCTAATCAGCCCTGCTATCGGCAGGGCTGATTGTTTTTGGACTTTCACAGGATAATGATTCTCACTCTTAAATAATCAATCTCCAACGCTTTCTTGCTTGACACGTCAATAAGATTTTTCCTATCCTTAATCTTTATGCAAGATTCAGGTACAAATAAATCGAATAATGTGGAGGCCCTATGAGCTTAAAATTAAAACAAATTGTGGTATCAATTGAAAACGAACCCGGCCGTCTATTGGAAGTTACAGAATCCCTCGGAGGTGCCGGGATTAATCTGCGAGCACTTAACCTGGTAGATACCGGGGCTTTTGGCCAGCTGAGATTGCTTGTTTCAGATGTCGCAAAGGCCCGCAAAATCCTGATGGAAATGCAGATTCCAGCCTACGTCAATGAAGTCGTGGCTGCCGAAATCGAGGATAAACCCGGCAGTCTGGCGAGACTGCTTAAGCCGCTGACGGAAGCAGGTGTGACGGTGATTTTCATGTATGCCTTTATTACTTTCGCACAGGGACATGCCATTATGGTTTTTCGATTTAGCGATAATGACAAGGCCATTGAGCTTTTGCAGGCAAATGGCACCAATTTATTGGACGCCAAAGCATTTGGAATTCTTGAAACAGGTAGTTAAACGGTTGTATTTTGAAAATTATTGTAAAGATTCCTATATGAGATCAAGTAGACCCAAAAATCCTTCAAGGAAATCCACTCCGCACCATGTCGCCAATAAATCAGCGCATGCGGCCATGAAAGGGGAGGAGGCTAAAATCCGGAAAGAACGTTACCGCGTGCTGATTGAGGATGTTGCGGACGGGTTTTATGAGGTCGATCTAAAAGGAAATTTCAAATTTTTTAATGATGCCCTATGTCGGATTTTCGGCTATACGCGCAAAACAATCCAGAATAGCAATTTCCAGGAATTCATGGATGGAAATAATGCCGCCATTGCTTATGAAGCCTTTAATAAGATTTTTCGCACCGGAAAAGGTGTTGTCGATATCAACTGGGAAATAATACGTAAAGACGGTGAACGGCGCCATCTGGAAATTTCCGCCAGTTTAATAACGGATAATGGCGGAGAACCGGTCGGTTTCAGAGGGATTGCCAGGGATGTTACCGATAAAGTTGTCGCTCAGCAAGCGCTGAGTGAATCTGAGGTTTGTGCACTGGAGTTGTCCCAGCAAAGTCGCCAGGCCGAGCAGCGTTACCGGGCGTTTCTTAAATTTTTGCCCATACCGGTATTTGTTTTTAATCTGGATAATACGGTGTCCTATCTGAACCCGGCTTTTGAAAGAGTTTTTGGCTGGAGTTTTGAGAAACTGGAAGGCAAAAAAATACCTTTCGTCCCCGAAAGTTTTAAGGAGCAAACCCTCAAAGGCATCCGGCGCCTTCACAGGGAAAAAGTGCTCCGTGGCTTTGAAACCAGGCGGCTTACAAAAGACGGCCGTTTGCTGGATATTATTGTTGACGGCGCGATCTTTTATGATGCGGAGGGTCGGCCCGCCGGTCAGGTTGTTACCCTGCGCG
The DNA here is from genome assembly GCA_030601425.1 of Desulfobacterales bacterium. Classification (GTDB taxonomy): domain Bacteria; phylum Desulfobacterota; class Desulfobacteria; order Desulfobacterales; family JAHEIW01; genus JAHEIW01. The sequence goes on from JAUVTR010000002.1 coordinate 28,114, forward strand.
ATGTAACCCGAGAAAAGCGAAATGCCCGCATCAACCGGGCCCTTTTTCGTATCGCCCGGGCCATGTACCAGTATCGGGGCCTGGATCAGCGTCTGGCGCTGATTACCAGGGAAATTCAAGATTTGCTGGGCGTTGAAGGCGCCATGGTTATTTTGCTCGACGAAGAAAATCAGGAATTTTTTTTCCGCGAGGCGGTCTTTGATAAAACTGAAACAGGTACAAATTTTAAAGAAATCCGATATCCGGCGGATAAAGGTATCGCCGGGTTGGTGTACCGTACCGGGAAGCCCCAAATTGTGCAGGATGCATACAAGAGTCCATATTTCGCCCGCGAGGTTGATCGACAGGCTAAGTATCGCACCCGGAGCATGGCCGACGTGCCTTTAGAGATCGAGGGCCGTATGATCGGTGTGTTGTGTGCAGTCAACAAAAAGGAAGGTCAGTTTGATGAGATCGATATCGAGCTGTTGACGACCATCGGCAATCTAGTGGCTTTGCCGATTGAAAATGCCAGGATCAATGAGGAGCTAAAACGATCCTATGAAGACGTAAAAAGTCTCAACCGCGCCAAAGACCGTGTCATTCACCATCTGTCACACGAATTGAAAACGCCTGTCTCAATTTTATCCGCCTCTTTGAGCCTTTTAAATAAGCGGCTTTCAGAAATAGAAGATAAAGGTTGGAGCACGATCATTGACCGCGCCCAAAGAAATCTGCAGCGGTTACTTGAAATGCAGTATCAATTGGAAGATATCCTGCGCGAAAAAGATTTTAAAACCTACTATATGCTCTCTGCTCTGTTGGATGCATCTGTTGATGAGCTGGAAGTATTGATTTCTCTGGGTTTAGGAGAAAAAGATATTATCCGCAAAATTCGTCAGCATATTGAAGAGACCTATGGACCCCGGAAATCGAAATCAGAGGTTATCGAGCTGGGTCCGTTTGTAAAAGAAAAAATAAAGGCGCTGCGCCCTGAATTTGTGCATCGCAAGTGCCGTTTGAGAACCTATGTGTCGGCAACTTCTCCGATATATATCCCCGCGGACGTTTTGGGAAAAGTTGTGGAAGGCCTGGTTCGCAATGCCGTTGAAAATACACCGGACGGCGGGAAAGTATCCGTAAAAGTGCGCAAGGGAGAAATCGGCCCTGAATTTGAAGTCAAAGATAACGGAATCGGCATCAGTGAAGAAAACCTGAGGTTGATCTTTGAAAATTATTTTACATCGTACGACACCATGCAATATTCCACCCGTCAACCCTATGATTTTAAGGCAGGCGGTAAAGGGTTTGATTTACTGCGCATGAAAATATTTTCAGAAAGGTATAACTTCAAAATTAAGATAACATCCCGACCCTGTAATTTAATCGACGCAGAAGGGCATGAATGCCCGGGCAATGTGGCGGATTGCGTGGCGGACACTGATGCTAAAGATTGCCTGAATACCGGCGGAACAACGGTGACGGTGCAGTTCTACCCGGCCGAACGATTTACCAAAAGTAATGAGATAAAATGATTTTCATCCGTTATACTTGATCTGTGTTTTGATTTGCTTTGCTGACTTGCTTAATCAGATGTCATTAAATATAATTACAACTTCTCATTAGTTTTCATGCAAGATTCAGGTATTAAACGATTTTTATAGGCCCGTGCCATGAGCGAACAAAACGAAAACAAAGATAATAGGCAGCCGACTGGAGAAAAGGCCGAGCAATTTTTCAGGGAAGTTGAAATCGAATTTCTGGTCCATGAACTCAAAGACCCCATCGCCATTATTGAAACCGGACTGCGGACCCTGCTGGAGCGCCAGGATAAATTTGGGACATTATCTCCCCGCCAGGAAAGCACCTTGAAGCGCACATTGCGAAATTCAAAAAAAGCCCGGGAGCTGCTTCACAACCTGCTGGAGATTGGACGCTCCGAAGCCGGATGCTTTATTGGAGAGCGCTTTCAACCGTCAAAATCAATCCTGCAGGCTTTGGAAGATGCCCTTGAAACCAACGCCGGGGAGGTTTTTGAAAAATATGCCGACTATAATAGCGAGTCTGAAGCCCTTGAATACATGAAATCCTGCGGCATTGTTCTGGATATTTCGCCGCAGGTGAGCGATCTGGAGATGTTTCAGGATGAGATTAAGTTTCGCCAGATTGTCGGAAACCTGATTAAAAACGCCCTTCATCACCGGCAGAAACGGGTAGACATCCGGCTTGAGTTGGATGGAGATGATCTGGTGATAGCGGTCACCGATGATGGGCCCGGCATTGAGCCGGATCATCATGAAATGGTATTTCAACGCTATTCCCAGGTAAAGGAGTGCTCCATTGTACCCCGCAAAGGCCACGGCCTTGGCCTGGCCGGAGCCAATATTATATCCCGCTGTTTAGGGGGCCGGCTTAAGCTGGAAAGCGAGAAAGGGAAGGGGGCCACCTTTCGATTAACTCTGCCTTTAAAACTCGAAAGCGACTAAATTCCAATTTTAAAAAATCAAGCAAAAATACTTATATCAGGAGGTTAAAATCAGCAATTTACCCCGGAATATCTCTTCGATTAAATTGGAAAAGGCTGACAAGTAAACATATTAGAATTAGTGAAAATAATACCACAAAATGCAGCGAAAAGCTGCGATTGCCGGTCATGAGGTCTTCGGGTTGGTAATAAGCAAAGAAGTTGAAGGGTTTGGTGAATGAAATTGTATCCCATAGTGAACTCAAATAATGCAACAGGTAAAAGACCAGCGTAATGCCCGCTACCCTAATGCCCACTTTATTGCCTTCTTTTCCAAATGAAGAAAGGAGCAAAGAAAGGCTCATCACAAAAACAAATAATAACCAGAGATTGCATCCAATGGTTATCATTTTCACAAACAAACCAGCAGTTAGTTGGTGAAATATATAAATTGATACCAAGGAAGAGGATACGGCAAAGAGTATGATGAAAAATAAGAATGAAAGGACCGATATCCACAGGTTCAAAAGAAGTTTGGTTCTTGCAACTGGAAAAGATAAGACTAATTCCAGGGTGCCGGTTTCGGCTTCCCCGGCAATATGTCGGCTCGGAATGGTGATGGCGCCTATGGATAAAATTACCAACACCAGTGGATGGTTCAAGCCAAACGCGGCGGCGCCTTCTACCGTAAGCATCGAAATAAAATCTTTACCAAACATGGCTTGCACGTTCTCAGGTAGCTGTTCTAATAAATAGGAAGTAATCGCGGAATAATCGATGGTTGTAACCAATTTGAGAATCAAAAATTGAAATGCTGAAATAACTACAGCACTGAATATCAAAAAACCACGGTGAAATTTCCAGATGAAATAAAAATAGGCCATACTTACTCTTCCTTATGATAGTACGCCATGAAAACTTCTTCCAGATCAGGCTCAGGGAATATCAAATCATCTATAGGGAAGGATGATAATTTCTGCAATAATGGTTTAATATCACCTTCGACCAGGTATTCATAATACAGGTCTTTTTGCTTCACTAATTTTGCTCCCGGCAATTTTAACTCATCGGCTGGTTCTTTGAGAATGAATTTCAAACGTCTAACTTTTTTCTTTTTTAAACTTTCAAGTGTTTCTAAAGCCACCAGTTTTCCATCTCGAATAATTGCGATTCTGTGACAAATCTTTTCGACTTCTGCGAGATTGTGAGAAGAGAAGAATATGGTTTTTCCTTTATTTTGTACTTCGAACAAAAGCCGGTAAAATTCCTCCTGCATGAGAGGATCAAGTCCAATCGTTGGTTCATCGAGTATGAGTAATTCGGGTTGATGAAAGAAGGCCTGGATTATCCCTAATTTCTGCAATGTACCATGCGATAAATGTTTGACTTTTTGCGATAAATCTTCTTTTGATAATTGAAAACGATCTATTAAACTGGATTGGAGCTTTGGGGATGTTCTTCGCATTGACCCGGCAAAACGAAGGAAGTCTATTCCAGTCATATTGCCATACGCAGAGAAATTTCCGGGCAGGTAACCGCTTCTTCTTCGAATTTCCAAAGAATGATCATAAATTTCTTTCCCAAAGATATGGATTTGTCCAAACGATGGACGCAGTAAATCCAGAAGCATTCGAATGGTGGTGGTTTTTCCAGCCCCGTTAGGACCAAGAAATCCAAAAATCTCACCTTGCGAAACTGAGAAATTCAAATCCTGCACCCCAAGGGTTTTCCCGTAAAATTTTGATAAATTATTTACAGAAATGATAATGGATTGATGCATATTTTCTCAAATCAATTCAGATATGAAATGGATACCTGAAACCTATCGCATGTTTACATCTGGTGTCAAACTTTAGGCCCGCAAGATAGGACTTTAGGCAAATAAAAAGTGTAAATCGATGCTTTAGATTCACCATCTCATTCACACCCGATAATTTCTATTCTCATTAATTTGATCTTTTTTGCAAGTTCAGGTGCGGCCTGCCCATACACAAGATCAGGAGTTTGGCTCAAGCCGTCAGTACTTAAATAAGCGTCCAATAAATGCTGGCAAGCCGCCTCGAAGGTACCGTTCTCGAGGACATTTGCTGCTGTCTCAATTCTGCCTTTCAGAATATTCAATCGGTCACCAGCTAAAGAGCTCGAGCCGTAGCCTATCAAGGTACCGTTCTTAATAGATTCATCAATGAAGTCATAAATTTCATAGATATCTAAATTCTCCCAGGGATCAGGCGCTATTGGTAAGTCGTGGTGCGCAATTATTAATCCAGATATCGATGGCCAGTTTTGATCTGCGTTGTCCATATATATTTTGGAGTTTGTATCCTGTGCCGGAGTGTTAATGATGCATACCATTGTTAAAGCCAGTATCACAGGAGTTGCTAAAATTACGCTTAGCTTTTTCATTTTTTTATCTCCTTTCGTTGTTAGCTGTTGCGAGGATTGAACAAAGTCGTATGAGTTTTTCCCCGGGCTTCACCTCCTTTCTCTACAGCTAAGTCTTATGGATGAAGAACCGGAAAACGGGCTTTTCTCAGTCGTCAAGTCACACGGATATCCCAGTTTTTCCATAAGGTTTGGAATTGTTTGTCGGGCCGAATAGAATTCAGTGGTGACCTCATGGAAGGATTACTGCAATTCAAAGTGGAAGAGAATCGTTTCTTTATTGCCACAATGTGGTATCAACTGTCAAGTTTGTCAAGTTAAGTTGACGTTTTTTTTGATCCCATCTTTAGATGGATAGCATTATGAATTATCATTGAACCAGCATTGTAAATGATGTGATAGATGGGGTGGAATTAATGTGGAAGGTCTACTTAGTTCGATAAAACAACGACATTTTGCAGTCACCTCTCAAACGGCAAAAGTACAGATATCTTGCCATGATTTCAAGGTGATCTCAGGTTGTGTGATATTGAGAATGCCACCGGCCGCAGCAAGTCTGTTTTTTATATAGATACCAAAGGCACCCTATTTTCTGCCAAAAATAAAGGGAAGCGCACTCAGGCCTACTCCGATCAAAATAATATATAGTGTGCCGTCCACTAAATAGGAATATCCCATGAGAGCTATGCCACAGATAAGCATTAAAAGTTGTTGGCTCTTTTTCCCATAAGCCAAATAGCCAAGTCCAATGACGCTGAAAATGACCATGGCAATAATACTGCCCTTTGTGTAACTGCCAGTAAGGTCGTTTAAAATTCCGACATCACCGGATAATTCTTTTGCCGTTGTCTTGAGATCATTTTCGCTGGTTCTTTGGACAAGATCACCTGAACGCTCAACGCTTGTGGATTTTTCGCCGGGTTTGTCTTGATAAAAAATAAGTAAATAAGAGGCAAGCAAAGCCCCTGCTACAACCAGAATAATGGCGAACAACACAGTCCGTTTCGGTTGGACAACCTTTGCGGCCCGGGTTGATTCCCTGAACTCTTCAAAAACAAGTCCGCAATACTCGCATTGTGGTGATTCTTTTTGTTTGAGGTTACATCTCGGGCATTTTGTCATTGCACTAATTTCTTGCGCTCCCAGATCAAAATTCAATTGCTTGTTTATTTTAGCATTCCTGTTACAAGGTGGCAAGAAATGGAGAACTGTCTCTGCGGCGGAGAAACCTGCATATGGCACGGCATTTAGATGTATCAGCGCTTTTTTAATTTTCCGGTGATGTTATAAACATCTTGATAATCGGGACAATTGCCGGAAAACCAAATATCATGTGACGACTGATATATTGAGAATACACAGTTTTTGCAATTTTACATATATGAAAGTGATATCTCAAGTTTTTCTGGGTTACAAAAGTACTGATTAGTTGGAGCTATCAAAGGTTTTAGAAACGCAAAAAAACCTGTGCTGCATAAAAGATCGTACAAATAATCTGGCTATCCGGTAGCCTCTTCATATTGTAGTTGCCTATCTGTTTTTCTTCGTAAAGTATACTGAACGACTATATACTACCGATCAAAAAACAACCGAAAACACCTTCTTTGAAGTGCGCAGGGTATTAAGAAAAGATTATCAATTCGAAGAGCCGGTCAAATGATTAAGCCGATCGATACCAAAACTGGCGTGAGGATATTGATTGCTACGTTTATGCCCATTGAAGGGGTCAATTTTTTTACGTTCTCCGCATAGCGATAAGAACCAATACTCACCGGAACTGCTAAAATGGCAGTTGCAAGTCCGATAAGACTCGCCTTAGGTAGATATTGATTGTAGACGCCCCAAATCAACGATAGATACGCCATCAACAGAAATCCAACATACAACAAACTGCTGGCACGACGACCGATAACAATTGGCAAATGCTTACGGCCGGCATCACGGTCTGCTTCCACGTCCGGGAATTGATTCAGTAGCAATAAATTGCTTACTAGAAAAAACGGAATCATCGATGCAACGAACGCTGTCCAGCTATAGCTTCCTGTTAGAGCAACATGAGTGCCAATTACCATGAATGGACCAAAACCCAGTCCCGGTGCAATTAAGCACATATAAGGATGGTGAGCAATCCATGGTGTGTAGAAAATCAACAGAAACAGCCCCAGTATACCTATGGCAAGCAATGCAGGGCCACGCACGATTAAAAAATAAAATCCAATGCCGACAACAACGGTAAATGTTGCTATAGCTATGACCAATGCATGTTGAGCCATGTGGGGATTTGCTGGGAGAGTACCGCTTCCTCCACTAAATGGTGTGCGTTGAGTATGAAAATCTAACCCACTTTTAAAATCAAAATATTCATTAAAAGCATTAACGCTGATATGAGCCGAAACTGCGCCGACAAGCACCATGATCACTTGAAAAGGTGCAACATATCCTTGTGTCCAAAGCGCCGCACCAAAACCAAGGGCAACACAGGCCGGGGTTAAAATTAAGAAGGGCAATCGCATTGGGCCCAGAATATATTTGATCTCAACCATCTTATATTTTCTCCAGTTTCAAATAAATGGCCGCCAAAGATGCTATAACATAAAAATCAGCTTCTCAAAGGCACACAGAATTTTGATTCAATCGGAGTTGCAGACTAAGGCTGATATTTATCTATAAATTATAAGTATAGATGAATCGAACGCAAGAAAATGTGGTCATAAAATATTTAACTCGATTTCAGGGAGTTTGCCAAAAGACGAAATATCATGAAATTATGGATATATTGAGAGACTGTCGAAAAAGTCAAATAATGGTGATTTTAGCAATTTCGTATGTAATGAAATCAATAACTTACAAGCATCAAATTCACAGATTTAGGGTTTTTCGACAGTCTCTGAGAATAACAAAACTTTGGCAATTTTACATATATCATTATTGTTGGTGGTCAAGTCAAGTAAATCCTAATTTTGATTATTGTAAAATAATCTCCGTCCAACGACGAATTTTTATAGATATCTTGTGGCTTCCTTTTATTTTTTAGATAGGGTACGTCCCAAAAATGTATTCATCATATTCGGTCGGAGATTCCAAGAACTGTTCCAACTTCGCCTCATTCGCTCTTCTCTCTTTACTTTCTTTCCAGGCTAGCCAATTTTCCATGCTCTGCCACGTGGAGATCACAAGTAGACAGTGGGGGTTTTGATAGCTCATCAGAGTCTCACCTTTGAGATGGCCCCTCTGATTCATAGCTTTGGCACGTTGCTTGTTGAGCAGGGCGATAACGTCTTTCGCCTTACCCTCTTTTATATGTCTCTTAATCATAACCTTTACCATTTTGACCTCCTTTCGTTATATTGTACGGATGTCCTTTCTTTTTACATTTCCACCAGACGTTTCTATTGGAATTAGGAATTACATCTTATGGGGTCAATATTCCTTTATTTGTTGAATGCCAATCTTTTTTAGATAAGTGGGGATTAATTGCCTGAAGATTATAGGTTTGGGTTGCCTTTCTTGACATAATTAATGAAATACATTTGAAATTGTTATTTAAGGCAACTTGCAAGTATCACAGTCTGACGTCAAGTTGCGATATATTGGAGATATATGAAATTTTTAAGGTGATTATTTATTGCAGATATATAGATACCACAACCACTGCCTATCTTGAACTAAGGGATAGTAATCTAAAAAATAATACCTATTGATATGTAAGTATTTGGTTGGATATCTGAAATTTCGATGAATTATGAAAAATGGCGGAACCCACCAGCAGCAAGTTTTATTCCTAATAATACAAAACTATTGATGGCATATCATGGCTTAGCAACAGGATACCCCGCATTCTTCCAGCCTGGAAACCCATCGCGGAAATAGTAAACCTTCAAAAATCCCCATTTCACGGCCTTTGCAGAGGCTAGGGTCGAATGTCGTCACGTCTGACCACTGCAGTACATGACGACATCGTCGTCTTTGCTAACGATCTTGGATAGCTCCACTTCGCTGAAGACGTTAACAACATCGAGGTGCACAGCGCCTCGAATGTGGCCTTTTTCCCAGGAGACGTCGGGGCGTGAGTCAATGAACGGCGCACCCCGGTCGAACAACGCTTTTGCGGTGACAACGTCAACGGTTGTCGCACCCTTAACCTCCCACAAACCTTCCTTCGTTCGAGTGATCAAATTTTCTGCGTCAGCAACAGGATCGGGCCCGGGTGGCACTCCGGCCTGGCGGAGGCCCTCACGCAGACGTTCTATATCCGTCTGCTCTTTGAACGCAAACACAGCTACCTGCTGCAACGTATACGGGTTATTCCATCCCGATTTTGCTCTAAGTCCGTTGAACGTCTCCACGGCGGACTTGGCTTCCTGCTCGCGGCCGAGCTGTCCATAGGCCGCGGCCAGAAATAAAAAACCCCATTCGTCATCTGGGTTGAGCTTGGTGGCCTGTTCCAGCGATGCCGCAGCCTCTTTAAATCGATCCATACCGTACTGGGCAAGGCCTAGTGTCTTCAAATAAGTCGGCGGGGAATGAGGGTCGAGCCGCCCTGCCTTTTTCATAGAGTCGGCGCCCTCGGCCGGACTGCCGGCCATAATCAAGGCTCTGGCCATTGCCACGTAACCAACGGGATCATTGGCGTCCAAGACGATGGCGCGGGTGGCTTCGGTAATGGATTCCTGGAACCGGCCTTCCCTTCTATACAAATCGGAGGCGACGAGGTGGGCAAGAGGCGTCGGATCTTTCATGGCTTCTTGCAGATATTGCTTGCCCTTCTCCCAAGCCTCATAATATACAAGCCCCAGGCTTGAGTGCCATTTTCTCCGCGCGCTTCTCCAGTAGACAGCCGCGAGCGCGGCGTAGGCGCGACTATAATTTGGGTCTAGCTCGACGGCCTTCTCCAAGTAGGGAACCGCCTGGACGAAATCTTCACGCGTATCCCGCCAATAATGCACCAAGCCTTTCAGGAAGGCGTCGTAGGCTTCGGCGCTATCGGTTTCCTTGCGGGCGACCTGTTTCTCCTCACCCGCCGTCAATTTAACCGCCAGCGCCCCGACGATCTTCCTTGTAATCCTGTCCTGCAGGGCAAAGACATCGTCCATTTTGCCGTCATAGCGTTCCGCCCAGAGGTGTCCGCCCGTCGTGGCGTCAATGAGCTGTGCGTTAATTCGAACCTGCTTGCCGGCGCGGCGCACGCTGCCCTCCAGCACATAGAGGACGCCAAGTTCCTCCGCCACCTGCTTCACCATCACGGGCTTGCCCTTATAAGTGAACATCGAATTGCGGGCGATGACGAAAAGGCCCTTAATCTTGGAAAGATCCGTGATCAAGTCGTCAGTTATCCCGTCGGCGAAGTACTCCTGCTTTGGGTCTCCGCTCATGTTGGCAAAAGGTAGTACGGCAATGGAGGGCTTATCAGGTAGGGGAAAAGCCATCCTTTCTACTGACGCAACTTCCATGGGAGGAGAACGGAAGTAAAAATGCCAGACAGCCACAGACGCTCCTGCGACGAGAACGGCCAGTACGACAATAAACACATTACGCCACGTTCTCCCGACTGCCTTTTTCGCCTTTATAACTCTATGGGCAGCTGCACCTGGAAAAGAGAGTACACGATAAGCCCGCACCGGACAGTCGATATTCTTACACTCTTGCTCTCCCAGATACTCATATTGTAGGCCTATCTTATTCTCGATAGCGTCATATACCGTTCCAGATATGCAGACCCCTCCACCTTCAGCCACACTCTCCATTCGCGCTGCTATGTTGACGCCGTCCCCGTAGATCCGCTCTCCCTCTTCAATAACATCCCCAAGGTTGATCCCAATACGAAACTGCATTCTGCGGTTTTCGGGCAACTCGGCATTCCGTTCAGCGAACTCCCGTTGGATCTCAACAGAGCAGTTCACGCAATCCACCACGCTAGTAAACTCCGCCAGCAAGTTATCCCCGGGAGAGTCCACCACTCGGCCTCTGTACTGCTGTATAAGATGAGTCATAGCCGCCCGATAGGTGGTAAGCGTATGGACGGTCGCCTCCTCGTCCTCTCTCATGAGGAGGCTGTAACCCTCCACATCGGCACTGAGAATGGCAGAAAGTCTACGTTTCAAATCCTCTTTTGCCATGGGGTCATACCCCCTTTTTATGATTTTTTAAAACAAAGAAAAAAACTCAGAAGTAATTGTATCAGAAGAATTTGAAATGAGATGTCAGGCCCAGCTCGATTTCACCAATGAAACACGCTTCAGGTCAGGTGCAGAAAGGAGTATTGAACAGCAGATGATCAATACCACATTGTGTTATTGTAGGTCAAACCCTATTTCAGATGGGTTCAAGATGGGAATATACCAAAAACAATTGGACAGCTTGTGGATTGAATCAGTATGGGAAATTTAAAAAGGTGCAGGTGTGTAATGAATTAATAATGAATTTGATCTTTTTCAAATCTGTTTTTCTTGCCAGAAAACTAAATATCAATCGAGTACCGATACATTAAGAATACATGCAAAATCAAAAAAGTACAGATATCGTAATCTGATATCACAACTTTTTCAGTGATTCAAAAGTACTGATTTGTTGGAGATAGTGCGCCACGAGCGCACTTTAATATAAAGTGTGCGTAACTGCACAGAAGATGAGGGTATGTTGGTCCCTCGGAGTCGGCTTGCAGGAGCAGGCTTCAAAGCACCTCAAGCTGCTGTGGTCAAAAGCCATGGTAGTGAGCGTTGAGGAAAAGGTCCCGCAGAAGGGATCAGTTGTGGATCAGAGAGACGAGCGCAAGCGAACCAGTCGATGAGGTGTCGAAAACTTAAAGACGACGTCAAAACTGGTGGCTATCTCTACACCAGGATAAGTCCAG
>JAUVTR010000105.1 GCA_030601425.1 Desulfobacterales bacterium
TGCGTTTAATTTCTGCCTGTCATGCCGGACTTGATCCGGCATCCAGTAACGTAAGACTTTGAAAAAGAACTGGATTCCGGGTCAAGCCCGGAATGACGAAAACACCAATATGAGTAGTTCTGCCAATTGCGACACAGCTTGGAAAGCCGGAATCCAGTTAAATGATCCTATGATACAAATCCTGCCATTTAGGGTTACTGCTCTCAATCAATTCCAGTTTCCATTTTCGTTTCCAATTTTTCAATCGCTTCTCCCGAGTAATAGCGGATTCCATGCTGTCGTGTAATTCATACCAAACCAGTCGATGAACATTGTAGCGTTTGGTAAATCCTTCTACCCTATTGTTTTTATGCTCCCATATCCTCTTTACGAGGTCTGAAGTCACACCAATATATAGAGTACCATTGCGTTTGCTTGCTAAAATATATACGGCAGGCTGTTTATTCACTGATTCCCCATAGATTCCGGCGCCTGCCCCGGACGTGATCCGGGGTTCGCCGGAATGACAACCCCTCAACCCCTACGTTAGCGCTTATGCCCTTGCCGGGGGAGGGTAAGGGTGGGGGTGATAAAATAGATATGGAATCAGCGGCTTATCTACTCACCCTCCCCTTTATCCCCTCCCGTCAAGGGAGGGGGGACAAGTTATTGGACAGACTGTTTAGTCACTTTAGGCACTTTTTTTTACCTTATCTGACCCACCGAGGTGGTGGTCTGGGCAACGGGGATAGCCTTTTCCTTTGCCCAGTTAAGCAATACCCGCATGGTGGCCGAAGAGGTCAGGCTCCCCAACGTCAGTCCCACCGCACAAATTACATAACCGGGTGCTCCTAAAAATATTGAAAGAAAGCCGCAAACAATAATGGTTCCCATAAAGATCGCATGTCCGGCCAATACCGTTGTCGGCTTTTTTAACCAGGCGGCCACCCCTTCGCTTTGGGCGCGGATGGCCACGCTAAAGGGGTAAAATATCAAAGCCATGGCAGTGATCCTTACCAGAGGCATATCCGGCAGCATTAATTTTTGCAATTTAACATAATATAATTCGATGAGGCCCGGCAAAATAAAAATCAGCGGCAGCAACCCCAGCACCGCTCCGGCTCCCAGAGAAAACCGAAATGTGAGACGATCTTTGCGAGACTGCGGTGGAAATGCCAGTACTGCGGTTTGTATACGAGTTGCCGCAAATGCAACCGGACTGGCGAGCCCTAGTACTAGATAGCAGATCGGGAGCACCCGTTCCGGATCCGGCGCCCGTGCAATAAATGCTCCCAGAATTATTGCCGATGCGGACAGGAAATAGCCGCCAATTGAAAGCGGCAGATTAAAAAAGAAGATTTCACCTGCCCGCGGCGGAACGCTCGCTGAGGACTCCAGGTCCCTTAGAAATGGCTGGGCAAATATTCTTGCAATCAGGCACTCAAGGGCTACGGGCAATGTCAGACAAATTACCGCCCAGATGGGTCCCACGAGTCCCATAAAGCAGAACACCGGGGAGAGAATGGCGGTTAAAACAATCCGTCCGACGGTGGCAATGCTGGCTTTTCCGGTGGCTTTACCAACATACATGGTGACCAGATACGGAGTTCGTAAAAAGAATAAAAACTGCAGCGGGATGCTGACAAGCAGCGTGATTTTGGCAGGCCCTTCAATGGAAGGCGGAAGCCCGATAAGGTTGCCGAACAACAGGTGGGCCACAAAAGGAATGCATAATGCAGCCTGAACCCCAATCATCAGCAAGCCCGTCATCAGGACGATCCCTCGAAATTTTTGATAGCCCTCACGGGAAGTCGCATAAACCATTCCCGTTGTAATGTAGGAGAAGTTGAACATGCCCAGAAAAAACATCACGGCGTTCGATTGGGCCAATCCGGCTAGATTGAGAGGACCGCCGAGACCGCGCGATGCAACCATTGCCACAAGGGGATAGGAAAGTGCCTGGGATGCCGCCTGGACTGCCAGCGGGATGAAAAATCGAGTGAGTTGCCGGCTGTTACGAGGGGTCTCAGATTCCATTATCGTCAAACTCACCGATCAGTTTTACTTCTCTTTCCAGTCGTACGCCAAAGCGGTCATATACCTTATCTTCGATCCGGCGAATCAGTCTAAAGATATCCGCTGCTTTGGCGTTATCGACATTAAGAATAAATCCGGCGTGTTTATCACTGATCATGGCTCCACCGACGCGTTCACCTTTTAAGCCGGCTTCCTCGATCAACGCCCCTGCATAATAACCCGCAGGGCGTTTAAAAACACTGCCGCAGGAGGGATAATTCAGTGGTTGCTTTTTTGCGCGCAGAGCAAGGATATCATCCATCCGATTTTTCAGCAGGCCGACATCTGCTTTTTTAAAGCGAAATTGACCGGAGGTAATGACAACGTTTTCCAGATCCGGAACGCGACGATAGTTGAAATTAATTTCTTTTCGTTCGGCTTCAAAAAGCGTACCGTCCAGTCGGAAACCTTTTACCGTAACCGTTGTCTGCTCGATTTCCTGTCCGAATGCTCCCGCATTCATGCGCAGGGCTCCACCCACACCCCCTGGGATCCCGGCCATCAGTTCTATACCCCCCAGGCCCCGGTCCACCGCATCCCGGATCAGGCCAAGTAGAGGGGTACCTGCCAGCGCTGTGGCTTTTGTGCCATCGAAGCTGCATCGGCTAATATTGGTTCCCAGATACAGCGTCACCCACGGCCAGCCTTTGTCTGAAACCAGCAAATTCGAACCGAGTCCGAGAATAAAAAGCGGGATACCGGCTGTATGCACGATTGTGAGCACCTCCCCGATGCCGGTCTCGGTTCTGGGGGCAGCCCAGACCGCTGTCGGACCACCAATTTTGTAGGAGGTGTAGGGGGCGATCATTTCATCCGTTTTGACGTCAACTTCTGCAATCCGGGCCAATCGATCTGCCATACGGGCTGCATCAAAATTTATCCTGTCTCCCACATCACTCTCCTTCCCCCCATGAAAGCACCAGATCAATTTGCTTTTAAAGCACAAAATTAGGTGGAAAGCAATTTTAGGATCTGTTTACTGACACCTGATTTGTAAGAATATAAGCGTATAGCCGACAAATTTATGGTTAGAGATTATTCCGTTTGAAACCTTGGAATTTGTTCGGGAGATGTAATATGTTCAGGAAAATCATAATCTTGAAGATAATTTTATTAGGACTGATTCTTGGGATTGTCCTGAGCCAGGCCTTTTCAAAGGTCATCGAGGAAAAAGGCAAGACTTACATTGTCGATTGGCATGGAGAACGCTGGGAAATTAACCAGGCCATGAGCATCGGTTTTGAGCCGCATCGATTTCAACATGGAATCGGGCGTAATGCCTTTACGCCGCTTGATGATTCAAATTTCAGCAAAGATAATGCAGACGTGAAACGCAACACGCGTGTTATCGGCATTGCTGAGGGTGACCGTGCAAACGCCTATGCGATCTCAAAACTCTGGCGACATGAGGTTGCAAACAGCTTTATCGGTGAGAAACCCATCACAGCGGCTTATTGACCACTTGTGGATTTAGCGGCTGTGTACAGCCGCCAGATCGACGGTCGCAATTTAACCCTGGTACCTTCCGGCTGGACCTATGACAACACCTTTGTTTTGTATGATAGAGAAACCGGATCGCTGTGGTATCCGTATGAAAAAGGGCTGATGGGTATCCAGGGCGTTTATTTTGAAAGATGGCTACCCAAGCTTTCTTCCCAGGACACCAAGTGGCAGGAGTGGGTGAACAAACATCCGCATTCCAGGATTATGAAGTAAGAAAGCCTCAGTCCTCAGCACTCAGTCCTATTATGTCGTACCTGATCAAATCCGCCTACCTTATATAGAAACAGAGAAATCCATCAACAGTCCAACTTTCCTTTGACCCGATTCACACGATCGCCACGCTCGGCTGATGTGCAATCCAGTTGAAGCCAATGGCTCGCCTTAAAAAAAACTCAAGTTTTTCCTGTGGTTGCCGATAATTTTTCTGGTAACGGGGGAGTAAAAAAAGGAGGAACCTATGGAGACTCAGGATTTTCTGCGGGTCATTAGCGAACTGGATTTTATACTTGATGACATTGATGAGATTGCCGGACAGCTGGAATTAACAAAGAGCGAACATAACAAAATATCTCAAGCCATCAACAGTATCGAAAAATCAAAAAAAATTCTTATCGACCTATTCCCGATTATTAAATCTCTTGAATATGATGTCCGTGAAGATCTAACGGCCGAACTCATGGACAGCTATTAGCGTGTTGATTTATTTTCCCTGGGGGGACGGGGGAAGATAGGCTTGGCGGGAGGCCGGCATTAAAAATGAAGACTCGAGTGATGGGGACAAATGTCCCGGGATATAATCTACTGGCAACATCTTTAAACAAATTCATTAAGGATGATTGTTTCACGTTGTCATTATCAGTGTCTTTTGTTTTTTTACTTTCAATAATTCCCTTTACCACTTTAAGTATCCTGATTTTTGATTTAGTTAAGGGATTATTTTTTTCCAATGCCGCCTTGGCAGGAAACATTTCAGAGATACTTGCAGAAGAAGTGAACCACATCATTCCTTTTGTCTCAAAGGAATGGATTAAAGCCCATGTTATCAATCCCGATGCATACAGTTCATTTAAGACCATAAATTTTTTAATGCTGCCGATTATCAGCGGTCTTATTTTCAAATCACTGGAAACATCCTACCGCAAAATATTTCAGCTTCCACCCCGCCATTTAGTTTTCGGCCAGGCGTTCTATGTCATTGTCACTGTTTTTGCCGGTTTACTTTTTTTTATGTCCAACTTTATCTGGATTATCCTTTCAACGGTCATATCCCATATCTTAACTGCGATAAACAATACGCCGTATGTTAATCAGGTTTCCAAATTGGCAATGGACCTGTTTACTTCCCACCGGATTAATTTGCTATCTGTAGTGGTGCTGATTGCCTTTTATCTGGTTACCATCAAGCTGTTTCTGAATGTGAAGATACGGCTGCGTTACCGTCTGGCTTCAGCGGTGATATTTTGCCTGTTGTGGATTGCGGCGCGTAAACTCTTCAGCCTTTACATCAGTCATATTACCGAAGTGAATCTTCTGTATGGTTCACTGAGTTCTGTCATCGTTATTTTGATGTGGATTTTTTACTCTTCACTTGCCCTGCTGTTTTCCGTTGAGGTGCTGTATGCTCTGCATTCCGGGCGTTATCACTACCGGCAATGGTAAAATAAGTTAAAATAAGTGCCTAAAATGCCTAAATTGAGCTAAAGTGCCTAAAATTATGGGGTCGCTATGCTCCGTCTTTTTTATTATTATGATAGTTCGACCCAGTCGTTAGACCCTGAGGCTCTCGACGGGCAGAATCCCTAAACTCTGGGCACTTTAGATCACTTCAAATCCCGCCATTGGCGGGACTCACTTGCTTGTAATAGCCCCTTCATTCCAATTGGGATCCGCGTTGTTGTTTTTGCAATTATTCTACCTATATTATTCTTGTCAAATCTGTATTCAGAAATCGAATTCTTTGTGACCGTCCTAAAAGAAGGGGTGGCAGCCTGGAAAGAAGCCGGATATCCGACCGTGCAATTGGATGTCATCATCGGGTGGTCGAAACGCCGCTGATTTGTCACTGTTTTCTTTAATGAACCGAAATTTCAGGAAGATATTGACATGAGTTTCCTCCCAGTTTACAAGGTAGATTATTGAGTGTTTTAAAACCGGGTGGTTATTTGTAAACAGACCGGGTGCTGCGCACCCGATCACAAACGCAATGATTGAGGCACTGCCGTGCCTTTGTTTTATTCCGCCTTAGGCGGAAAAATCCAAGCCACCCGCTGTGCGGGTGGTCGGTGACTCCTGCTGACCCATTATTTGAGAGAGGATCTCGATATGACCCATCCTATATACAGAACCCTTCTGGTGTGTTGCCTTGTGATTTTCACGGGTTGCGCCGGCGGTACCTCGAAGTGGCGGCATTTTCACGGTGATTTGGCCGCCCAGGGGTATCAGCCTGTAGAAAGCGGTTATGCGCTTTCTGCGGCGTGGATTGCAGGACCTTATCATATTACGAGCTCCTCTCCGGTCATCGGGGTTGTTATCAGCGGCAAGGAAGTAATTTATATCGGTACAGTGGACGGTGAACTGGTGGCCATTAATTCCGAAGATGGGACTGAGCGCTGGCGCCGATCATTTGCTCCGCAAGATAAAATTTTCAAAATTGTCTCCTCCCCTGCGATTTCCGGAAGAGGAGATATCTATGTTATTGCCAGCCACCGGGTCGCAGGCGGTCGACTTCGGAGTTCTCTGCATAAGGTCGATGAGTTTAGCAAAGTCCGCTGGTCCTATACGTTTGCGGACAACGGATTTACTTCCGGATCACCTAAAATATTGAAATGGGGCCAGCAGACGCTCATTTTTATTTACGTGACGGTCGTTATCGGCGGTGAACCGCAGGCCGAACTTTTTGTTTTGCGCGATAACGGAAAAACGGCTGATCTGCTCGATCGCAAAGCTATCGGTAGCTGTCAATGGGGCAGCGCTGAGCAGGGTACCCACCCGGATGATGTTTTCAATTCATTTGCAAAGGGGTGGGATTTTATCTCCACTTTTCCTCTCGTGCTTGGTGAAAACAGCAATACTCTGCCGGATACCTTTGTCGATCCCACCGTGGCGGTGTCTACTAACAGAAAGCTTCCACTGATTGCGGTTGCGGATAATCTGTGCAGCATCGGCGCGTATGAATGGAGTAATAAGGGATTAGTGGTTGTCTGGGGCGAATCCCACCCGTTTGAAAAACACTCCTCCCCGGTGTTGCTGAACAACGGCCTGATGGTTTTCGGACGGCTGGATGGGAAAGTCCTGGCCTATGACGTGGAAACCGGTGTAAAACTGTGGGAGTATGATGCCGGCCAACCGGTTCTTGCAACCCCGGCTGCAACCCCGGAAGACCATATCTTTATTGTTTCAAAAAGCCGCATTCAGGTATTGAATCAGCAGGATGGATCCCTCATTTATGATGGGGTGTCGCCACGAAAATTTGAATTGGGGGGGCAAACTTACGCGTCGCCGGTGGTCACCGAAAATTGTGTTTATGTATCCTCCGGGGAAATGCTTACCCTTAGCCACGATCTCTCAACCCGCAGCCAGGATACCAATTTCCGCGGAAACGGCTTAGCATCCATTGCGTTGGCCAATAACGGCGCACTGTATGTCGTGGCCGATGACGGGACCATCCGCAAATATCAGGGCGCACAATAACGATTTCAGACCGTCTATTTTTTTTTGCCTTTAGCGGGTTCCTTGGGAGGTCTTTTCTTCAGCAGCTCGATAATCTCTTCCCAATCCTTGACCGTCTGACCGTTCTGAGTTTGCTCAAACGTATAGCGCTTTTCAATATGTTCAGCGGATTCGGCAATGAGACCGGCAGAACCGATAATGGCATAGAGCTGGATGCCTTTTTCTTTCAAGGCGGAGAACATTTTCGGGCTCTTCCAGCGCAACACCGGCGCCTCGGGAAGCTCACCTTTATCCAGCAAATTTCTAGACGCCCGGATTCCCGCATATCGGCTTAAGTAAATAATGCGGTATTTTTTCATCATTTTTTCGACCGCCCGGCGAATGGCTCCCGCCGCTATTTCGGAAATAAATGCATCTTTGAATCCGCCTTCGATTTCAATGAGAATGACTTTCTCGCTTTTTTTGATCACCAGCAGCAATCCGGAGCCGCTCTCGCCTTTTGAGCGGGCCTTTAGCTTAATGAGTCCCGGGTGTTTGGGCGTATATTTTCGATACCCGTAGCCGTCACCACCGGTTAAATTTTTCCCTAAACTGTTATCATCCAGATAAAATTCAACCAGCCTGCCACCGTCGGCAAAAATTCTGCCTTTAGTTAACACCTTGAGGTAGACGGGAGTGTCCACTGTCGTCACGCTGTCATATACGATGACTGCACTCAGGCATTGGGCGGTCGGTAAAACGACAAAGCAGCATATCAAAAAAATAGACAAGCGCTTGATTTTTAAAGAAGCAATCATTTTCGTTTTCTTGACACCTCGTGCAGGTTTTCTTAGAATACCTTTATCATGAGCGACTGGGCTGAGCCAAGAGATTTTAAAGAATGGGCAAAAAGAGTGTTCGGGTTGCGACCCATTTTGACGCTCATCCTTGTTAGCAGCATTTTTATCCTGGAGTTGCGCTTTGACTGGATGGAGCGCATCTTGGGGACTTATCTGGTTACCACCAATTCCGAGCGACCCGAATCCGGCGCGATCTGGGAAAAGAGCCATCAAACCCGCACAGCGCAGCAAACGCTTGAACAGATCCTTACCGACCGTCAGACGTTGCAGCGTGAAGCACGCAGTGCGGCCACGTTTACGCAAATTGCTGCCAATGTCACTCCCGGGAAAGGGGTGATGCTGTCTGCCGACCATTTCCGTCAACTCTATCTGCGGTTGGCGCCGTCTTTTGCCTATGAGATTATATCTCCTTTCGACCTGCTCGGGATCGTCAATGATGGGCGCTGGCGCAGGACCTACTTTGAAAAATCTGATGCCGGATTGATGATCTACCTGCTGGATGCCAACAACCGGGTATTGCGTCAGCTTGAACTTGGTTCTATGCAGCTGTCCCAGTTAAAACGCGGTGAAATGGCTTTGGCGGAATCCCTTGATGAACTGTCGATTTTTAAAAACCGCGTCTATTCTGCCGATCGGTTTTTTAATGCTTTGGAAGCCTTTCCCGAAGACGTACGCCGCAGCATGGTGCCCCAGCCTGAAACGCTTCTTGAAATACCCGGTCAAATTATGCGCGTCGGTATTTCTGATGAAACCCAGTCCGGCTTTATTGAGCTGGGCTTTGAATTTCTTAATGGTACTGAGCGCCGTGTTGTATTAGTGCAGGGCCATGAATGGGCTGTCTGGCGGTTGCGATCTAATCTGGAAGGTTTAGACATGGATAATGCCTCCAGCCAGGGCGGCAATCAAAACGAACCTGGGAAACTTCAATGAGCCTATTTGCCGTACGTTTGCGTCGAATCAGCATCCTTCTTTATGCGGGGATGACCCTTACAGGTTTGGGAGCATTGCTGGCGATCGGTTTATTTTTCATCGCTGTGCGCGATCTGCCCCGGGTGCCGGAGCCCTTAGGGCGCATCATTGAAACACCGCCCACGGAAATATTTGCTGCTACCGGCGAAAGACTGATGATCATTGGCGGTCGGGAAGTCGTTCCCCTTAACCGGATTTCTCCCTTCTTTATTCAGGCGATGATCGCCACCGAGGACCATCGTTTCTGGGAACACCACGGTCTTGATAAACTGCGCACTCTAAAAGCGCTGTGGATAACCCTTTTTGAGCCTGGAAGGATTCAGGGGGCTTCAACCATCACCCAGCAGCTTGCCAAGAATCTGTTTTTCAGCTATCGGCGAACCTATATGCGCAAATTCCGTGAACTGCTGGTCGCCCTGCAAATCGAAACCCGTTACAGCAAACGTGAAATCTTAGAGGCGTATCTAAATCAAATTCCTTTTGGTGTTGGCGCTTATGGGATTGAACAGGCCGCCCGGGCGTTTTTCGGTAAACCTGCGTTGGAGCTTAATCTGGCGGAATCCGCCTTACTGGCCGGTCTGCCCAAGTCACCAACTCGCTACAATCCCTATCGGTATTTTGAGCGGGCCAAAAAAAGACAGCAGCTGGTGCTGGCGCGAATGCGCGCCGTGGGTTATGCGACGGTTGAGGAAGCTGAGGCTGCTTTTCAGGCCCCACTGCAATTAATGTCTCAGCGTGCCGGCACCCCCAAAGGCAGCTATTTTCTCGATCTGGTTTTAAATGATCTTGAAGAACGATATGGTCCGGAGGTGGTTTACCACGGCGGATTGAAGGTCAGTACCACCCTGGATCCTCAGCAGCAAGCCTGGGCGATCGAGTCCCTGCAAAACGGTTTGGTCAAGCTCGATCGATTGATGGGAATATCCGATAAAGATAAGACCGGCGACGCCAAATCTCTGTCCCACCCGCAGGGGGCACTGGTGGCCGTTGAATGCAATTCCGGCGCTGTCAAAGCCCTGGTAGGCGGAAGAGACTATTCGGAAACAGAGTTTAATCGTGCAGTTGAAAGCAACCGTCTGCCCGGATCCGGCTTTAAACCCTTTTTGTATTATGCGGCATTTGAGAAGCTGAGTTTGACACCGGCCAACGTGTTTGTGGACAAGCAAATCACCGTTCCGGTCATCGGTGCCAGTGACTGGACCCCTAAAAATTTCGGACGCGAACATGAAGGACCCATGATTTTAAAACGCGCACTCATGAAAAGCGTCAATGCCATCGCCGCCCAGTTAGTCGAGCGCGCCGGACCGGACGCGGTGATCGATGTGGCCCGGCGATCCGGCATTAAAAGCCCACTGACATCCGTTTATTCGGTTGCGCTGGGAACCTCCGGGGTGAGCCCTCTGGAAATGGCCACAGCGTTTTCCACCTTTGCAACCGGCGGCATTCGGCATGAGCCTTTCTGGATCCGGCGGGTTGAAGACCCCCTGGGCAGAGTGCTGGAAGAACAGATCGTTCGCGGCCAGCGCTCCCTGGATGCCGGCATCGGCTATCAGGTTGTCGACATGATGCGCGGCGTTCTGGCCACCGGCACCGGTAAGGTCGTGCGGCGTATGGGTTTTGATCTGCCCGCGGCTGGTAAAACCGGCACCTCTGATGATTTCCGTGATGCCTGGTTTACCGGATTTACGCCAACGCTAAGTGTTTCCGTCTGGGTGGGCTATGACCGTGGGATGAGTATGCGTGATGTAAATAGGATTGGGATTACAGGGGGTCGAGGGGCGGCGCCCATCTGGGCGGAGTTTATGATCAAGGCGACCAACGGTGAGCCTCCGCGGGAATTTACCATCCCATCGGATATTCACTTTGAAACCGTTGATCCGGTTAGCGGTGAAATAGCTGTGCAATTGACCTCAAATGGGGTGAAGGTTGCTTTGCGTTCCGGGCAAACGGTTAATTCTGCGCCGGATGAATCCGGCACAGTAAAGTCAGAACAATTCGTCACTGAAAAGGCGGGTCAATCCACCACAGAAGCGGA
>JAUVTR010000150.1 GCA_030601425.1 Desulfobacterales bacterium
GACAGCGGAGCAATTACGTGATCGGTTATATCGAGGGTAAAATTCTGAAAATAGAAGATGAACGGTTGTTGGTGCTCGCGAATCAGGTTGGGTATGAAATTTTGCTTCCCGCTTTTGTCATGGAAAAGATAGTCGCCAATAAGGTCGGTGACGAAATCGCACTGTATGTTTATTTTCAACAAACCGAACGACAACCCAAACCGGTATTGATCGGCTTTAATCTGGAGGCTGAAAAAGAATTTTTTCAATATTTTATATCTGTTGAAGATGTTGGGCCCCTAAAGGCGGTCAAAGCCTTAAGCATTCCGGTCAGGGAAGTCGCCAGAGCGATAGAAAACAGAGACGTCCATTGTCTTACCCAGCTCAAGGGTATTGGCAAGCGAACGGCCCAAAAGATCATTGCGACCCTGGAGGGCAAGATGGGGAAATTCGCACTGATTCGTAAAGAAGAAAAAAAGGAAATTCAGGTTGCGGAAGATTTCTCAGAGCAGGTTTATGAAGTTCTTGTCAAACAACTCGGTCATAAGATGTCTGACGCCAAGCGCATGATTAGCGATGCATTTAAACGTAACAGTGCCATAATGACGCCTGAGGAGCTTTTTGAAGAAGTTTACCGCGGTGAGCAAACCTAGATTAGTACCTTAGTTGTTATTTTTGTACATTTTGTGGCAAAAAAATTATATTGGAATATTTTGACTGTCTTGTAACGATTGAATATTTTCGATTGAATATTGAATATTTAAGGAATTCTTTCCATTTTAAAAAGGACGGAGCGACACGCGGCGCAAGCGCCTGCGCTGCGCGAGTGACATCCACAAATATTCAATTTGCAATCTTCAATTTTCAATTCCGGCTCGTCCGTGTTAGGTATTGGTTAAAGCGAACATAGTGGAGCGAACCATGAGCGATGATGTGATTAAATATTCTTCTGATAATCCAGAGGTTAGCCCTGGCGCTGCATTGCCCGAAGATCAGGAATCTGATATCTTATCATTGCGTCCGGAAAGGCTTTCAGCTTATGTCGGCCAGGAAGAAGTCGTCGAAACATTAAAAATAGCCATCCAGGCAGCTACTGAGCGGGGCGAACCCATCGATCATGTTTTATTTCACGGCCCGCCGGGTCTTGGAAAAACAACCTTAGCTCACATTATCGCCAATGAAATGCAAGGCAATCTTACGATAACCTCTGGCCCTGCCCTTGAAAAGGGCGGCGATCTGGTGGGAATCCTCACCCATCTTGAAGAGGGTGACATTTTATTTATCGACGAAATCCACCGGACACCAAAAGCGGTTGAAGAATTTATGTATCCAGCCATGGAGGACTTCGCCATTGACTTCGTTTTTGACAAGGGTGTTCATGCGCGCAGCCACCGCTACCGGTTGAAGCGCTTTGCGCTGATCGGCGCGACGACACGGGTTGGGCTGCTTTCAGCGCCCCTGCGAGATCGTTTCGTTATTTTTAGGAGCCTTGATTTTTATAGTGAAGATGACCTCGTAAAAATTGCCAAGCGTTCCGCCCAATTGCTGAATGTGGATACAGATACCGAGGGCGCTCGCGAGCTTGCCAGACGCTCTCGTGGTACACCTCGAATTGTCAACCGACTGCTAAAGCGGGTCAGAGATTTTAGCCAGGTTCGGGCCGACGGTGTCATCACGCGAGCAACCGTAGTGGGTGCCTTAGAATTAGAGGGGGTTGATGAAAGAGGCCTGACCGACCTTGATCGCCGCTATTTGAAAACGGTCATTGAATTTTACACCGGCGGCCCTGTAGGTATTGAAGCGATTGCGGCCACTCTACAGGAAGAATCCGATACACTGGTGGATATTGTTGAGCCCTATCTGTTAAAAATCGGCTTTATCTTACGTACCTCCTCCGGCAGAAAAGCATCTGAGGCGGCCTATAAGCATCTGGGATTTCGTATACAGGGTAACTTGTTTAGTTAACGGGGGATGTTTGTTAAACAATGTCTGTAATTACAATTCTATCTGATTTCGGCGCTCATGATGAATATGTAGGAGTAATGAAGGGCGTTATTTTTTCGATTTGCCCCTCCGTGTCGATTGTCGATATCACTCACCAGATAGACCCTCAAGATATCGCTCAGGCCGCCTATTTGATACCGTCTTCCTATCGTTTCTTTCCGGAAGGTACGGTGCATCTTATCGTTGTTGATCCGGGTGTTGGAAGTGAACGAGACATTCTTGCGGTAAATCACGGTGGCCATTTTTTTATTGCTCCGGACAATGGCGTTTTAACCCTTTTGATGAATCGTGAAAAATCTGATACGATTGTTCGTGTTCGCAACGCCGATTATTATATTAAACCCGTTAGCCCCACATTCCACGGCCGGGATATTTTCGCAGCGATCGGCGCTCATATTGTCAATGGCACCGGGCTTGAGGAACTGGGGACAAAAACGGACATTGAGGACCTTGTCCATTTAGAAGAGCTGAACTGTCGGTTATCAGAAACCGGCGAACTCGTCGGTAAGATCATATCGATCGATCGTTTCGGCAACTTAATAACCAACATTGATTCAAACAGTCTGACGAACTTTCGTAAAAATGATCCTAAAAATCGACTCCAGATTCGTATCAGCACGCATGTGATCGCCGGTTTATCAGAGACGTACGCGAATGCAGATCCGAGTTCGCCGCTGGCGCTGATTGGCAGTCGCAACCATCTGGAAATTGCAGTTAATGATGGTAGTGCTGAGCGGCATTTTAAAGCCCACAAGGGAGATGCCGTGAGGGTTAGGTTATTATGAGTTTTGATAAGCCCAAAAAAACAAAACGTTCAGGAACCGACCGGCGATGGACCCTATTATTCATCGGTGACCACGGCAATGTTATTACGCTAAAACGGTTTAAAGCGATTGTCCTGGCAACCGCTTCCGTATTTTTAATAACCATTAGCGCTCTGGCAATCCTTATTTTTTTGAATACGGGCACCCATAAAGAGAATCAAAAATTTAAAAACCGCATCAAAGATTCTCAAAAACAAATTGAGACGCTGCGTTATGAGAAGGAAATCCTGATGGCCCGTCTGGTAGTATCCGAATCAAAGATCAAAGAAAACATTTCAAAGGGCGAACAGGGCCAGGCCCCAAAAAATACCACCGATCAGATCAAACAAAAATTTCAGGCTGCGTCGAAAATAGAGACGCTGAAAATGAATAAACAGAAGCCGTCTGTTCCGGAAACAACTCAGCCAGTGCCCACGGGCCTTGAAGCTCGTGATACCGAGCCTGTATTAAGTGTGGCGGTGGAAAACTTTATCGTCTCTCAGGATTCGGACAGCGCAAACTTGAATGCTCAATTCAAGATAAAAAATACCAGCCCGGAATCCCAAAAGGTGGCGGGTCACGCCGTTGTTATCTTAAAAGGCAATGATCTTCCCCAGCACAAATGGCTGGTGATGCCGGCGGTGGGACTGGTTGGAGATAAGCCTTCCGGGAAAAACGGCAAAAGATTCGCAATCCAACGCTTTCGAACGATGAACTTCACCTCCAGGACACCCAAGCATTCAGATGAGTTCCGAACTGCCGCACTTTATGTATTTTTAAAATCCGGCGAGCTGGTATTGGAACAGGACTTTCCGGTAGAATTACCCCCTTTGCCTGTTTCCAAACCGCGGACACCTTCAGCCGATACGACTTCAGCAGAGACACCTTCGGCTGAGACATCATCAGCGGAGACGCCTTCACCTAAGACGCTCTTAACAGAGACGCCTTCAGAGGAAACGCCTTCAGTAGAGACGCTTTCGAGTGATGACCCGCTTGAAGATTATTAATAGCACCCATCTCAAAAATCAGAAGACAGAGGTCAGCCGACAGAAGACAGAGAAAAAATAATTGCGGATTTCGGATTTGGGATTGCGGAATTTATTGACGAGCGGTTAAGAATGGCCGCTAGATGACAGCAGGCAGAAAGCGGTGGGGTCCTGAAAATTTTGCTCTTTATGGATTGCCCGCTTCCAGTTGATCCAGAAACGCCAAGGCATCTGCAGCGATGGTGGCAAAGTTATTAAATGTGAGGTCTTTAAAATCCAGGCTCAAATTTTTTCTTATAATTTCAAATATTTCAAGATAATTAAATAAAATTCGCTTATGCCAGTTCAAACCCAGTTGTGAAGCGTAATGCCTGATTTCTTTTTCTTGGCCTTCAATCTCTAAAAAATTTCCATATGGCATGCTATCCAGACAAAACAATGTTTGGTCCAGTTTAATGGTTTCGCGCCATTTTTCGTATTTTTGTGCAGGGTGGTAGCCTAAGGCTTCCAGAATTTGGCCCATAGTCGCAAAATCGCTGACTTCAACCTCCAGCTCGTTAAAAATTTTATACTCCTTGCTTCTCACGGCCGGGCTGGATTTAAAAGTAATCGTTGTTTTTTCATCCTGTCGCAGGCGCAACAGCGATTTTTTCTTCATCAGGCTGTTGTTTTTGTCTTCATAGCGAATGTTGGTTTCAAAGACGCGCCCATTGGATTTGGCACCAAGCTTCAGTATACTGTTTCGCATGCCTTCAATGTCTGTAAGATAAAACTTTACCTCAACCTCTAGCTTTTCCATTTTTTGTTTGTCCTATTCATTTTATGCAATTTGAACTTAGTCTGCTTCGCTCATAATTGGAATAATGGAATAGTGGGCACGCAGTGAAGCTTTAGCGCTATGATGGGCACGCAGTGAAGCTTCAGCGCTATATTGGGTCTCTATTTCATCTCGTTGAAAAATATCACAATCCATGAGATAAACCAATCATGGAACGAAAAAATATCAATATATAGTTTCCGAGAGGTCAAAACAAAAGGATTGTAAAGGGCCGGGTTTATTTTTTTCTTGACATAACTGAATATATTATTTAAATTCGCCGGATTCTCTCTTGTGAGGAGTTTATAAAGGTGAAAAAATATACATATAGTGCTAAAAGGTCGGACAACCCGGAAAAGTGGTGCGTTTTTGATGCAAGCGGGGTCGTGCTCGGCAGGCTTGCTTCTCAAGTAGCCCAGCGGTTGCGAGGCAAACATAATCCGCTGTTTACACCCCACGTAGATACCGGTGATTGGGTTATCGTCATTAATGCCGATAAAATTGCCTTGACCGGCCGAAAAATGGACCAGAAAATCTATTACCGGCACAGTGGCTATATCGGCGGCCTTAAACAAACCAATGCCAAGGAACTCTTGGAAAGAAAACCGGAAGAGCTTGTTCGCTTAGCGGTTAAGGGCATGCTTCCAAAAAATAAGCTCGGACGCAAGCTCTTTAAAAAGCTGAAAGTGTATGCCGATGAAAAGCATCCGCATGAGGCCCAACAACCCGAGCTCTTGCAGATTAATTCTTGAGGAACCTGATGGAAAAAGAAAACCTTTATTACGCGACCGGAAAAAGAAAAAATGCGATTGCCAGAACCTGGTTGAAACCCGGTACAGGTGAGATCATTATCAATAATCGACCCATAGAAAACTATTTCCCAACTGAAATACTGCGGGCGAATTTGGTAGAGCCATTTAAGCTAACCAATACCATGGACACCTACAACGTGAAAGTCAATGTACATGGCGGTGGCATTTCAGGGCAGGCGGGGGCTGTCCGGCACGGCATTACCAAAGCGCTCATTTTGGCCGATCCGGATCTAAGAATGCCATTGAAAAAAGCCGGTTTTATCAAACGTGACCCTCGGGTCAAAGAACGAAAAAAGTACGGTCAAAAGGGAGCCCGGGCTCGTTTTCAATTCTCCAAACGTTAAAATACCATTTATCCAGCATCCAAAAAGGGGACAGGCAGCTGCCTGTCTCCTTTTTATTTTGTAATGCCCCTCCTTTTATGGCATAGAAAAGTTGTTTAGGGTTTGTTTTCATTACGATAAAATTGAGCCGGTGGGGAGGTAACAGCTATGGTGGTTAATAAAATCGATTTGAATTCCGACGTGGGTGAGAGTTTCGGAAATTATCAGCTGGGGTTGGATGAAAAGATCATTCCGTTAATCAGTTCAGCCAATATTGCCTGCGGTTTTCATGCCGGCGACCCCACCGTTATGAAACGCACCATTGCGATTGCCAAGGAATATGGCGTGGCACCGGGGGCCCATCCGGGATTTCCGGATTTGTTGGGTTTTGGACGGCGCAAAATGGATGCTTCACTGGATGAAATCAGAGATTA
The DNA here is from genome assembly GCA_030601425.1 of Desulfobacterales bacterium. Classification (GTDB taxonomy): domain Bacteria; phylum Desulfobacterota; class Desulfobacteria; order Desulfobacterales; family JAHEIW01; genus JAHEIW01. Next base: position 6,159 of record JAUVTR010000150.1, read on the forward strand.
TGTCACCTATCAGATGGGAGCCCTGCAGGCCTTTGCCGCCGCCCAGGGAATGGCCTTGCAGCATGTTAAGCCGCATGGCGCTCTTTATAATATGGCGGTTGAGGATATGGAAATTTGGGATGCCGTCGCTGAAGTCATTGCCGCAGTTGATTCCGGGCTCATTTTGTTTGTGATGGCCGGACCCTGGCGGCAAGATCTGGCGGCTATCGGCGCCCGGCATGGAATCCGCATTGCATTTGAATTTTTCGGCGACCGCGCCTATAATCCTGACGGAACGCTGGTTTCCCGGAAATTGCCGGGTGCTGTAATTCACGACCATGAGCTGGTGGCCGAAAAAGTTTTAAAAATGGTCAAAGAAGGCAAAGTCGTTTGTATCGACGGAACCGAAATCGAACTTGCTGCTGAAACCATTTGCGTGCATGGAGACAACCCGGCGGCTCTGGAGCTGGTTAGAAATATCCGCGAATCTTTACTGAAAGAGGGGATAGAGATTACACCCCCTGCTACATTTCTGTAAGCGGATCAGAACCTATTTTAAAAATACCAATTTCGAGGACGAGGAGGAGCACGAGGACGAATACAAGCTTAGGCAACATTCCTTATGCTTCGTACTCGTCGTCGTCCTCATTCTCGTTATTTAACGCGCAACCGTTTCGTTATGATCCTCTTTAAAATGCTCACCTACCTTCAACTTGAACCGTTATGTTATACAGTAAACCCAAATTCCGAATAATGGGAGATCGCGCCGTTCTGGTGGAACTGGGTGATGACATTAGTCCCCAGATAAACCAAAAGGTCCGCGGGCTATATATTGGAACAAAAGGCCACCGCATTAAAGGAATAAAAGATCTTGTTCCGAGCTATCGATCATTGATGGCCGTATATGATCCGCTGGTAATTTCGTTGAATTCTCTGGAATCGAAGATGAATGAGATCTGGAATGCCTTGGATGATGCGCGGCTGCCGGACCCGCGAACCGTTGAAATTCCGGTTGTATATGGTGATAAATACGGGCCGGATCTGGAGTGGATTGCAGATTACCACAAAATGACACCGCAAGACGTCATCCGGCTGCATACTCAGCCTACGTATCAGGTATATATGATCGGTTTTATGCCGGGTTACCCCTATATGGGTGAGGTTCCCGATGAGCTTGTAACACCCCGTCGGAAAACGCCACTAACCCATGTTCCCGGGGGATCGGTTGGCATCGCCCAAAAGCAGACGGGAATTTATCCGGTCGCCAGCCCGGGCGGCTGGCAAATCATTGGCAGAACCCCGGTGCGTTTATTTGATCCCCAGGGAAAACCGCCTTCTTTTTTAGAAATGGGTGATCGGGTCAAATTTTTTGTCATTACGGAACAGGAGTTGCTAAGATGGCGGCCGTAGAGGGCATTGAGGTTTTATCTCCCGGACTGCAAACCACTATCCAGGATCTGGGACGCTTCGGGTTTGGCCGCTATGGCGTGCCTCCCTCCGGTGCCCTGGATTCTTTTTCATTGCGTATCGCCAACCGCCTGGTTGACAATCCCGAGGATCAGGCCGGTTTAGAAACCACCTTGATGGGATTGCGATTTAAAGCTTTAAACGATGTCTGTATCGCCGTTACCGGTGCAAATCTGCGACCGCAGGTGAATCAACGTCCACTTGAAATGTGGCGTTCGCATGTCTTGAAGCAAAATGAGATTCTTTCCTTTGCCGGTCCTGAGAGCGGCTGTCGTGCCTATGTGGCATTTGGCGGTAAACTCAAGGTGTTGCCTTTGTTGGGCAGCTTGTCCACCAACCTTCCTGCCGGCTTTGGCGGCTTCGAGGGGCGACCGCTTCAAAAGGGGGATGTGCTGCATGTTGATTCACCGACGTTGAAATTGGCGGCTGCAGGCCGTGAACTTAGACACCAATGGATTCCGGAATATCCCAGCACTTGGACGTTAAGAATTGTTTGGGGACCGCAGGACGGCGACTTTACGGACAAAGGCAAGCGTATCTTCATAAATACGTTATATGCGGTTTCGTCCCAATCCGACCGGACCGGCATCCGGCTGAACGGACCGGAAATCGCCAGAAAAAGCCATACGGCCGAATCGATCATATCGGAGGGTCTTATTTCGGGATCCATTCAGGTTCCGGGAGACGGCAAGCCCATCATTATTCTGGGAGAAACCGTTACCGGCGGTTATCGCAAAATTGCCACGGTTGCATCCGCCGATCTTCCCTTACTGGGACAAATTAAGCCCGGAGATAAAATTAAATTTGCAGCCATATCTCTGGAGGAGGCGCATCGCGCGCTAAATGAAATGGAAAGCAAGATTAGAAGTAGTTTTAAAACCTCAGATCATGTTCGAGAGCAAGGCGCAGGCCGATGAAAAAGCGCAGCATACATGGAAGTATGTGAGCATTTTGAAGAGGCCTGCAACGCAGCTATCGGACATTAGATGGGGTTTTAAAA
>JAUVTR010000193.1 GCA_030601425.1 Desulfobacterales bacterium
CAGACTGATCTGAGGCCTCCTCGGGTATGTTAGTGTCTTTATCCAGTTTGCGTTGTCTTTTTTGCTCTTGCTTTTTTTTCCTTGCCAATTCTTTCTGACGTTTTTTAAATGAATAATTTGTTCTTGCCAATTTGTTATCTCCTTGGTCGTTATTCTTGTCAATTTCTATAAGGCAAAAGTCTTGAACTGGACTCTTTTGCGGCTAAAGATATGATAATAACCGACCTTGCTGCTGTAATTTCAAGCGAAACAACAGGGCATCCCCTTCTTATTGGAAGGAATGCCCTTTTTTACTCAAAAACAAAAAATTAAATCACAGTGACATTTGCAGCGGCAGGACCTTTTTCCCCTTGCTCGATGTCAAAGGATACCTTATCGCCTTCATTGAGGGATTTAAAACCGCTTGAGTTGATCGCTGAATGATGAACAAACACATCCGGTCCGTCTTCCTGTTCGATGAAACCGAATCCTTTGCGGTCATTAAACCACTTAACAGTTCCATTAGTCATAATAACATTCTCCTTTCTTAATAATTTTCATGGTTGCAAACTGGAGGATGCCACTTTGACAAATGGATTGTTCCTTCAGAAAGAAACCGTCCTGATATTGTAAGGCAGGACTTAATTGAATCGATAAATTATAGCCCTTCTTTAAGCCGAAAGCAAGTTAATTATCGATCTTTTTAATCGGAATACTCAGATTTGGTCATATCTGCAATCTGGAGGAATGATTATAGCTTGTAATGTATTGGAATAACAACAGACCCAAATAAGTTCGTACACCGACCATCCGGGGAGCCAAAAAATCCATTATTTTGCCATCGGTTTCAACTTGAGATAAAGCTCATCGAGCTGGGTTTTACTGGTTTCCGACGGCGCCTGTGTGAGCAGACAGGCTGCTTTCTGGGTTTTGGGAAAAGCGATCACATCCCGGATGGATGATTGGCCGCACATCAGCATCACCAGACGGTCATATCCGATGGCAATACCGCCATGGGGAGGTGCACCGGAATCCAGAGCCTCAAGCAAAAATCCGAACTTGCCTTCATAGGTCTCTCGATCCATATTCAGGGCCTCAAATACCTTTTCCTGAATGTGGCGCTGATGGATCCGAATGCTGCCACCACCGATTTCAAAGCCGTTTAGCACAAGATCGTAGGCCCGGCTTTTTGCTGAAAGGGGTTCATCCTTGAGTCGATCGTAATCTTCTTCCAGAGGGGATGTAAATGGATGATGTAGCGCCTGGAGCCGCTTTTCGGTTTCATCATATTCAAACATCGGAAAGCGTGTTACCCACAGAAATTGATATTCATTTTCATCGATAAGTCCCAGGGTTTTTCCCAGGTGGTTTCTGAGATGACCCAAGGATTCATTCACAACCTTGGACTGATCAGCGACAAAAAATACCAGGTCACCCGGTTCCATTTCGATGCGCTTGGCCAGGGCGTCTTTTTCCTCGTCGGAAAAGAACTTTGTGATTGGGGATTGCCATTCATTTTCTTTCACTTTTATCCAGGCCATGCCTTTTGCCCGGTAAACGGCAACAAAATCGGTCAAATCATCAATTTCTTTGCGTGAAAAATCAATGCATCCTTTGGCATTTAAGGCTTTGACAATTCCGCCTTTTTTTACCACATTGGCGAATACCTTGAAATTTGAACCGGCAACAATATCGGAAATATCTTTAAGCTCGAAGCCAAAGCGTGTATCGGGCTTGTCCAGGCCGAAACGGCCAACGGCTTCTTCGTAAGTCAACTGTGAAAAAGGCCGCTTGAGTTTTATGCCGAGAACATCCTTAAAAAGTTGGGCCATCATGCCTTCGGTGAGGTTCATGACGTCTTCTTCACCCACAAAAGACATCTCAATATCAATCTGAGTAAACTCCGGCTGACGATCCGCACGCAGGTCCTCATCACGAAAACAGCGTACAATTTGATAATAGCGGTCAAATCCGGAAATCATAAAAAGCTGTTTGAATATTTGCGGCGATTGCGGCAGGGCATAAAACTCGCCCGGATTCACCCGGCTGGGGACAAGATAGTCTCTGGCGCCCTCGGGTGTGCTGCGGGTTAAAAACGGTGTTTCAAGATCAAGAAAACCCTGTCGATCGAAATATTTCCGTACGGCGATAGTGACCTGATGCCGCAATATTAGATTTTTTTGCATTTCGGATCGACGCAAATCCAGATGCCGATATTTTAGCCGGACCGTTTCGGAAGCATCAATCTCATCTTCTATGAGAAAAGGAGGTGCTTTAGCCGTGTTTAAAATTTTGAGTTCAGTTACACTCACTTCGATCTCGCCGGTCTTGAGCTTGGAATTGATCATGTCCGCCGGCCGGTTTTCAACTTTGCCCCTTACGGCCAGGACATACTCACTGCGAATGGCATGCGCTTTGGCATGGATTTTTTTGTCTACGATTGGATTAAATACGACCTGGGTGATGCCTTCCCGATCCCGAAGATCCACGAAAATCACACCGCCGTGATCCCTTCGCCGATGAACCCAGCCCATCAACACCACTTCCTTATCAACGTCAACAGCACCAAGCTCCCAGCAATGATGTGTTCTGCGCATGTTACCGAGTTGATCTGGCAATATAATCTCCTTGTGCTATTGGTTTTATTGGTTATATTGGTTGAATTGGTTTATGATAGTTGACCAACTAATCAAACCAATCAAACAAATTAAACTATTCCGCAATTATTATACCTTTGATATTTTCAACAAGACCGTCGATGGAAACTGAAATCTGTTCCTTCGTTTGCATGTTTCGCAGGACCGCTTCTCTTTTTGCAAGTTCGTCGTCACCCACAATCAGTGCATAGCGGGCTCCAAGCCTGTCGGCCTGCTTCATCTGGCTTTTTAAACTTTTCCCCCCAAAATCCAGTTCTGCTCTTATTCCCTGGTTACCAAACGCACAGACCCACTCAAATGCAGCCAAACGGCTCTGACCTCCCAATGCAGCCACAAAAACATCAGGCTTCTGGTAAAATTGTTTGGCATCAAGACCTGTCAATTCGGTGAGCCTGTCAAAACCAATCGCAAAGCCGGTTGCCGGAATGTCCGGTCCGCCCAGTTCACTGACCAGTCCATCGTAGCGACCGCCACCGGCAACCGCATTTTGGGCTCCCAAAGATTCGGCCTGAATCTCAAAAGTTGTGCGCGCATAATAGTCCAGTCCGCGAACCAAATTTTTATCGACCACAAAAGGGACTCTCAGCTTTTCAAGCATATTTTTGACTTCATCGAAATCTTCTTTGCATTCGGAACACAGGAAATCCAGAATTGACGGTGCCTTAACCATAGCCTCCCGGCACGAAGGCACCTTGCAGTCCAGCACCCTTAAAGGATTACGATCTTTGCGCCGGATGCAATTGGAACACAGCTTATCACTGACGGATTCCAAAAATTCAGATAAGGCTGTTTTGAATTTTGGTCGACATTTCGGGCAACCCAGAGAGTTGATGTGGGCCTTAACATCCGAGACTTGCAAACGCGAAAACAGAGTCACCAGAAAAAAAATAAGTTGCACGTCAACCAGACCGGATTGCACACCGAAGATCTCGGCATTAATCTGATAGAACTGCCGATACCTTCCCTTCTGGGGCCGCTCGCGGCGGAACATGGGACCGATCGTATAAAATTTTTGGACCGGGTCCTTGGCATACAGTCGATGTTGAATGTACGCACGCACAATCGAAGCCGTTGCTTCAGGACGCAGGGTTATCAGATCTCCTTTTCGATCCGGAAAGGTGTACATCTCCTTTTCGACAATGTCGGTATCTTCACCGATGCTGCGGGCAAAAAGTTCGGTACGCTCCATAATGGGTATGCGGATTTCCTTGAAGCCGAAATCTTCCAGCAGCTGACGGGCAACTTTTTCTACCGCCTGCCAGAGCTCGACTTCGCCTGGAAGAATATCCTTAAATCCCCTGATTAACTGGATCATAAAAATTTGACGTTCCTTTTTTGGGTAAATTGGCATATTTATCTCAGTACTCACGATTTAGTCAACCTTAATATTTAGAGACTATCTAATTTATATTTTAGACAGGATTAACAGGATTATTTAGATTTCTTTTCTTCGCCACTTTCCAGAAGAAAGTGGCGAAACTCAATCCCGCCCTTCGGGCGGGAAAATACCTCACCAAAATTAGTTACCGGGAGGTCAAATTACTCAATAAACTCTAATTTAATGGCAACTATTTTTTCATTCGCCGAAGGCGATTGAAATTTTTGGCTTTCATCCCCGCCCGCCTCGCCTTGCTCGCATGGCGGGCAGGCGGAAAGCCAAAAAAATATCCAGCCAATCCTGTTAATCCTGTCTAATAAGAGATAAAATCAGACAATTTTCTGATTTCAACGGGCGCAGCCGGCTCAATCCCGTTTTACGAGGACCTTCGGCTGGCTAAACCGGCTAACCAATTTGATTTGATTTGCTTTTGAACTTAAAAAGATTTATATAGATCCTCTTAAACTGCCGATCAAATTAAGTTTTGAGGCTAAAGGGATAAATAAATGGCAACAATCGGAAAGCATAACGACCTGACGGATGTGGAAGGCATCTTGGTGGGTCATTACACCGATACCGTTGCCGCCAGCGGCTTAACTGTGGCTATCTGCTCTGAAGGCGCTGTAACCGGTGTTGATGTGCGCGGGTCTGCACCCGGCACCCGGGAAACCGATTTGCTGGCACCGGCAAATTTAGTGCAACATGCACAGGCGGTGGTGCTCTCCGGCGGCTCGGTATTCGGTTTGGCTGCCGCAGACGGTGTTGTGCGCTGGCTGGCCAAGAAGGGCTTCGGCTTCCCGCTGGACAAGGGATATGTAGCGCCGATCGTGCCGGCCGCAGTTCTATATGATCTGGATCGAGGATCTGATTTCATCCCGCCCATCAGTGCAGAATGGGGGGAAAAAGCCTGCCAGGCAGCCGCCAGCAGTCCGGTGGAAATCGGCAGCGTGGGAGCCGGCACCGGAGCATGGTCCGGCAGTATTAAAGGCGGACTCGGAACCGCCAGCCTTATGCTAGATTCCGGTATCACCACGGCAGCTCTGGTGGCCGTCAATTCAGATGGTCTGGTGATTAATCCCGCCACGGGGCGCCCCTGGGAGATCGGTCTGGAAATCGAAGCGGAATTCGGCCGGCAGGGAAAACGTGCCGTCATACTCCCACCCCAATCCGAAAGTACGCCGGTCAGGAACACCACTATCGCAATAGTCGCCAGCGACGCCATTCTCACCAAAGCGCAGGCTCACAAAGTCGCCCAGATGGCTCATGATGGAATGGCACGCGCCATCCGGCCGTCGCATACCCTATTTGAAGGTGATACGATCTTTTGTATGGCCAGCGGTAAGCGAAAATTGCCGGAGATCCCTGGATATTACGGCCCACCTCAGACCCGGGCTGTCAGTGACATCGGTCACGCGGCGGCAGACTGTATGTCCAGAGCAATTATCAAAGCAATCCTCACGGCCACAAGTATAGGCGGTATACCGGCATTCTGTGACCTTGATGATCGTTAGTTTTCAGCAACATCATCAATACGGAGAATAATATTATGGTCAAAACTCGTTTACGGAAAATGATGCTTTTCTCGTTTTTACTGATTTTAGCCAGCTTTTTCTTGTATTCGTGTGAAAAACCTGAAGCACCAGCAACGGACACAGAAAGGCTTAATAAACTCGGTGAGCAAGTTGAAGAACTAACTGAGAAGGTTAATCAATTAAGCAAAACGGTTGATGAACTGAGGCAAATACTCGATGAAATGAGTAAGAAAATTGCCGCTCCTACAAAAGGCGGCAGTCTGGTGGTTTGCCAGCCTGCTGAACCACCAGGTCTTGATCCAACCACCAATACGGCAGCAGCAATCGACCGTGTGGTGTGGTCAAACCTTTATGAAACCCTGACCAAGGTAAACGATCAGGGACAAATTATCCCAGGATTGGCGAAAAATTGGGAGGTTTCCTCTGATGGAAAAGTCTACACGTTTCATTTACATGCGGGTATCAAATATCACAACGGCGAACTGTTCAACGCTAAAGTCGCCAAATGGAATCTGGAGCGTGCAAAAGCTGAGGGCACAGTCAATCCGCATCCTGAATACTTCCGCGTAATTGAGTCTATTGAAACCCTTGACGAAAATACGTTGCGGGTGACGTTGAAAGATGTGGATGCATTGTTCCTCATCCATATCGCCGAAGGCGATGCGTCCATGCTACCCATGAAGGGCCATGCGAAAGCCAAGTCGCATCCTGTTGGAACCGGGCCGTTTAAATTTGTTAAATGGGTGAAAGGCGATAGAGTCGAGCTAACCCGCTTTGACGGTTACTGGAACCCAAAGCTGCCCTATCTGGATAAGGTTACATTCCGGTTTATTCCAGATCCGAATGCCCAGGCGGCGGCCCTAAGGGCTGGTGATATTGATGTGATCGGCTGGATTGGATCTCCTGAGACTGCTCTGGAGCTTGCCAAAGACAAACGTTACAAGGTCCTGGCCGGTGCGAGCACCTCAGATGTTATTCTGTCTACGAATAACAAAGCTAAACCTTTCGATAATCTCAAAATCCGCCAGGCCATGGCGCACGCCATCGATCGTCAGATGATCCTCGACCTCGCCATGTCCGGTTTTGGTACACCCATCGGCTCTCACTGGTCACCAGCTGCACCGTACTATGTCGATTTGGTGAATACCTATCCCTACGACCCCAAAAAATCGAAAGCGCTTTTGGCGGAAGCCGGCTTCCCCAATGGTTTTGATGCGGTGTTGAAGGTCCCCGGCAAGTATGCCTATTCGGTCAGAGCCGGTGAAGTCATCGTTGACCAATTCGCAAAAGTCGGTATCCGATTAAAGATGGAAAACATTGAATGGGGTCAATGGATTGATCGCATTTTCAAAAACAAAGAATACCAATTGACCATCATCGGTCACGCTGAAGCCTGGGATATCGGTATCTATGCCAAACCCACCTATTATTTCCAATACGACTCCGAAGAATTCCGCCAGGCTTATGCGAACGCGCTGAAGGCGCCCAATGAAGCCGAAAAGGCCAAATGGTTCGGACGCTGCCAGGAAATCATCGCCAGAGATGCCGTCAATGGTTTT
>JAUVTR010000066.1 GCA_030601425.1 Desulfobacterales bacterium
TTAGCCGACCGCGGCGGCGACCATGGCCTGCACATTTTCAAGTTTGGCATTGGCCGGAATATCGCAGCCGGATTGCAAAATAAAGCCCGCCGGACCAAGCTCTCGGATCAGCCGGGAGCAGTATTTGTAAACATCCTCCGAACTTTTATAAAATAACATGGACGCCGGAACGTCTCCCATCAGACACATATGATCTCCCAGGACTTCTTTGGCCCTGAAAATGTCGGTATCTCCATCGAGAGCCATAAGGCATTTGCCCCGGGGGAGCTCTCGAAAACGCTCCAGCTCACGGGTCCAATCCGAATCCAGATGCAGCAGTGCGATGAGACCGGCATTGGCTACCTCATAAACCAGTTTCCGGATGTAAGGCCACACAAACCGATTCCACATGACAGGTGATAACAAGCATGGCGCCGAGCGCCAACCCCCAACCCATACTGCCGGAAAACCAAGCTTTTTTGCCCTCCGGACGGCTTTATTTGCTAAATGGGGCAAGATCATATCCATTGCGGCTGCGACTTTATCCGGAATTTCGATCAGATCGATAAAAAATTTAGGCAGCGAGCGGGCCCCACAGAGCAGCTCGATTGGCGTTGTTACATCTCCACCGCTCAACACGGGTATGCCATGGGTGTGCCATTCTGCTCGCACATCAACAGATTTGCGTTTAGGCGGTAAATATTCGGGCGGCACATCGTTTAGGATGCGCTCTTGCATTATTTTTTTTAAAAAGTCCGCCCATCCGAGATCCAGGATGCGATCATAGCTATCCCGGTCCATCAGCTCTGTTTCAACCACCTGCCACATCTCATTATCCGGCAGATCCACCCCCGGTACGCGAACTTTTGACATGAAAGCATAGCAAAGACCGTAAGGCCAAAAAGAGCCATAGTTGATCGCATCACCATCACCTACGATGTGAAACGCCTGGATCATGGTATCAATGTTGGTCGTTGGCGATCGAAGAAACTCCGCCATGGAAGTGCGGGTCACATACGCCGCAAAGCCTGAATATTCCAATACCACCGGTGTGCGGTCAGGCTCCTCTAGAGCGACTGCCTTTAAGATTCTTGTTAACCGCTGATTGTATAAAGCTTCAGTACTCATGCTAACTGTTCTGGTTTTGAAATCGATTCTACCGTTGGAAGACCGCGCCCTTGTCCGCACTCGACACCATTTGCGCATACCGGGCCAGATAGCCGGTTTTAATCTTGGGCTCAAATTCCGGCAACGCATCAAGTCTCCGGCGGATCTCTTCATCGGTTAGCTGAACGTTCAGCGTTTTATTGGGGATATCGATTTTGATTAGGTCACCTTCCCGCAGGGCCGCTATGGGGCCTTTAGCAGCGGCTTCCGGTGAGACATGTCCAATGGCTGCTCCGCGGCTGGCTCCTGAAAACCGGCCATCTGTAATCAGGGCCACATCTTTGTCCATTCCCAGACCGGCCAGTGCAGATGTCGGTGACAACATTTCAGGCATGCCGGGCCCACCCTTAGGCCCTTCATAACGGACGACGATCACCTCGCCCTTATTAATTTTGGCATCCATAATGGCCTCAAATACATCTTTTTCTGAATTAAAAATTCGGGCCGGGCCGGAATGGGTCAGCATCTCTTCAGATACGGCGGCCTGTTTAACAATGGCGCCATCGGGAGCCAGATTGCCGGTCAGGATAGCCAGACCCCCTGTCGGATGAACCGGCTTTTCAATAGAACGAATGACCCCGTAATCTTTTACTCCGGCCTTGATTTCAGTCAGCATATCTGCCACAGATTTTCCATAGACCGTCTGCGGTGTTTCCTTGATGATTTTGGCTTTCTGCAGCTCGGCTAAAATGGCAGGAACCCCGCCGGCATAAAAAAGGTCTACCACGTGATGGGGACCGGCTGGAGCAATAGAGGTCAGGAGGGGAACTTTGGCTGTAAACGGGTCAAAATCTTTGAGTGATAAATTCAATTCCGCATAATACGCCAGAGCCGGAATATGCAGAGCTGTATTGGTGGATCCCCCCAGCGCCATATCTACAGCCATGGCATTGTGAAATGCATCTTTCGTCATGATATCCCGCGGCTTGAGGCCCTTTTTTACCAGGTCCACCGCTTTAAAGCCGGTTTCTTTGGCCAGCCATATTCTCTCAGAAAAAACGGCGGGGGCACTGCCGTTATATGGCAGGGACATGCCCAGCGCTTCAGACAGATTGTTCATGGTGTTGGCCGTAAACATTCCCGAACAGGAGCCGGCGCCGGGACAGGCTGCGCATTCATAAGTATGCAGTTCCTCTTTGGAAATTTTTCCGCCTTTGAAGCGACCCACCGCCTCAAAAACCTTATCCAGGCCGGTGTCTTTGCCGTGCACTTTTCCCGGCAGCATGGGGCCTCCGGAGAGAAAAATAGAGGGGATGTTCAACCGGGCGGCAGCAATCAGCATGCCCGGAATAATCTTGTCACAGGAAGCCAGAAGAACCAGACCGTCAAAGGGATGGGCCATCGCCATGGTTTCAATCGTATCGGCGATGAGTTCTCTGCTGGGAAGTGAATATTTCATGCCTTCATGGTTCATGGCGATGCCATCGCAAATCCCGATCGTATTAAAAACCAGCGGTGTGCCGCCGCCGGCATAAATGCCGGCCTTGACAGCATCCACGAGTTTGTCCAGATGCATGTGTCCCGGTATAATTTCATTAAACGAATTGGCGATGCCGATAATCGGCCGTTCCAATTCCCAATCCGTGAAGCCATTCGCTCTTAAAAGCGATCGGTGGGGAGCCCTTTCAGGGCCTTTAGTCATTAAATCACTTCTTTTAGGCATTTTTCAGTCCTTTTATAGTATTAATAGGGTTTAAATTACCTTCTTTATCATAATTAGACAGTACGGGCGTTTTTTTATATCTGTCAATCCAAAATTAATTCCTTTAATTCGAGCAGCATTTGCCCTCATCAATCATCAATGTGAGCGGATTGAATCCTTTTATATGTGAATCACCACTTGCTCTGTAAGCGTCAGTCGCGTTAAACCTTTGGATGTAACCAAATAGTCATCCTCCAGCCCGACAACTCCCTCTTTCGGCAAAACAAACATGGGCTCCAGAGCGAAAACCATGCCCTCTTCTAAAATTCCATAAAATCGCGGTGAAATGATGGGATACTCATCGATCTCCAGGCCAATTCCGTGTCCGATGAATTGCACCTGCCCCTCGCCATAACCCATAAAAAAGTCGCTGTAGCCGTTTTCTGCCGCCATTTCCACCGCCAGGTCATACAGATGCGAACAGGAAACTCCCGGCTTTGCCTCCCGGGCTAAAAGCAGATGAATATTTCGGGAGCATTCGTGTGCCTTTTTCAGGGTATCGGAAAGCTCTCCGATGACATAGGTTCTAAACTGGTCGCCGATGTAACCATTAACGGCCACGCCATAGTCAATTCCAATCGGTTCATTCGTCTTTATCCTGCGAAACCCTGCTCCCTGGGCCATGGCCGGTGTGTTGCCGCTGCCTCCGTGGGCGCTGTTTAGATATGAAATAACGGAGCCGTTATCACCGGCCAGTACATGGGCGTAGGTCATTTCCTGATTCCAGCCCCGCATTCTCAAAGTCCCCATGTGCCCTTCTCGGCGGGCGATCATGGCCAGATATCCGTCAATTTCCAATTCGGTCATCCCTTCGCGAATAATATGCCTTATTTCTGTCAATCCGGTGTGCAAAATGGCGGTGGCTTTTTGGATCTGCTCAATTTCATAGTCAGTCTTTATCATGCGCAATTTGCGTATAACGCCCGACACATCCACCCAGCGACACTGAGGGAATTTTTTCCTAAATCCGATATAAAGGTTGGCAGGCAGGACATCCATTTCAAGTCCAGCTGTTGATAATTGATTAACCTCGAAATCACGAAGTATCTGAGCGATATGGTTTTTGTTTTTAACCTGAATGACATTATTTAACGAAGATTCAAGCTGTGCCCGTTCAAGGTTCTTTTGAACCATGAGGATGGGTTCGCCGTTTGCAGGAATAAACAAAACAGAGGATTGGATCGTGCCTGAAAAATAGAAGAGATCTGCGTTTTGCAGAATAAAAGCGCCTTCCAGATCGTTGGCCGTCAGTTCTTTCTGGAATGTGTTGATACGCTGATTGATTTCTTCTCGGGGGGTGGTTTCCATTATTTATGCTTCATTTTTGTCTTAAATAAAAATACAGACCGATTCCACCCGCAATCATCAGCGCACAAAGTATCTGCCCCATGGAAAAGGATGATATAACAAAGCCCAGATGTGAATCGGGCTCGCGAAAGAATTCGATTACAAACCTGACCGTACCGTACCCGATTACATATAAAGCCAGCATGGCACCTTTGGGCACTTTGAATTTGCGGATGCTCCATAGAAGGATAAAAAGAAAAATTCCCTCAAAGAAGGCCTCGTAAAGCTGCGAAGGATGCCGAAGCGCTTTTTCAGGTGCCTGAGGAAAATACATGCCGACCGCTGAGGTGGTTGTCCGCCCGAATAATTCACCATTTATAAAATTTCCGAGCCGGCCGAAGGTGTACCCCAGCGGTACCACCGGCACATATAGATCCATCACATCCCAGAAGTTTAGTTTGGCTTTGCGGATATACCAAAAGACCAAGAGTAATATCCCAATCAAACCACCGTGGTATGACATGCCTGAAATACCGGTAAAGGTGAAGCCGTTTGAAAACGAAAACGGAAGAAAGATTTCCAGCGGATGGCGCATATAGTAGGATAAGTTGTAAAATAATACATAGCCGAGCCGTGCGCCGATAATGAGGCCCAGGATGGCATAGGTGGTTAAGTCATTAACTTGATTTTTTGAGAATTCGAAGCGCTCTTCATGTTTGACGCGGTAAAAGACCAGAAAATAGGTCAAGGCAAAGGCCACAATATACATCAACCCATAGTATTGAAGTCTGAACCAGCCGATTTCGAATATGACCGGGCTTAGATGTTGCGGCAAGTGCTGCCACCAATCCCAGAACTCACTCATAAATAATTGATTCTCACTCCTTTCAATAATGTCAGCCCATAATATGGCATTATTTTTTTTATGTCAAAGTGAGGTAGAGTCTATATAGTTGTGTCGCGCAAGTAATTTACAAAACACGGCTTTATTTTAGGTGTCAGGCCCCTGGCTACTGGCTTCTTGCTTCTGGTCTCTGGTCTAGACTTCACTGAGCAGTTTGGCCGTCTTCGACCCTGAGGCTCAGGCCCAAAGGAAGATCGCGCCGAAAACTCACCTCCGAAGGACCCGCCGGAGATTGGTCATTGGCTACTGGTCAGCAGCCAGAAGCAAGAAGCCAGCGGCCAAAACACTTAAAACCATGGTCATTACGAATTTTGTGACATTTTAAGGGGACATGACACTAGATGGGTGGCCGTTAATTTTTAGTTGATAAATTTGCCAGTATGAAATACTTGATAGTAGCTTTCGCTGGAGGGAAAAATGTTTGATTCGCAAAATCGGAAAATGAATTTCGGTCTATTAATCATGCGATTGGGCCTTACAGCCGTTCTTTTTCTGCATGCTTTGCCCAAATTATTTGCCGGGGCGCACTCCTGGAAAAGTGTTGGCACAAGCTTAAGCTTCATTAATATTGGTTTGTCGCCCATGATATTTGGTTTCGCGATTTTGTTTCTGGAAGCATTGGGTGCAGTTAGCTTTGTATTTGGCTATTTTTTCAGGGCGGCTTGTACAATTTTATTTATTCTTTTCGGGTTATATTTCTTTAATTATTTTAAAATCGGCTATAATACCCTTATGCTGTGGTCCCTGGGCCTGGCCGCCGTTTTTTTTGGCCTTATCTATATCGGTCCCGGGCGTTATTCGATAGCAGTTAAGCTTGAAAAAAAATAGCCTTGTGGAATCGCTGGAAGCTTTTTAACAACCGCTCACGCCCTTCAGAATTCCTGCCGTGAAAGATCGCCTTAATTTGCATACCGGGATAGAATTTGATGGCATTCCTTAACCATACTCCGGCCATCTTTAATGCGTCTGTTGACCGAACCGGCAAAGACGCTGTGCGCATAAGCTGGAAAACCCACCTTAAAGACCTTCAGGTCTTAATTTATCATGGGGATTCACCCGAAACGATAGAGCGCAACAAACCCTTTTGCCAAATTGGAGGTGAAACCGCTGCTGAATTTTCAGGGCTGAATCCGGAGATTCCCCACTACTTTGAAATCACCACAGAAAAAAGTGCAGGGATTATTATTAGCGAGCGCCGCCTGCCTTTGGAAGGAACGGTTAATTTCAGAGATCTTGGCGGTTATGAGACGATCGATAGGCGACACGTGAAGTGGGGAAAGGTCTTCCGCTCCGATCATCTGTCCAGGCTGACGGATCGCGACATTGCTTTTCTGCAATGGATGAAGGTTCAATGGGTATGCGATTTTCGAACATCGGCTGAAGCACAAAAAAGACCGGATCGATTTCCGGGAGATGGGCCCGGTGAGCATCTTCACCTGCCGATCGACAATCTGAAATTCGACCCCACAACTTTATTTGAAAAGTTAAAAAAAGGGGATACGAGTTGGTTGACCAGAGAATTTTTAATTGATGGTTATATCTTAAATATCGACAATTTTGCCGCTGTCTGGGGCGAGGTGTTCAGGCGTCTGGCAGACGCGGCTCAATTGCCGCTGGTTTTTCACTGCACGGGCGGGAAGGACAGGGCGGGTACCTGTGCGGCCCTTATTCTTCTTGCTTTAGGGGTTCCGGAAGAGACGGTTATATTTGATCATGGGCTTTCAAATATCTTTATTGTCGATGTGTTAGACAAGATTTACGCTCAATTTGACGCAGACGGCATTGCGCGTGAGAAAATTTCCCCTTACTTTACGGCACCGCCATACTGCATCGAGGCCCTGCTGACACACCTGCGCGAAAAATATGGTTCTCCCATCGATTACCTCAAATCAAAGGCAGGGGTGACGGAGGAGATGTTAGGGAGGATAAGGGAAGAATTGTTGGAATGAGTTGTCTAAAGTGCCTAAAATGAACTAAAATGAGCTAAAGTGCCTAAAGTTAAGGTATCGCTTTGCTCTATCTTTTTTATATAATGATAGAATGCCTTAACTTTAGGCACTTCGAACTTTAGTTCACTTTAGTCACTTTAAACCACTCTCATTTATCGTTGACCCGCACCGGACCCGGTCGTATTTTTGAGACCCGATCAGATCTTAAATTGACATTACTATAAATTTACTTTAATATCGATTTTGCTATGTAATACAAATAATTGTCACATCTCAACGGCATTCCCATATGGCGGTCTAATACAATTACCAAAGGACCTCGACAATGGAGCCTTCCGAAAAACGTTCAAACAAGCCTAACATTTCCGTTGTTACAGCTCGATTGTTTGAAATCATTTTAGATATGCCCTTCAAAGACCGTCGCATCCTTTTAAAAGAGCTTGAAGAGAGACATTCGCAGGGAAGAAGAAAATTTGCCAGGAAACCCTATTTTATGCCGGTAGACTTCGCGACACCGGATCGTGCCTTTGGCGGCTATATTCAAAACATCAGTTCAGGGGGCTTGCTGATTGAAACCAGGGAACCCCTTTCCGTCGGCCAGCAGCTCACGCTGTCCTTCATGCGGCCGAAATCCAGGGATTATGTCAAAGTGAGCGGGGAAGTCCTTCGAACGCTCTCCGACGGTTGCGGGGTTAAGTTTAACACCCATGTTAAAGATATCTCAAACTAAAATGAGCGTTTCAAATGAAAAAGAAAATATTGGTCGTTGATGATGAGGATTTTCAAAGAGACCTGTTAAATAAGCTTCTTACGAAATCGGGCTATACAGTGTCAGAAGCAGAATCTCCCGAAGTCGCCCTTGCTCTTATGAAAAATGAAGAGTTTCCTGTAATTATTACTGATCTTATTATGCTCGATATGGACGGAGTTGAGTTTTGCCACCGAATTCGAGAGCAAAATTCCCAATCCGTCATCATTGCATTAACCGGGTATGCTGATTTATACGATCTTGAGAAGCTAAAGCAGGTGGGGTTTGACGATTATCTGACCAAGCCCATCAAGCTTAATAAAATTCAGCCGGTTGTTGAGGCAGGGTTTGAAGAAATAAAAAAACGAATGAAATCTCGCCGTTAATCCTTGCTTAAAAAAGATCCACTCACCACATTATTTCTACCCTGATTTTTAGCTTGGTAAAGATATTGATCCGCCATTTCGATCAGGTCATCCGGCGAAATATTTTCACCGGGCCGGTAATTGTCAAAACCGGTTACCCCGAAGCTGGCGGTGATCGATATCTTTTTCCCTTCCCATTTAAATACTTTTTTCGAAATTCGTTTACGAAGCCTTTCGGCCAGCCGGCTGGCGTTTTTAAAAGTGGTTTCAGGCAGGACCAGCAAAAATTCTTCCCCTCCGTATCTGGCGAGCCAGTCCATGTCGGAGCGGATCAGAGACATGATGCATTCCACAAATTCTTTGAGCACCATGTCACCGCATAAATGCCCGTAGGTATCATTTACCTTTTTAAAATAGTCAAGGTCGCAGATGGCCAGGGAAAGCGGGTGATGGTATCGTAACGCGCGTTTTATCTCATGGGGCAGGTGTTCGTTTAAGTAAGCACGATTGTAGCAGCCGGTAAGCGAATCTTTGCGGGATAAAAGTCTGATTTCACCGCTGGCCTTCTCCAGGGATTCATGTTTTTTCATCAGGCGATCATACAACAGGGTATTTTCCAGCACCAGTGAGTACTGTTTGGCCAGCATCGTCAACAGCTTTATAATTTCATGGGTAATGAAGCTTTCTTTGATGGGGGTTTTAACCATAACCACGCCCAGGGTTCTTTTAATGGTGGAGAGGGGCAACATGACAATTGATTTTTCATTTTCAAATGCCAGCGCGGGAATCAAAGCGGGCTGTCTTCTGTTGATTATCCATGAAAAGATGCCGCATTCAATTTGATAATCGACTTCTTTTCTACAGACTGTTTTTCTATCTTTAGGGTAGACATGCTCTAAAACAAATTCATGCGAAACGTCATCGACGACAAAAAGTGCGCAAACCTCGATCTCGATTAAACTGCGCACATCACCCAGAAAGATCTCCCATATCTGCCCGATGGTTGCCGGGAAATCGATCCGGTCTTGAAACTGGCCCAGATGCTCTATCTTATCAATAAGTTCCAATAGAGCGGTTCTTTGTTCAGTCATTGCCATAATCTCCTAAGCATTCAATATCATACCAGAAATAATTTTTATAGCAAGTCTTTCAAGATATATTAAAGATCGTTTCCCTCCACATTTCGATATGATTTTACACTGGATTTTTTTAGCCGTTCATTGTAGCTAGCGAATGAAATACCAAAGTAGGTTTGCCCGTTGCGCGTTTGTCCTTTATTTAAATAACGGGTTCAACCCGGGTGGTAAAGGATTCTTTCATTCTTTATCCTGATTGAGCGGTCCTTATGAGCAGTCAAAAAAAGGTTACTTTATTTATCCAATGCCTGGTCGACACCATCTATCCTGAGGTTGCTGAAGCCATGGTGCAGGTTTTTCGCCGGCTGGGAATTTCGTTAACCTGCCCCACCGATCAGACGTGCTGTGGGCAGCCGGCTTTTAATTCCGGTTATCGCAGACAAGCGCAGGTTGCCGCCAAACATTTTATTGAAGTTTTTGAAGATTCTGAATTAATTGTTTGCCCATCGGGTTCCTGCGTGAACATGGTGCGTCACCATTATGCGGAGTTGTTTCGAAACAACCCCCAATGGTTGCAGCGGGCGCAGGATCTGGCAGGCCGCACATATGAATTTAGTGAATATCTGGTGGATGTTCTCGGGGTTGATGATTTGGGGGCACGTTTTGACGGCAAGGTAACCTATCATGACTCCTGTCATTTATTGCGCGGTATCGGCGTCCAAAAACAGCCGCGCAAACTTCTTCACCATATTTCAGGCACTGATTTTATCGAAATGCACAATTCGGATTATTGCTGCGGATTTGGTGGCGCGTTTTCCGTGAAATATCCCGATATTTCAAATGCCATGGTAACTGATAAGGTAAAAAACATTATAGACACCGGAGCCGATGCAGTTGTGGCCTGTGATATGGGCTGCTTGATGAACATTCAGGGCAAGCTCAGCCGCATGGGCTCCGATATAAAAGTGATGCACCTGGCACAAATATTGGCCAGCTAATAGCTGGCCCTGGAATATTGGGCACGAAGTGAAGCTTTAGCGCTATGGCAAAAATAACGACTGAAAATTACGTGGCCGAAGCTAAAAAGGCCATTAAAAATCAGGTCCTGCAAGAGGCCCTGGCCGATCTGCAGCATCGCTTCGGGCGCGGCACGGCCGAGTGCTATCGCCAGCTTCCCGAAGGACCGGATTTGCGCCTCAGGGCCCATGACATACGGATGAAAGATATCGAAAATCTGGATGTTGTTCTGGAGACCCTGGTCGCCAATATTCGCAAAAACGGCGGTCACGTCTATTTTGCTGAAGACGGCCAGGCCGCTGTCAATTATTGCCTGGAAGTTGCGCATAAACATAAGGTCAGGCGGGTGGTTAAAGGCAAGTCCATGGTAAGCGAGGAAATCGGCCTAAACGACGCGCTTGTTGAGGCCGGTATTGATGTGTCCGAAACCGATCTGGGCGAATACATTATTCAGCTGGCCGGTGAGACCCCTTCTCATATCATTGCGCCGGCCATTCACAAGACACGCAGTGAAATCGGCAGCCTCTTTGCCGATAAACTCGATATTCCATATGACGATGATCCGTCCCGGTTGACCTGGGCCGCCCGAAAGGCCTTGCGCGAGAAATTTCTGGCCGCTGATATGGGAACATCGGGCTGTAATATCGCCTGCGCCGAAACCGGACACATCACGACACTTTCAAATGAGGGCAACATCCGCATGTCAACGACTATGCCTAGGATCCACGTGGCATTTATGGGAATGGAACGCGTAGCCGCCCGGCTGGAGGATCACGACATACTGTTAAGGCTTTTGTGCCGGGGTGCCGCTGCGCAGAATATGGCGACCTATGTCAGTTATATCGGCGGCCCCCGATCGGCAGGCGAGGTTGACGGCCCGCAGGAGTTTCATTTAGTGGTTTTAGATAATGGGCGCAGCCGGATTCTGGCGGATGAGGAATTTCGTGAGATGCTGTGCTGCATCCGCTGCGCCGCCTGTCTGAATGTGTGCCCGGTTTACGCTAAAATTGGCGGGCATTCATACGGATATGCTTACTCCGGACCGGTAGGCGCGGTGGTAACACCGCTGCTGGTGGGTATTAATCGGGCCGCAGACCTGTGTCAGGGGGAAACCCTCTGCGGTGCCTGCCAGGATATATGTCCGGTCAATATCGATATTCCGCGGATGTTGCTGGCCTTGCGGACTAAGTTGGCCGAAGGCGATTCCGCCTGGGGGGTGACGCCGGCAGACCGCAAAGAAAAGCTCCTGTTCCAGGCATGGTCATGGATGATTCGCAATCGAAGATTGTATGATGCTGCCGTTAAACTTGCGGCAACGGGTCAGAGACTTTTTGCTCAAAAAGACGACATGATTGGCCGTCTGCCGCCGCCGGTGCATGGCTGGACAAAGGGGCGTGATATAAAACCGTTAGCAGCGGAATCTTTCATCAGTCGTTGGAAAAAGAGCTTATAGAAGAAAAATCCTGAAGCGGAATTGATTAAAAGGTGTAGACCTCGGATGAACACAGCGAGCCAGGAAGAATTTATTCACAAAATTAAAATTGCGCTGGGAAAGCCGCTTGCAGAGTCACAGCGCAATGTCGATTTTTTTAAAAGCGACATGTCTGATGAAACCCGGGGAATACTTGAGCGTATAAAAAATCGTACGCCTGAGGAGAGAAAAAAGCTGCTGGCAACCCTCATCGAAGCCGCCGGGCCCATCAACTTAAAGGTTATATCATGTGAAGATATCAACTCGGTGACTGCAGCCATCGCCGATCTTGTTCGGGATAAAGACCCCGAATGGGGCGCTAAAAAAAGTGTCGTGGCCTGGCAGCATCCGCTGATCGAGAACCTCAATCTGCCGGAGGCCCTGTCTCCACAGGACGTGACTGTATTTTTTACCGACGTGAAGGAAACTGAAAGCGGAAACTTACGCCAACACGTCATCGATTCCTATATCGGAATCACCGCGGCCGATTTTTGCATGGCGGACTCGGCTACGATGGTTATGAGAACGCGACCGGGGCAGGCGCGCTCGGTTTCTCTTGTGCCGTCAATCCATGTTGCGGTTATCGAGCTGAATCAAATCATTGCCGATTTAAAAGAGCTTTACGCCCTGTTAAAATGGGATCCGCAAGAGAGCAAAGAAGGTTTAACCAATTGCATGACATTTATATCCGGCCCCAGTAAAACCGCCGATATCGAAGCCACCATGGTTCATGGGGCGCACGGCCCCCGGCAAGTCCATGTTTATGTGATCACATCGTAAGATTGGGTACCGGGTTAAAAGATAAAAAGTAAAACTTAAAAATCTTTACAAAACTAATTGTCTTTAGAGTTAAATAAAAAAATCCTTATCCTTGATTTAAGTCAAACTGTCTTCCGCTGTGGGGTAATATTTAATACATCTGAGGGGCGCGTGAATTTTTCCAATCACTGTTAACTGTTACAAGAGGAGGAGGTAAAATATGTCTCTTAAAACGCTCAAATGGGCAGCAATCCTTTGTTTTATTGTTGGAATGGCCGTCCTGCTGGGTGGCGGAGTCGCGATGAAAAAGGACCTGCCGCCTTATCCGGGAAAAGTCGTGGACGCAAACGGCGACGTCCTTTTCCAGGGCTCGGATATCTTTGCCGGCCAGGACGTCTATCAGCGTTACGGTCTGATGGATCATGGGGCGGTCTGGGGGCACGGTTCCCAGCGGGGCTCGGAGTTTTCCGCCACATCCCTGCACATCGTGGCCGAGGCCGTCGGTGATTATCTGGCTATGGCGGATTACGGCAAAACCTATGCGCAGCTCGATGATTTGCAAAAAGACATCATCGATGTCAAAACCAAAGCTGAGATTAAAGCCAACCGCTATGACGCAGACAGCGACACACTCAAGCTCACCGACGCTCAGGTCAAAGGCCTTGAGCGTGTGGTGAAACACTGGGGGAAAACCTTTAAAGACGGTGAAATCCGCTACGGTTTTCTTCCCAACACGGTTCGCGAGGAGCAACAGCGGCTTCAGGTTTCACGCTTTTTCTTCTGGACGGCCTGGGTGGCCTCAACGCTGCGCCCGGGAGAAGATTATACTTACACCAACAACTGGCCCCCGGACAAAAGGGTGGGTAATGTTCCGAGTACCGACGCCTTTTTCTATTCCATCGCCGGTGTCCTGGCCCTGCTTGTAGTCCTGGGGCTGTTTGTTTACTGCATCCATCGTTACGGCCTGTGGTATGGCGAAGCCAAAGGGACGGCTCTGGCCGAAAAATTGATTGATATGCCTTTGACCCGCAGTCAGTTTCAAGCCGCCAAATTCTTTGTGGTGGTCATCCTGCTGTTTCTGCTTCAAACGAGCATGGGGGGCTTGCTGGCCCACTACACCATTCATCCAGCCAGTTTTTTTATACCTCTGGTGGCCAAACTGGTCCCTTACAGCTGGGCCAAAACCTGGCATTTGCAGCTGATGGTTTTCTGGATCGCCACTACCTGGCTGGCGTCTGCCATCTATCTGGCACCTATCCTCGGGGGCAAAGAACCCGCCAAGCAGAGTCTTCTGGTTAAGCTGCTTTTCGGTGCCGTCCTGCTGGTTGCCGTGGGCAGCCTTACCGGCGAGGTTCTGGGTATCAAGGGAATGCTGGGTAATCTGTGGTTCTGGCTGGGCCATCAGGGCTGGGAATTTCTTGAACTGGGCCGCATCTGGCAAATCCTACTGTTTGTGGGCCTGATTTTCTGGCTGCTGATCGTGTACCGGGCTGTCGGTAGTCATCTGAAGCGCCACAAGGATGAATTCAGCGCTTTGATCTGGTTTTACGTGTTCAGCGCCGTCTTGGTGGTCGCCTTTTACGGTTTCGGGCTTTTCTACGGCCCGGGCTCCCACCTGACCATGGCGGACTACTGGCGCTGGTTCGTGGTTCACCTCTGGGTGGAGAGTATTTTTGAGTTCTTCGGTATTGCGGTCATCGCATTGCTGCTGGTGGCCATGGGACTGGCCACGGCCACAGCCGCCTTAAGGGTGGCCTATTTTACCGC
>JAUVTR010000281.1 GCA_030601425.1 Desulfobacterales bacterium
CGGAAATCCGGCGTACACGAAGCTAGTCCTCAAGTACGCCCAAAAGATGCTATCCTGGCGGATGGTTAATGACGAACGAACGTTGACTCATATGCTAGCAGGGCCGAACGGCATGACTGAGCGACCACGTTCCCGTCGATAAAGAAAGGGAAAAGGGGATCACGATTTATTTCGACTATCCCAGCATTCCAACATTCCAATTGGGGCGAAGCCCCTAACTTGAGATTTTGCTATCGACTGCTCTTATAAAATGCTGTCCACAAAACAAATGTTACCACCTTCTCCGTTTCAAGTTATTATTAAGCCGATAGGGTCTGTTTGTAATCTGCAATGCCAATACTGCTTTTATCTGGACAAGGTAAACCTATATCCCAAAAACGATTCGTTTCGCATATCCCCGGAGCTTCTTGAAAAACATATCCGGCTTTATTTGGATGAACAACCGCCGGAGTATCCGGAAGTGCATTTTTTATGGCAAGGTGGGGAACCCACTTTAATGGGGATTGATTTTTTTCAAAGGGCGGTAAACATTCAGAAGCGGTATGCAAAACACGGAATAAAAATTTCCAATTCGCTCCAAACCAATGCTGTTTTAATCGATGAAATTTGGGCTGAATTTTTAAAGCTCGAAAATTTTTTGGTTGGTGTTAGCTTAGATGGTCCGCCGGAGCTGCATGATGTTTATCGTAAGGACAAAAATGGTCATCCCACTTCTGAAAAGGTATTACAGGGCCTTAAAATACTCCAAAAATACGGAGTCGATGTGAATATCCTTACGGTTGTCAACAACAGGAATTCCTTTCATCCCGCAATCATATATGAATATCTGAAAAGTATCGGCGCCCGCTTTCTGCAATTTGTCCCCCTTGTGGAAGCTATCAATGGCAGGGTTTCGAATAGAAGCGTTGACTCCATACAGTTTGGTCGATTTCTGAACGGAATCCTGGATGAATGGATCGCCTGCAAAGATGTGGGGAAAATTTTTATACAACATTTTGACCTGATGCTCGGGATTGTAATGGGGCAACCCTCGTCACTCTGCACCCATTGTCAAACATGCGGTAATGCCCTCGTTTTGGAACATAACGGTGACATCTACAGCTGCGATCATTTCGTTAATGCCAATCACAAGTTAGGCAATATCAACAAGGATACTTATACTAGTTTGTTGAATTCCTCTTTTCAAAAGAAGTTTGGGCAAAAGAAATTTGACGGACTGCCGAATTACTGTATGAAATGCAAATACCTTAGATTCTGTTACGGGGGCTGTCCCAAAGATCGCATTTTAATTTCACCTGAAGGTGAGCAAGGTCTAAATTACTTATGCGGCGGGTATAAAGTGTTTTATTCATATGCTTCACCTATATTTCAGAGAATGGCCGCGTCTATTCGTTTGGGATTTCCAGCCGGTTTTCAGGTACAAAACGAATAATGGCTCAAAAGGTCCGAATCAATGGAGAGGAATTCATCAAGTGGTTGAATAATTTGTTAGTGATTTCAAAACCCATTGCAAATTGCAGCTGAACCTTCGAGGGGCTAAAGTTGATGCTTTAGCCCCTTGATATCTAGGGAGAATGAAACATGGCCAATTATGTGGGAGCTTTGGATCAGGGCACAACCAGCAACCGGTTTATCATTTTTGACCATAGCGGGCAGATCGTCGCTGTCGAACAGAAAGAGCATGAACAGATTTTTCCACAGCCTGGATGGGTAGAACACAATCCTGCTGAGATCTGGCAAAACACCCGGGACGTCATCCGTAGGGCATTGGAAAAATCCGGCCTTACCGGATCTGATCTGGCGGCCATCGGTATTACCAATCAACGTGAAACTACGGTTATCTGGGACAAAAAGACGGGCAAGCCCTTCACCAATGCCGTTGTCTGGCAGTGCACACGTACGGATGAAATTTGTAAGGAATTAATGGGTGATCACGGACAAAACCGTTTCCGGGATAAAACCGGTCTGCCCATTGCCACCTATTTTTCAGGTCCCAAAATCAAATGGATTCTGGACAATGTCGCTCCGGCCCGGAAAGCGGCGGATAAAGGCGAGGCCCTGTTCGGCACCATGGAAACCTGGATCATCTGGTGGCTCACCGGCGGACCCGATGGCGGGTCGCATGTCACCGATGTGACCAATGCCAGCCGCACCATGCTGATGGATTTACATACGCTTAAATGGGACGAACAGATCATGAAAACCATGGACATCCCCTCCCAGATTCTACCTCGCATTGTGCCGTCCTGCGACATGAACACCTGGGGCACTACCCTGAAGGACGGCCCTTTTGAGGCTGAGGTACCTGTTTGCGGGGCGCTGGGGGATCAGCAGGCGGCCCTGGTCGGGCAAACTTGCTTTGATATGGGTGAAGCCAAAAATACTTACGGCACAGGGTGTTTTCTCCTACTGAATACCGGCACCACCCCAACTGTCTCCCACCAGGGCCTGCTCACCACCCTGGGGTATCAAATCAATGACCAGGCGCCGGTATATTGCCTGGAGGGTTCCATCGCCATTACCGGTGCCCTGGTGCAATGGCTGAGGGACAGCCTTGGATTGATATCCAGTGCACCCGAAATTGAAACGCTGGCGAAAACGGTTGAAGATAACGGCGGCGCTTATTTTGTGCCGGCTTTCTCCGGCCTATTTGCCCCTTATTGGCGCTCGGATGCACGGGGCGTTATTGTGGGCTTGACTCGCTTTGTTAACAAGGGACATATAGCGCGGGCGGTACTGGAAGCCACAGCCTATCAGACGCGTGATATTGTGGAAGCGATGAACAAGGATTCCGGGGTTGAATTGACCAAACTCAAAGTCGATGGCGGCATGGTCGGCAATGAACTGCTGATGCAGTTTCAATCCGACATTTTAACTGTCCCGGTGGTTCGTCCCAGAGTGTCCGAAACCACTGCCCTCGGAGCCGCTTATGTAGCCGGCCTGGCAGTAGGGTTCTGGGTGGGGCTGGATGAACTGCGCCGGAACTGGAAAGAAGATAAAACCTGGCAACCCACAGGAGACTCAGAAGTCATAGAAAAGTACTACCGTGAATGGAAAAAAGCCGTCGATCGGACTTTTAACTGGGTGGAATAGCTGCCTAAGACTTGAAAATTCTTCCACTGCGCTGCAATTATACTGATCAATCATTCTGGAACATCTTCACTGTGCAAGCCATGGCCGGGCGCGGGGTGGCCGAGAGCTTTACCTCGATGGGCACCAGCTTTGCGCCGGCCTCCACCACGATATCCACTTCTGTACCGGCAGCTGTTGCCGAAAAGGCGTTGGAAAAGCGTTGTTTTACAGGACTGGCGCGGCCCAGTCAGAACCACTGCGGGAAATTCGGAGGCAGCCTTTTTGAGGACTGGTTCCAACGATCTCTTGATATAGGTTTGGCTCATGCATAATCTCCTCGGTGGAAATTATGCATTTCAAATGCATAATTTCAAGTAATATTATTGAAGGGACATACCAATAGCCGCCTCAGGATTTGTTCAACAGACGGAATCCGGAGCACGGTTCCGGGCTCGAGTTCCATCCAGGGGGAAGAAGATTATACGATAGAAATTCTATGACTTTGTTTTTACTTTCACGATCATCAGCAATTACGGTTATTCGATAGTCATTTTTGCTCATATCAGATCTTAAATGTATTCTGAGACGATGTCCATCATTCAGCTTACCCGTGAAAAGGTTCAGCTCCGACAGGAAACAGCTCCTGCAGGACAGACATGAATTTTTCAATTTGCAATTCGGGCCTGTAATAGTGGCTTTCTCTCAATCGGATCATGCCCAAACGCTCAGAGGCAGAAAAGTACTCCGAAACCAAGCGCCCAGCTTCTTTAGTAAAGGGGTCATTCTTATACTGATCACGCAGTTGGAGGGCATATTTCCACT
>JAUVTR010000126.1 GCA_030601425.1 Desulfobacterales bacterium
CATCTGCACCAGCAGCGGGGTGCCCCGGAAAAAATAAATATAGGCTTTGGGCAGCATGTTCACCCATCTGTTTTTGGATGTGGCCAGCAGAGCAATGGGCAGCGCCAGGCACAGCCCCAACAGTAGCGAGGAGGCCACCAGGACGATGGTGGTCCACAGCCCTTTAAAATACAGCGGCAGATTACTTATGATGACCTGAAAATCCATTAGATGCCCTAAGCCCTTCGCACGCCGACACTATAGCGCCGATCCAGCCATCTCACGCCCACATCGGAAACGCCGGTTATGATGAGAAACAAAAAGGCGACCACACAATAAAATGTAAATGGTTTGCGGGTGGACCCGCCGGCCAGGCCGGCCGTGTAAACCATATCCTGCAACCCGATGACGGAAACCAATGCAGTTGTCTTCGCCAGCACCAGCCAGTTATTGCCGAATCCCGGCAGGGCGTGCCGGATCATGGCGGGTAAGGTAATGCGCAGAAAAACATTAAACGGCGTCATACCAAACGCATAGCCGGCTTCAATTTCACCCCGGGATACGGCCAAGATGCCGCCGCGAAAGGACTCCGTCATATAGGCGCCGAAAATAAAACCGATCGTGAGAAAACCCGCCACGAATGGACTCACATCGATATAATCCCACCCCAGCTTTTCACCGATATTATTCAGCAGGATCTGACCGCCAAAAAAGATAATCGTCATGAGAACCAAATCGGGTATGCCCCTGATTATCGTCGTATAGGTGCCCGCAATGCTCTGGGCAATGCGTGATTTTGACAGTTTGGCAAGGGCGCCGATCATTCCGAGCAGAGTCGAAATAAGCAGGGATAGCAACGCCACTTCCACGGTAAGCAGCATTCCTTTCAGGATGAGAGGAAAATAGGCGATAACGTCAGTCATGTTTTATTCCTAAGCTGGTGTTCTGATGAAAGGCTGAAAAAAATCGTTTAGAATTAGCGGCTATTTAAAAACGCCGACGAGAAATTCCCGGAACCGATCCGACTCCGGACTATTAAAAACCTGCTGCGGGTCACCGCTTTCCACGATCAGGCCCTCGTCTAAAAATATCACCCGGCTGGAAACTTCACGCGCAAATCCCATTTCGTGGGTGACGACCAGCATGGTGCGCCCTTCCTCCGCTAGACTCCGAATCACTTTTAGCACCTCGCCCACCAGTTCCGGATCAAGGGCCGATGTCGGCTCATCGAACAGCAACATATCAGGCTCCATGGCCAGCGCTCGCGCGATTGCCGCGCGCTGCATCTGACCGCCTGACAGATGCGCCGGGTAGTAGCTCTTGTGCTCAAGCATGCCGACCCGCTGCAACAGCGTTTCAGCCCGTTCCCGGGCTTCTGCTTTGGGGAGATTCAATACATTTACGGGGGCTTCCATTACATTCTGCAAAACAGTCATATGCGCCCACAGGTTAAACTGCTGGAACACCATTGCCAGTTTGGAGCGGATACGTTCTACCTGTTTGCGGTCTTCAGCCTGACGCTCTCCCGAACGCAACTCACGCATTTTGATGAGCTCGCCGCGAACGTAGACTTTTCCCGAGGTTGGCGTTTCCAAAAGATTTATGCATCGCAGCAGCGTGCTCTTGCCGGAACCGCTGCTTCCCAGAATGGATATGACGTCATGCTCGTAGGCCTCCAGGGAAATACCCCTTAAGACTTCAAGGCTGCCAAAGTTTTTATAAATGTCTTCGACTTTAAGTGCGGTTGCCGCCATGCGATCCATATCCTTCCCGCCTGCATCGTCTGAACGCGCACCAGCCGGCAGGCTTTCTTTTGGGCTCGTTTTTCTGATATTTTAAATCTTCCTGCCCCTGGCGGGGCAGGGCGGGAAATTCAAACGCGACATGCCAAAAAACAGTTGGTGAAAAAATTAGCCAATTAATGAGATGAGATTCTTAGCCCAGCCATCTGTAGTAAGTTGATAAAAAAAATGCAAGTCATTTTCCAGCCGCTGTTTATTCGGACATAAAAAAACCCCACGTCTCTATCTGAGAAATGGGGTTTCTTTAGTTCAATCCAGGGTTACGTTTTGGGTTCACGTGTTCCTTATGCCACCCGCAGCGCCCTGCTACACAGGGTCCCGATCATTCTATTTCAGCCTCATCGTCTTGCTCGGATTTACCGCTGAGAACCAGATATACAAAAAACACGAAACCAAAACCTATTAAGCCAAAGCCTATATAGACCAGATTATTCAAGGCACTCTCTCCTATATAGTGGTTGTCAAAAAAACGTGCCGGTATTGAAACGTTTTTTTCTACAACCACTTATGCCGCAATTCCGTCATTGGGAACATTATTATGGAAAGCGGTATAAAAACGATACACTCTTTGCGAGCGACTCATCCATTCGATATACCCAGGGAAGGTGTTTCCTCATCCTGGAATTTGTATTTTTCGAGTAGATCCTGAATCGCTTCTTCAAGGAGATCATTTTGTCGCTTGTCGAACCGGGCTGCGAGGATTTTGATTTCCTTGATCAGGTCCGTATCTATGGTGGTGTTATACATTTTTCGTTTACCCATATTGTATTATACCTCTATAGAAATATCGGTAACTATACTATTAACTTTAGAAAAAAAGTGGTCGTTGAGAACTGCCCGCAGGAATATGGGAGGAAAACATGGGACGCAGACGCTGTGCTGCGTGACGACAACGCTGTGGGATATTCACCCTGTTGAATGCCTGCCCAATGAAATCTGAAAGCTATTTCATCGGGGTTGCCCTGCAACCCCACTAAAGGTGGGATTCAACCGGGGTACCTGAAGCAGGATCTATACAAACGTTTCACCGCTATACAATTTTTCATAACGGGCGTAGCTTTCCAGCAACCGGTCCCCCAGCATTCCGGCAAGACGCTGAATAAAAATGAGCCCGTTTGCGGGGTCTTTTGCCAGAAGCTTTTTAAAATCCTTCCGGTGAAGTTTGCGCACACTCGTTGGCTCGACGCATTCTGCTGTTGATGAAAAAACATCACGGTCCACGAGGCATGACCACCCGAACGTCTCTCCCGGGCGGCTGACGATGTGAACCACATGACCGGTCTCACCCATTTTTAGGTGAACGCGGCCGATCAATAACAGGTAAGCGTGATCCGCAGGATCTCTCTTTTGAAAAAGAATATCGCCTGGCTCATATTCTTCTTTTACTGAAGCAGCCGTGAGTCCATCCACAAAATCTTTGCCCACCCCCCGCGTAAGATCGATTTGCTGGATATACATGATTTTTGCTCCTTTCTGCCCCGATCAGGCCGGGATAGGATAATCTAGCGATTGATGTCAACCGTTGATTACATACAGCTTTATTTTCAATACGCAATATCCATATTTTTTTATTCTTAAACTAAAAAACCCCGGATCTCAATATGAGAAATGGGGTTTTTGACGCCAATTCATGAAAACATATTGCTTTGGTTGGCATTTTTTCTTAAACCTCAATTGAGCGTTTCAAATTTTAAAAAGGGATCAGTTTTGTCTTACCTGAAGCGGTTTTCAGGCCCAGAGAAACAGTCAGCATCGGAAAAGATAAACAGAGGCAGAAATGGGTGTAATCAAACAGGCTGCAGCCGGAATCGGACTGATAGGTTTTATGGGGCTGCTGGTCGGCTGTGCCGAGGTGGTGGTGCCCGGGACCATGGCCGGGGGAGGCGAATATTATCGATACACCACGAGCAATGTGGCCAAAGAAACCTTAATGGGTGATGTCAGACAGATCACCGCGGCCGCCCAAAGCGCCTTGGAAAAGATGGACATCCGGTTGCATTCGGTGGATCCCTATACGGATGAGACCGTCATGAGCGCATCTACGGCCGAGCTCGATATCACCATTAAGATCGTACCGGTCACCGCCAGCACTACCCGGGTCATCGTGGATGCCAAGGAAGATCACATTATTAAAAAAGACAAAGCTACGGCCGATGAAATCTTATCCCAGATCCGGATTGCACTGGCTCGCAAAGATTCACAGGAAGAACTGTATTCAAAGGTTTTCGTAAAAAATAATTGCAGTCGTCCCATCTACGTTGCCGTGCGCTATCTGGCCGGAAAAAATGAGCCGGAACACTGGCAAACTCGCGGCTGGTTTACGCTGGCTTCGGGTCAAAAAAAGCACATCGTTGATACCCACAACCGCTATATTTATTTTTATGCCGAAACCCGCCTGGAGGACAAACTCTACTGGGGCGGGGATGATTTTCATTGGTTTGAGGGTGAACGTTTCGGCTTTTTCAAAGCGGACATTGGTAGTACTTCAGAAGATGTAACCCAGTCATTCAAATGCGATTAAAGGCAGGACTTCTAATACCTGGCTGCAATTCATTTTCTTGCCGGAGAAAATTGAACAGTTATAACTGCCTGGATATTCATCTTTACACTTTTTCTAAAAAATTTGATCCTTTATCTCTTTAATCCACAATTTCAACCCAGCCAAACTTATCGGGTAAATCTCCGTATTGAATGCCCAGCAGGGTATCATAAAGCCTTTGAGTTATGGGCCCGGGCTTTGCGTCTTTGCAGTACTCGTAAACTTTGTCTGCTTTTTGTAAACTTTTCAGAAATGGGTTGCGTCATACAGTTCAAACAACCCTGATCACCCGGTTGTCAATCTTGAGAACAAGGAGGCAAGCCATGAAAAAAAAGATTCTTATCATCAGCGTTGTATTGATTGGATTTATTGTGGCCTTAACCAGTAATTCCTGGGCCCAACGCGAAAGAGGCGGCGACCGCCGTTCGGATCGAGGCAACCATTTTCAGAAAGGAAATGGGTCCGGAGATCACGATTTTGACCGTGACCGCATCCGTGACCGCGGCCCGCGCAATCATTTCAGGCGTCATTTTAATCGCCCGGGGCCCCGGTTCAAATCAAAATTTCGCAATCCTCATCACTATCGTGCGCCCTATCGGCATAGGCCCAAATTTCGGCGCTGGCGTCATCGGCCGGTCTACCGGCAGGGTCACCCTCGGCGTTTCTACCGGCGACCTCACCATTCCGTGGTCAAGGAAATCAACAACTATTACAGCAGCGCCGAAAGTTATTCTGAGCCTGAAGACGAGTTCAGCGCTTCGGCCACAATAACGGACACCGGGTTCGCAGTCTCCGTTGGGGTAAGGAAGACGAACTGATGGCTTGACTTGCAAAATCAGGAAAACACCTTTGGTCAAACAGGGAGGTTAAAAACAATGGGGCAGGCTGAAATCAGCTTGCCCCTTTTTTCCTGACAGGCATTATGCGGTGCAGACGCAAAACCGATATTCCGTTTTCCGTTGCATTTAGCGTTCATTTTTAGCTTGCTTTAAGTTCAAATTAGGCGTAGAAACCTCCGCGCCGGGATAGTTGAGCGCTTCTGCTTCTCAACTGCTCCCGAAACCGGAGATGTCGGCATGCAAAAATTCAGCAACCGGAACTATCTAAAAGCTTTTTTTCTGGCGTCTTTTGCCGGAGCGCTCTGGTCATTTGGCGCCTTGATCGTGCGCTACATGGAGGCGGCTCAAAGTTATCAGTGGCAATATCTGTTTTTCAGAGGCCTGACCATCGCCATCATTATTTTAATCTATCTCACGGCGCGCGAGGGCCTTGCTTTTATAAACCATTTTAAAAGAATCGGGTTTGCGGGATTTCTCGGGGCCGTCGGACTTGTGACTGCCATGACCGGTTATATTTTGTCGATTACCCTGACAACGGTGGCCAATACCCTTTTCATGCTGGCCGCCGCACCTTTCATTGCTGCGTTTTTAGGGATTTTTCTGCTAAGAGAGAAGGTGCGATATTCTACCTGGGCAGCGATGATTATTGCGTTGCTTGGCATAGTTGTGATGGTCCTGGAAGGATTGGGGGCCGGTAGCTTTTTGGGCAACCTGTTCGCCCTAATGGCGGCGGCGGGCTTCGCCGTCTTTTCGGTGAGTCTGCGATGGCGCAGGGAGACACCGCAATTTGCCACGATAGCGCTCGCAGGTATGCTTTGTGTGCTGTTCACGCTGCTGATGCTGTTTTATCGCAGCGAAACACTGGCCATGCCGTTTCGTAACGTGTATCTCA
Organism: Desulfobacterales bacterium; assembly: GCA_030601425.1. Classification (GTDB taxonomy): domain Bacteria; phylum Desulfobacterota; class Desulfobacteria; order Desulfobacterales; family JAHEIW01; genus JAHEIW01. The sequence goes on from JAUVTR010000126.1 coordinate 6,052, forward strand.
GCGTCCTGCACGGTCTTGTCGTTGGATTCGGTTTAATATTATTTTCTTTCAGCGCTAAATTTTTACCTGCAGCGGAGCTGACATTGTTGTCCCTGGTGGAGGTGATCGGTGGTGTCCTCTGGGTTTACCTTCCCATTTTGGGTATCCACGAAATACCGAGCTTGCCTACGGTTGCCGGCGGAATCATCGTGCTGGGTGCCATTGTGCTCGACGGCGTGGGTGTGGGACAGCATTCGCAAATATCGCCTGAATCGCCTTTCTGAGTTACAGACCTGTCTGCCTGTGGCATGGCTCGCCTGTCTGACCCCCTTGTTTTTTGCGGAGCCTTTTCTTGACTTTCTTTGACTCCCGATGATATTTACGGGTTAGGTACAAAATGGCCCTGCCGCCTGGTCATAACGAAGGCAAATCCAATCAAAGTCATCCAGAGCATGCCACCCAAAATAACCATAAAACAGGATTATATTTTAGTAGAACCCAAAGAAGGGACTGATCTCAGAGAGATACAGCAGGGCGTTGCCAGGCTGTTCTATGTGGAAGAGATTCCTGAGCAAAACAGAATCTGGGTATTCCGTGAAGGCCCCCAGAATTTATCCCGAGATGATTTGCATAAGCTGCGGGACATCATTGAAGAAAATTACCCCAAAGATGCCAGAATAAACAAAACAGCAATCGTTGTCGAATCCGGGACGCAGTCAGATCTGGCCGAAGCATTTACTAAAATTGCCGAAGATCTACCCCAACAGTTTAAGGTATTTTCGAATTTAGCGGATGCTGAGGCCTGGGTAAAAAAATAATGAATACCCGATCTTTCTACCGCGCCTCGAAAGAACCGCTTCAATCGACAGCCGCCGCATCGCGCTAAGCCGTAACCGCGCATTTATCCCAGACTTCCGGGTGCCGGGTCACCAGGTCCGTGTTTTTTGCCATAAAGCAGGTGATCAGTTGGGCTATTTTGTCACCGTCCTCTTCCAAGGCAAAATGCCCTGTGTCGAGAAGATGAAACTCAATGTTATTCAGATCGCGCGTGTACGGATGTGCGCCTTCTTCGGGGAAGATGTAGTCGTTTTTGCCCCACACAATCAGTGTCGGCGGTTGATATTCACGAAAGTAAGCTTGCCATTTCGGATATAGCGGTGGATTCGAACCGTAATCATAGAACAGTTGCAGCTGGATATCTTTGTTGCCGGGTCGATCCAGGAGATACTGATCGTTGAACCAGTTTTCGGGTGCGATGACCTCCGGATTCCGGACCCCATTGGTATATTGCCATTTGGTGGCCTCTAGGGTCAGCAGGCTGTCTCTTAAGGTATCGGCATTTTCTTTTGACTTTTGCTTCCAGTACGCTTTTAGGGGATCCCAGAATTCCCGCAAGCCTTCTTCATATGCATTGCCGTTTTGAACAATCAGGCACTCCACCCTTTCAGGATGCTTCACCGCAATGCGATAGCCCACCGGGGCACCGTAATCCATCATGTAGAGGCTGTACCTGTCCAGGCCCAGCTTCTCCGTGAAGCGGTCGATAACCGCTGCGATATTGTCGAAGGTGTAGTCATACGTTTCAACACCCGGCATCGAGCTGTTGCCGAAGCCGGGATAGTCCGGAGCGACGAGGTGAAAGTGGTCCGACAGCGTCCGGATCAAGTCTCTAAACATGTGAGACGAGGTCGGAAAGCCGTGTAGCAGTAAAATCGTTTTTTCGTCCCTGGGGCCGGCCTCGCGGTAAAATATATCCGATCCGTCTATTTTCACAGTCCGGTAAAAAGTCCTGTTTTTATTTTGTGTTTCCATGGCATTATTCTCCATATAAAAGGCTCTGATCGAGAGCCATGTGTGTTCAACAAATTTCTCAGTGACGTTTACAAACAAGAGGATAATAATCAATCGTCAAATGTCAAAAGTAACCCATGTCTGACCGGAAATCGTCCGGTGTTTATATGCTAATTTTTGTGCGGAATAAAATTTTCAATGCGCGGGAAGAAACCGGGTGTTTGTTGCCGGTAAAGTTCAAATTTCATGCAAGATTCAGGTATTAACTTGACAGCGAATAACACCACGTGGCAATTGGAGAAACGGTGCCTTTTTATCTTGAACCGGGATAAACTGGATTATAGGGATGGGATTTTACGCAAAATATGTTTTGCCAAGAGCCGCGCACTTCCTCTGCAGCGCAAAGCCGATCGGGCGGCAGCGTGAAAAGGTCGTGCCGCTGGCCGAAGGGCGCGTGCTGGAAGTTGGGATTGGGTCCGGGCTTAATTTGCCTTTCTACGCTGCGGGCAAAGTGCAGCATTTGTGGGGCCTGGATCCGTCGAAGGAATTGTGGGCTCGGGCGCAGCAGGCCGTGGCCCAAGCCGAATTTGACGTGGAATTTATCGAGGCGGCTGCTGAAGAGATACCGTTAGATGACGGCAGTGCCGATACCGTATTGGTTACCTATACGCTCTGCTCGATTTCCGAAATTCTGCCGGCCCTCGGGGAGATGCGTCGGGTGCTCAAGCAGGGCGGCCAACTCATATTTTGCGAACACGGCACCGCGCCCGAAGAGGCTGTGCGGCGCTGGCAGAATCGACTGAATCCGATTTGGAAAAGGGTAAGTGGCGGCTGTAATCTGAACCTGCCTGTTCCGTCGCTGCTAAAACAGGCGGGCTTTAAAATTCGGGCAATGGATACGATGTATATACCGGGCTGGAAACCCGCGTGCTTCAATTACTGGGGCACGGCGATTTCTTCTTGATCGATCCGATTTTACTTATTTGCAATGCGCCTTCAGTTCAGAGTGATTTTAGATCCCACGCTGTTGAGCACAAATGATGATGGAAACTCCCGGGAAAACTGCTCCATGGCCTTGCGGCCGGTGCAGTGCATCGGAACAACCACCACCGGTGACAGGGCTTTTAATTCATCGATGGTTTTATCTACTATCTTCTCAAAAAAAGCCCCCGAAAGATGAAAGCCGCCCAATATCGCATGTACCTTTGCAACTCCCGTAAGCTTTTTCGCATAACGAACCGTATTGACGATCCCCGCATGGCTGCAACCCGAAACAACCACCAGTCCCTTGTCTTTTAAATGCATCACCAATGCCTGATCATCCTTAATCGGATCCGGCTCCAGATTTCCATCTCTTTCAATCAGGGCATTGGGCATCCCTTTTTCAAACTCGGTTGTTCGCTCTACTTCACCCGTTACTAAAATCGTCTCATCCAGGATAGGGGTTGGGGTTTTGCTCTCCAGAAGCTCCACATTTCTGCGCTCTAAATCCTCCCGAACAAGGGTCCTCGGAAATCTTCTTCTCGATCCATCCTTTTCTTCAACAAACCGGGGGTACAGAAAGGCATCCGGATGAACCACCAGCGGTATCGGATTGGATATTTTCTGAAGAATGGGATGTAAAGAGCCGGTATGGTCCATGTGGCCGTGGCTCAGGACAATGGCCTCCATCTCGTTCGGGTCAACGGCCAGTTTGGCCATATTGTGGAGAACGCCCATGCTGTTATAGCCGGTGTCAAAGAGGATGGTGTGCTTTTCTGCACCGTGCTGAACTTTGACCAGCAGGCTAAGACCGTGCTCCGCCAAGAGGGTATCGGTGGGGATTTCTGTCCCTATCGCTTTAGGGGGTCTGCTGACGACCTTTGTATCCTCCAGAAGGACGTCCACAAAGTTGTCCATCAGCGTCAAGACCTCCACGCGATCCAATTCTTTCAAAGAAACAGGTAACGGGTCCATTTTAACTCCTTTTTATT
>JAUVTR010000080.1 GCA_030601425.1 Desulfobacterales bacterium
TTTTATAATACAAGCCATTTCAAATGCGCAGAGTTGTATTTCGCTCAACAGTTCAAAGACGCATATTCACCACAAAGAACACGAAGCGGCATGAAAATTGATGAATGTTTTTTAATTCTTAACTTTGTGTCCTTCGTGACCTTCGTGGTAATATATGGAGCAAGGAAATTCTGACCCTCAGGTTTGATAATTTTGCAGCATAGCTTCGGCTTCTGACATAATTTCGTCCCGCAAAGCTGCCGGTGACAGGACCTGAGCCTTGGATCCCCAGGTCATCAGCCAGAATTTAATTTCGTCGGTCCCGGCGACCCGGGCTTCAAAAATAAGGGACCCGTCATTTTGGGGCACAATTTTCTGGGTATCATGCCAGATTTTTTCGCTGATATATCCGGCAACTTCAGCCGCAAACCGGATCCTGACCTTCTGTGGTTTGCCATGAAATACCCCAAAGCTTGTCCGCATAAAATCTTCGACCTTAAAATCTTCCGGCATCTCAAATGTTTCATCTGTTAATTTTAGCGATTTAATCCGATCCAGGGCAAAAATCCGGATGTCCTCTCGCAACCCGCAGTTTCCAACCAGGTAAAACGCACCGTCAAAAAGCCAGATTTTATAAGGGGCGACTTTGCGCCGCGTCTTTTCTTTGCGACTCATGGTAAAATAGTCAATTTCGATAATTCTTCGATGGATGGTGGCATCGCTGATTCTGTTTATTGTTTCTCGCAAGTGATCATATTGTTTGTAAGGCTTTGAGCCGACTTCAAAACTTTCCTCCATTTTCTCAAGATATTGGATCGTTTCAGCCGGCAGGGTGGCCTTTATTTTCTTAAAAAACGATTCCAGGGATTCATAAAAAACAGTGTCTTTTAAAACTGTCATCATACCCCGGCTGAAATAAAGAGCCATCAATTCCGTCAGGTTAAGCGGAATGGGGATGTTGTGCCGGACGCTGTCGAGTACAGACCACAGATTTTTGCCCTCTACGCGGTCGGTATAAATCGGGAAACCGGCTAACTGCAAGGCCTCCAGATCCCGATATACCGTTCGCCAGTGATACTCAAGTTCTTGAGCCAGATCGGCGGCTGACTTACCCCTGCGTGAGGCGATTAGGCTCTGCAGAATTCGCCATTGCCTGGCCAGTTGATCTCCCCGTGCCATCAATATCCTCCCTAGTGTTATGCCCCACAAAAATGTTACAAAAGTCGTGTGGTATATTTTAGTTCAGTTGAGTTCTTTAAACAACACAATGTCTATGGTGTCAGGTGTCAGTGTTCAGGTGACAGGTGCCATGAAGATACAGAGGACAGAGAGCACAGAAAACAAATGACAGAAGCCAAGGGCAGACTGTTTCTGCTTTCTGTCATCTGTTATCTGACACCTGACACTCGAAACCTGAAATTTCTCTGGGACTGCTTCAAGGCCAACGGTAGGCCCTCCGGTCCAAAGACTGACACCTGACACCTGAACACTGAAACCTTGAAACGTTATAGCCCTCAAAAGAAGGGGAAATAATATTTTATGTAATGTTATTTAGGAATCACCATACTAGTACCAAGTGATGCTTTTAACAGTTAAACCCGCTTTCAGGCAAGTGGTCAAGCGCCCAGAATAAAAATTTATATTTTCCTCAGCAGTTTGTCCGGATCTGACAAACTGCTGTGGTAGTGTTGAACTCGAAAATGACAACATTGTTAATTTTTTGACTAAAAAACAATGCGGTTAACCGCAGAAAGGGGATAAAAAACATGACAAGACATATTTTTAATCCAGATTATCATGATTGTTATGAATATCACGGAAGTACGACGATCGAACTTACCCGCAGACAGGGCGAAATTACCGTATGGCGGGATTGGATCACCTTCGATACGGTTGAAGAAGCTTCCGACTACTTCAATGAGCGCTGTAGCAACTATGAATAAGTCACTACGGCTTGTGTAATATTTTTGTGGGGCATGACACTAGAGAGATAAAGGAGGTATTACAATGAACCATACGGCAAATGTTGTCGGTATCGGTTGTTTTGCCGAAAGCAATACCCTACATCGGGTGTTTAAAAAAGTACTCGAAAATTTTATCCTGAGCAAATATGAAGATATCGGTCCCGCACCGGAACGCACTTTAAATGATGAGAATGTGATGCGGTTTTTCAGGTCAGTGATTACCTCCGGAATAGAAAAGCCCGATCAAATCGATCGGGCTTTAGAGTCTATTCCGACATCGGCTATAATCACCGGCTTTTTTCTGGGCTTAGATAAACAAACGTTGCATCTGGTTTTGTTTTTTCTCCGCAGCGGACATCAACAGACAAAATTCAACGTCCGTCTTGAAAAATTCACCCGGCTTCGGAACAAGCGTCTGCACTGAAGCGCATACCGCCGGTATTATGCCAGACTTGCTTCAATGCTCTTGTAAGCGCCCAGTTATTCTTTCGGGTGGCATTGAATGCAGCCGGTTGGGCCGGGGATCGTCAATGTTTCTTTCAATTCCTTAAATGAAATCTCTAATTGTTTGTTTTGAATTCTTATTTCCTTATGACATCCAATACACATTTGGTGATAGCCTGTCTTGTAATACAGTATCGCCAGATCCGGGTTTGCCCTGCCTTGTTCAGACTTTGTCGGCGAAACCATCACATCATGGCAATCTGAGGTGCTGCAGCTTTTTATTATTTCGGTTCCCTGCCATGTATGATGACATGTCCGACAGTCAACACTGGCAAAGTGTCTGGAATGAGGGAAATCAACAGAAGATCTCTTTGGCTCCACCGATTCCGGCGGTCCAATCACTATATTCCCCATGGGAACAATCATCTCATCCTCGGTTTCCTGCCCCACTACCATCGTGATACCTCCAAAAACTAAAACCATACTCAAACACAAGTATAAAAAACCTATTTTCTGCATTCTCATCCCCCTGTAATAAACGCAAATAATTTCACTGGCTTTAGGATGATACCGATAATTTTGAATGATTCGTCCTAAACGCTGTACCGGTCCCAGATATTAAAATGAAGAAGAATTAATGCGACATAAATAGAAAAATTTCAACCCTAAATTTAAACTTTTGCAAAAAGAGAGAAAAAATGTGGGCCGATGATACCAGTTCGCTTCTCAAGATCGTGGGCCAGGTATTTGCCAATGCCTTAGAAAACAAAACGACCCGGCAAGCGCTTCAGGAAAGCGAGGAACGCTTGCGGACCGTTTTTGAAACGTTTCCGGATCCAGTCACCATTATACAGATAGAAGACGGGCGCTGCGTCGATGTCAATAGTGCATTTACACGGGTGACGGGCTGGAATAGTGAAGAGGTCATTGGGACAACGGCAGGGATATCGTTAGGGTGCATCCACCCCCCGGATTGTTCTCCGCAGTGACGCCCCCTCCCATCAGGGTGATAAATTTTCTAACCAGTGCCAGACCGATGCCCGTACCCCGGGTTTTTCGCGCCAGAGAATTATCCACCCGATAAAAATCGTCAAAAACCTTCTTGAGCGCCTGGCGGGGAATCCCCGGCCCCCAATCAGAAACTGCAATTTTCACCCACTTGCCTTCTTGAAAGGTTCGAATGGTAATTTCTTTTTGGGCAGCAGATTGGCCAAATTTAATGCTGTTTTCAATCAGATTGATCAAGACTTGAATCATGGCCTCACGATCATAGCTAAACGAGCGGATATCCTCCTGTATGATTTTCAGCGTGAAATTTTCCTGTTTGAGTTTGGCTTGCATTACGGTTTGAACTTCCGCGACAACCTCTTCGAAAGTACCCTCAGTCAGATTAAGAGATCGTTGTTTTTTCTCCAGCTTGGCCAGATCCAGAACATTGTTAATCAAACGGGATAGACGGGAACCCTCGGAATTGATGATCTGGAAATATTCCTGTTCCCGCTCGGTATCTTTGGCAATTCCCTGCTCGAGCATTTCAATGTACATCCGTATATTTGTTAGCGGTGTCTTTAATTCGTGAGTAACAGAGGACACGAATTGAGATCGGCGCTCGGAAAGATCCACGATGGTCTGCGCGCTTTTATAGATCGTAAACAATCCGATTAAAAATATGGCCGCCAGTACGACCACCATGATCATCAACGTGCTGCGACCGGTGGAGCGCGGAATCTCATCACTGCTTAATATGGCATTTAGAAATGCAAAGGGCGATGGGAAGGCTCGGTTCAGGATAAATTTGGGGTCGCGGATAGATATACCGGCTTCCACCAAACCGATTTCACGGCCTTGATCCATAACCTGCAGGCGCAAATTGGCATAGCCTGCCATAGGCTGGGCAATAAAGTAATTTTGGGCCAGATAATTTAAAAACGCAGGGATCTTCAAGATAAAGCCCTGGCGGTAAATTTTCTGGTTGATCATGATACGGCGAAAGATAAAGATTTGATCATTGCCGACAAAAACGGATTGCAACGGAGCAACTTCTACCTGAAAACTATCCTCATCCCGGGCTTCGGATGTGGCTTCGCCCGGTGCATCGGCCTCGGCTTCCTTAAGGTCCGGCTTACTGCGCATGCTCATCTTGGCGGCCTGGTCCTTGTCCGTATCCAACAGTGCATCTTCGCCAGCCCGACGCTGGCTTAGACGGCTTTTGGAAAATGCGGCGACCGCCGGTACAGGGCTCCTGGCAGTTCCGCTTTTTTCCTGGCGGGCAACATTTTCGGCCTGGGCCACGGTAACTTTTTCAAGGCGTTTTTGCTTTTGACCGAGATGGGCTTTGGGTTTTTGGGAACGGGTTAAATCCAGGTATTTTTCAGCAAAGACGCTTTGTTGCTTCTGCTCGGTCTGGGCAACAACTTTAGCCGGCGGAACGGTAATTTCATCAGTAGCCGCAGTGCGTATGCGGTTAAATATGCGATTGGCGCGCTCCAGCTGGGTTACGGCACCTTTGCGATCCGCTGCAACAGATTTGCCGGCCTCGGCCAAAGGGGTTTGAAAAGAACCGTCCGGGTTATTCTGGAAATATCCAAGGATATAATTTTGCGGCGGCGGGTTGGAAAGCGGTGAACGGTTTTCATTTGCAGAATCCCGGTAACGCCCGGAGAGGCTCATGAAAAAATTATATTCATCAATGGCACGGCCTTCCTCCTGCTGAACAAGGGTTTCAAGGGCCTGTTCCATTTCGTCAAAGAGGGTATTGGCAAAAAAACGCAGGGTGGCTGTTTCTTCCTGTTCCAGGCCGCGATAGGTCCGCACCACAAAATAACCAAGCGGTATGGACAGGCTCAAACAGAATATGAGAATTAAAATTTGTAATCGTTTCATTTTTCAGATTCCAGCCGGTAGCCTTCCCCCCTGATGGTGTTTACAAAAGGCATATCGCCGATCAAACTGGCTATTTTTTTGCGCAGCTTGAGCATATGAATGTCTACGGTTCGAGTTTCAATATCTGCGTCGGCATAGTGCCACACCTCGATGAGCAGTTCTTTTTTTGAGACGATCCGATCCCGGTGGCGATGCAAATAAGCGATGATATCCATTTCCTTGCGCGTCAGCTCTGCGATTTGATCTTGATATGCAGCGATCAGGTTTTTCCCATCAAAGAAAATATCTCGAAAACGGATGTCAATATCCCCCGGATTTTTCCCGGTACGCCGTAAAACCGCTTCTACCCGTACCATAACTTCCCTGAGGGAAAACGGCTTGCTGATATAGTCATCGGCTCCGGCGTTAAAACCGGTTACGATATCATCCTCAGAGCCTTTGGCAGTAATCATGATAATGCCCTGGGTGGGCTTTTTTTTACGAATTTCCTTACAGATTGAAAACCCGTCAAGGGTTGGCAACATGACATCCAGCAGGATCAAATCAAATACTTCTTTAAGACCCGTGTCCAGTGCCCGACCACCGTCTTCAACCCCTTTAACTTCATAGCCATTGTATACCAGCACATCAAGGAGCCCGCGTAACAGTGCCGCGTCATCCTCAACGACCAGAATGCGTGCTTTCGGTGCTTTCATTTAATTCTCTGCCCTTTTTCTCTGAGATGGTGTCATCAGACATAATCTCTAGTGACATTATATCAGATCCATCCAATTTCAAAGTAAAAGTTATGTAAAAAATTGACACGATCTTTTTACATTTCTTTGAATTGTGTTTTAGCTGCGCTGGATTAAAATGGAAAAAGCATGACAGCATATATCCCAAAAATTACCCATTAACCGAAAGGAGTAACCCATGAAATTAAATCGTCTAAAATCATTTATTCTTATTATCGGTTTGATCGCTGCCACCGGTGCAGCAATGGCCTACACCGCCGGTGCGGGGAAAACATGGTTTTCAGACTGGATAACACCGGCAACTCACAGGCCTGTGATAGAATCAGGCCCGCTAACGCTTAGCGGCCGACTCGTCCAGAACAAAATACTTCAGGGATCCGAGGGCCGAGTCAACCTTGCCCTGACACTGCAAGCTTCTGATAGCTATGGTTCAACAGCCGCAGGGCCCCGCAACGTGGATATGGTAATCGTCCTGGATCGCAGCGGCTCAATGCAAGGACGCAAAATTGAAGATGCCCGCCAGGCAGTGCTGCAGCTTCTATCCAGCCTGTCCACCAAAGATCGCTTTGCGCTGATTACTTACTCAGACGGTGTTCAGCATGTCTCCACCCTGCACAAAGTTACCGTAAATCATCGAGAGCAGCTTGAAACGCTTATCCATCGCATAACCGCCGGCGGCGGAACCAATCTGGGTGCCGGACTCCAGGCAGGGATAAACCTTCTTGTATCTGCCCCTGAGACTGGAAATGCCCGCAAGGTGATCCTTATCTCCGACGGACTTGCCAATAAAGGAATTACGGATTCTGCCAGACTCGGTAAGATGGCCGGTGTTGCCGTTGAAAAAGAATTTGCCGTCAGCACGGTTGGGGTGGGAAACAATTTCAACGAGCTGTTGATGACCTCAATTGCCGATCGCGGTGCCGGCAACTACTATTATCTTGAAAATCCAATGGCATTTGCAGAAGTTTTTCAAAAAGAACTGTTCTACAGCAAAGCAACGATTGCAACCAATGTATCGATTTCTTTTCTCCTGAACAATGGAATCTCCCTGGTAAATGCCGCCGGATACCCGATCAAAATCCAAAAAGATCATGCGGTTGTTCATCCGGGAGATTTGCGCGCCGGTCAAACCCGCAAATTGTTTCTCACATTGCAGGTGCCCACCGGCACAACAGGAAGTTTCGAAATGGGCAAGATCAAGGCCCATTATCGCTTCCACGGCCAACTGATGGAAACAACCCTTGATGGGTCGTTTAAAATCGCCTGCGTCAAAAATAAAAAAGAAGTTCGGGCTTCAATCGACAAAGCGTCGTGGACTGAAAAAGTCATCCGGGAAGATTATAACCGGCTCAAACAGGAAGTGGCCGGTGACATTAAAGCGGGTAAAAAACAAAAAGCCCTGCAGCGAATCAACAGCTATTACCGTGAACAAGAGTCGATCAACAAAACCGTTGCATCAGAAGAAGTCACCCAAAATCTGGATCAAGACCTTAAAGACCTGCGCCAAAGAGTGGAAGATACCTTTCAAGGCGCCCCGGCCGCTGTTACAGCGAAGCAGAAGGCCAATTCAAAAGCCATGCAGTATGAAGGTTATAAAGGGCGACGATAAGGCATACAATTTTCTGTTACCGAAGTTGTAGCTTAAAGACTTTAATTGAGAGTCAAAGGAAATAAAATCCGAAGCACGAATATCGCCTGATCTAATAAAACGGGTCGAAACAATCTCGAATTTCCAATGATCAAAATATCAAAATTTTTCGAACATTGTGATTTGGAATTTCGAGATTGTTTCGAATTTCGTGCTTCGAATTTCGAATTTAAAAACTTTTTTAAAGCTTAGAATAATAAACAAGAAAATAATTTTTCCATAATAACCGTTTTCAAGATAGGGAGGAAATCATGGCTCTTTTAGCGCGTATTATTCGATTATTTAAAGCCGATATCAACGGCGTGATGGATCAGATTGAAGATCAAGGACTTTTGCTGAAACAACACCTCAGAGATATGGAAGCGTCCCTGGTTCAAAAAGAAACGAAATTAAAAAAAATGGGGTTCGCAATGGATCAGGCACAGCAAGCGTATAAAAAAGGGAAAAAAGAGACCGACAACCTGGAATTGGATCTGGAAGTCGCAATTAAAAAAGACAAAGACGATATTGCCCGTTCTTTGATTAAAAAGCTCAAACCCTTAACCCGCATCCAATCAGAGCGCTGCAGCCATATTGATCTGCTGAATCACGAAATTGTTCAGTTCAAAGAAAATATAGATCAGCAACGCCTGCAATATGAGCAGCTCAAACAAAAAGCCACTGAATATTTTTATCGGATAGAAAAACAGAATTGGGAAAATACGTGGTCGGCGATGCCCGCCGGCTTAAGTGTCAATGATCTCAGCGAAGAAGAGATTGAACTGGAACTTCTTCAAAGAAAGGACGCCATAAAAGGAGGTGCCGAATCATGAAACCCACTGCAAACCCCATACGAACAACAATTGTCTGGGGAGTAATAGGCGGGCTTGCTTATATTCCTTTTTGTTTCGCGTTAAGTCTTGTTGTTTTCTGGCCGCTAAGTTTCCAGCTGTCGCTGTCGGCATTGCTGGCCGGATACGGCGTCTTGCTGTCCCGCTGGGCTCACCAGTCGCTTCGGTCAATTTTTTTCCCGCTGTTGCTGCTATTTTTGGCAGCTTTTTGGTTTAGATCAACGACAGCCTTTTTGTTTACAGCCTTTGGAATGTTAAGCTGGATTCGCAGTGGTATCTGTTTCAAAAATGAGTCTATTGTAAAACGACTGGCTGCGGAAATCGGTTTGGGTCTGGGAACCGGTCTGCTCGTGTCCGGCGCGGTGCCCGCTGTGGCTCCGGTATGGGCCCTTGGGGTGTGGCTGTTTTTTCTTATCCAGGCGCTTTACTTTGTTCTATTTGACTATCGCGCTGAAAGGGAAATCAAAATCGACGTGGATCCTTTTGAAAAATCAAAAATGGCAGCCGAAACAATTCTATCCAACTGGGTATTCTGAAAGATGAGAACAGGCAATTGAAACATGCCAGATAATAGCGGGCTCGCTAGTGTAGCGTCTCGCAAGTAATTTACAAAACACGGTTTTATTTTAGGTGTCAGGTGTCGGGTTTCAGGTGTCAGGTATCTGCCGCTTGACTACAATAAACCAGGTTCAACGTTCAAAAGTTCAGCGTTCAAGGTTGTCCTAACCCTGAACCTCTGAACCCTGAACCCTTACTGACACCTGAACACTGACACCTGAAACCATAGACATTGTGTTGTTTAAAGAACTCAACCGGACTAAAATATACCACACGACTTTTGCAACATATTTGTGGGACATGACACTAGGTTCGCTGTTCAGTGGATTTAAAGACTTGAGTCAACCTGATCTTGGTGATAGATAGATGGATACACATAATGGAAGAAAGAATTTAAAACAAATGGCTCGAAAGAAAACCCAGCATAATATATCTTCGAATCCTGTGGATCAAAAGAAATTGGAAGTTGTTCTAAAGTGCGATGTCGCCGGTACAGCAGAGGCTGTCAGTGCCAGTCTGTCCGAAATTAACGTGCCCGGAGTGCAGATTGATCTCATCCAGACCGGCATCGGTAAGGTATCCAAGTCCGATGTGTTGATGGCCCGCACCGGCAGCAAATTGGTCCTTGGATTCAGCGTCGGCACCATGCCCAAGCTGGAGCAGGAAATTAAAGAATACGGTGTTGAAGTACGGCTCTATGACACCATCTATAAATTGATCGAAGATATGCGCAAAATCGCTCAAAGTTTCATTATCAAGGAAGCCCAAGAAAAAATTACCGCCAAAGCCAAAGTCATTGCCACATTCAGAAGTAGCCCCAAAGGAGCCGTCATCGGATGTGAAGTGCTTGAGGGTCGCATCGAATTAGGGAATGAATTTCGTGTCATCACTGCCATGGGGCCGGCATATTTCGGGAAAATAACATCTCTTCAGATCGAAAGGCAAAATGTTAAGACGGCCAAACCCGGCCAGCAGGTAGGAATCAAACTGGAGGGCTGGAATAAAGCCAAAGTTGATGATCTGGTGGAATGCTATGAAAGCATTCAGCCAAAAGGCGGTAGCCGCTGGAAACCGCGCAGTGGCATTGTTCGTTCCATGTCATAATAGTTTCACGTCCCACAAATATATTACAAAAGCCGTAAGGAAAATGGTTTCAGGTGTCAGATTTTCAGGCCAAAGTGGGTTTCAGGTGTCAGGTGTCGGGTGTCAGCAAACAGATGACTGAGGGCAGAAAACAGTCTATCTTTTGTCCTCTGTCATCTGTTTGCTGTTCTCTGTCCTCTGTATCTTCCTGACACCTGACACCCGGAACCTGGCACCTATTTCTCCCTATCTCCTATGATATGACGAGTTAACGTCGAGATTTGGTACTTTTAGTTTGAAATTTAATCAACTTTATTTTTGAAAAAGAGAGGTCCACCAATGGCAGCTAGCTTTATTTATATGACCGCCGGCAGTAAAGCCGAGGCTCAAAAGATCGCAAAGGCGCTGGTGGAATATCGGCTGGCTGCATGTGTGAATATTTTAGAAAACATGCAGTCCATTTATAGATGGGAGGAAGAAATCCAGCAGGATACAGAGGTGGTTTTAATTGCTAAGACCACCGAGAGTCTCGTTTCCGAGCTGATTGAGAAAGTTAAATCTCTGCACAGTTATGACTGTCCGTGTATTGTCAGCCTGCCGATCTTAGACGGCTATCCGCCATTTTTAAATTGGATCCACGACGAAGTCAAAAAATAGGTTTTATGCCCCGATTGCCCAACTCGCCGCTACATCAATCGAGTCAAAACCCATTTCCCCTGACCGCCGACCGGCAGCATCCTCTTTTTTTGTAATTTACAGAAATCAGTGGGAGGAGAAAGTTGCGCGCAAAAACCTCGGCCGATACAGCCGGGCATCATTTGCAGTTTTATTAAAATCAACTGAATTGGCGATATAGGTAATGACCAGCTCATCGGGATACCTGGAAAGAATTGCATGGGCCTTGGCAGCATAGCAAAAAATCGAATCATCCCAATCGGCTTCCGGACATTGATAAAGCTGTATCGCATCGCTCCAGGGGCCCTGGGGCTCGGCCGACAGACGCGCCAGGATATTATTCGATAATCCATCCTGAGAATAAACGACCGCATATTTTTTCAATGCGGGAAGATAACTTACCGAATATTCATGGGGCACATTTTCGCACAGCCGGCTGGCGCGTGTAAAATCCGACACCCAGCTACCGTCGGCATAAAAGCGCCACCGGGAAAAATCTGCCAACATGGATATCGGAACCCGGGCTAAAATCATATGCTTTTGATGAACAGTGTTTTGGCGATCTTCAGCCGTTCCGTAAATATATAGATCGTTTTTGACCTGTATGACCGCTGACCCCCAAAGAATACCGCGGGTATCTGAATATTCGACCCAGGGGACCTTGAATTGCCGAATCCGCCACTCCGAAGGCGGATCTTTCGGATTATCAACTTGTCCCAGCCAGGATCCGATAACCTTAAAATCAAAAACCGAGTCTCTTGCGGTCCGTTCAATTTGAATCAAAAAAACATAAAGCCCCTTTGGAGTCACCACACCGTCAAACATCCAGAACCACCCCCGACCATCCTCCGGTTGGATAAAAGCAGCGACACTACCGTCTGCTGAATGACCATAGAAGAAACCCATCGCGGCCGTTGCTGGATCTTTCCCGTACTGTATGGCTATTGAGTTATTAACGAGAGTTGCATTAACATGCTGCCCGTTTTTTACCTGGCCGATCCAGGTATCTCCGAAAAACCAGGCTGTCGTATTTGGAGTTAGCGCTACCGAATAGGCCCCATCCGCACCGGTCCATCCTTTTTCATTTGAAAACAGCACATCATATTGCGGTAGCGCATCAACGACCACATTCGGCGCAGATGTGCATGCGGCAATAATAATGAGCAGTACGATGTTTACCAGAACGAAATTGTGCTTCTTATATCTCATAGATTCCTGTCCGAGAAATAACGACAGCACTTAGTGACTTCCGTCACTCAGCTAATTTAATACTGCCGTCATAGGGGATCACACCCCGGGGCGTTTTATCCAGAGAAAATCCAATGGGTTTGGTGAAAAGCTGATCTTCATATACATAACGCAGGAAATCGTCGCTGAAGCGTGGATGCGCAATCCGGGCAATCGCCATGGCTTTTTCGCCGGTGGTCAATTCTCGTAAGTCGGCGATACCGTACTCGGTTACAATCACAACACCGTCATAAGCACTGGCGGTTAGACTGACACCGCCCGGATGCATTTTAGAAATTTTAGATTTTCCCCTGTGGGTGACGCTTTTAATCGCGATGATCGGCGTTCCGTAAGCACGGTCATTTAAAGCACGAATAAAGTCCGGCTGCCCGCCTACCCCGCTGTAGTAGCGTCGGGGGTCGATAAAATCGGCCCAGACATTTCCAAACAGATCCACCCCGATGGCGGTATTGGCCGAAATAAACGGACTGTTTTTCCGAATCGTTTCTGCCGAATTGGTATAAGATGAAGGCCGCATTTGAACACCGGTACGCATATGTACAAAATCATAGAGATCCCGGGAGCCCATAATCAAACTGGTGGTGCTGTAACCCAGATTCGCTTTTTTTTTGCGATTGGTAACAATACCTTCTTTTTCTAAAAGCATTAGCCCGTCGCCGTAG
>JAUVTR010000192.1 GCA_030601425.1 Desulfobacterales bacterium
CATCTGCCCGCATTTGTCGAAAAGATGCAAAACGAAGGACTGCAGCCTCTGGTAATAGATACCTTTGCTTATTACTACAATCAGGTGCTGACCGGTGAAACCGGCCTGGTGTATGATCGGCAGATTCAACCGGTTGCGCCCGATGAATTAGAGGATTTCGATAATTTAAAAAAATATGCCGCTGCCGGCCGACACGCTTTAGATCATTCTGTAAGAATTGTTTTAAACGGCGGTCTTGGAACGACCATGGGTTTGAAGGGGCCCAAGTCATTAATTGAAGCCAAAAACGAAAAATCATTTCTTGAAATTATCTTAAAGCAGGCTGAAAACAGCGAGGTTCAGCTGGCTTTAATGAACAGCTTTAACACCCATGACGCAACCCTGGCGGCTTTAACCAAACTCAAACCTTCCCGAACTCCGCTTCACTTTATCCAGCACAAGTTTCCCAAAATCCAGCAGCAGGATTTATCACCGGTCAGCTGGTCGGAAAACCCTGAGCTCGAGTGGAATCCGCCGGGTCACGGTGACGTGTTTACCGCTCTCAATACGTCCGGAATGCTCCAAAGCCTCTTAAAAAGCGGCATTCAGTATGCATTTATCCACAACCTGGACAATTTAGGAGCTCGCATGGAGACATCGCTGCTGGGTTATTTTGCCGAACATCAATTCCCGTTTATGATGGAGGTGGCCGAAAAAACCCCGGCGGACATCAAGGGTGGACATCTTGCCAGACAAAAAAACGGACGGCTCGTACTACGCGAGGCCGCCCAATGCCCGAAGGATGAAATAGCGGCCTTTCAGGATATTACCCGCTACCGGTTTTTCAACACGAATAATATCTGGATCAATTTAAATTCTTTAAACACTTTATTCGAAGAAGATCACACCATCCACCTACCAATGATCCTCAACCCCAAAAAGGTGGATCCGCGCAATGAAAGCAATTTGCCGGTATTTCAGATTGAAACCGCCATGGGCGCCGCCATTTCTTTATTCGATGGTACAACGGCTGTAAAGGTTCCGCGAAGCCGGTTTTTCCCGGTCAAATCTTGCAATGACCTTCTGGCATTGCGCTCGGATTGCTATCTGTTGGGAGAAAAAGAATATCTGAGGATTAACCCCAATCGCGTGACGGCAAACAGACCGGATACAATCAAGATTAAACTGGATCCAAAATTTTATGGAAAAATAGATCTTCTGGAAGAACGCTTTAGGGAAGGACTGCCTTCTTTAGTGGATTGTGAATCCCTTAGCATCGAAGGCGATGTCTATTTTGAAAGCCATGTCACTATCAAAGGCATCGTGTCGATTAAAAACAGCCACAAAACCCCGGCCGTCATCAAAAAAGGAACGGTAATTGACGGCGATATTATCTTCTAAGCTTTTATCTGAGCTGCTCGAATAGAATCGTCTCAACACTATTTGGCAATAAAGCATGGGGCATGGCGCAAAGCGTCAAATAAAAAATAAAGACGCTATGCCCTTGGCGCTCTGCCCTCTGCCATTTATTCCGAAATCCAAAATCCGCAATCCGCAATCCGCAATCCGAATTCCAAAATCCCCATTCCCCATTCCCCATTCCGCAATCCAAAATCTAAAATCACCTTATTCCCTCTGTCGAATCAAATATTGGATCGTTACCTTATCTTTAGATCTCGGTGCGATGGTCAGAGAAGCAGGATTTAAGACCAGGTTGACCGTAATTTCGCCTTTGCCTCTCAAATTATCAAGCAGAACTTTTTCTGTATAAATGGTCACTGCTTTTTCAAGGATGCGTTTACCGCCAACAACCTCAACCGTTTCAGGATCGGATACGGAATCGACCAGGATTAATTGTTCAGGAAGTTTGCCCGACCAATCGATCTGGATCGGTAACTCTTTTTTTATGGTTTCATCAATTAAGACTTCTATTACATTCGGTGTCACTTCCCTTAAAATAATTCCGGGCGGCAGGGAAATATTTTCGGTTGTAATGGAAAATGAATTGGGGCCGATGACGGATTTGCTCAAATCCAGCCGAACACCTACCTGATCAGGCGTAATCGATTTCACTAAAGCACCGGATCCACTTAGTACCAGGCTAACAGATTTTACCGAGGTATCGACAATTTCGGTGCCGGAATTTCGGTTCGTGTAGTCTATTGGAATATCGAGAGAAACCAGGGTATCCTGGCCCCTGGAAACGCTGAACCAGATTCCGGTCATAAAAACAAGGGATAGCAGGGCCGCCGCCGTAATTTCCAGGCGTTCCTTTTTTACCGCGCCTTTCTTGACTGCTGCAGTCCCTACATGCTCCTGAATGTTTTGTTCCAGAGTGCGTTTTTGCTTGATCTCCCGCAAGCGGTTGCCCTTGGCAACCAGTATATCACCTCTTTCCTCGGATACGACGATGACCAGCGCGTCGGTTGTCTCAGCCAGGCCCAAAGCGGCCCGATGCCGCGTACCGTGATGGGACGGCAAATCGTCGCGGTCGGATAAAGGCAGGATGGCCCCAACGACTCGAATCTGATCTCCCTGAACAACAGCCGCGCCATCATGCACCGGGTTATCCGGCCAGAATATACTGGTGATCATCTCCTTGGTAATTAATCCTCTCCAGGGAGTACCGCCCTGGACAACATCGCTCAGATCTTCTTTGCCTGGAAACACAATCAGGGCTCCGCATTTGCGTTGCGCCATCTCAAACACACTGTCGGCGATAATCTCTATTGGCGTAACGGCGGATTTGTAAGAAAATCCCCACAGGATGGATTTTAAATTTTTGGCCTGAAGTACCCGGCGGATCTCGTTTCGGAACACAACGATGATAATAATCGCGCCAACGGCCACGATGCCCTGGACCACCCAGCTGGTAACGATTAAACCCAGGGAAATGGCAATTCGCTGCAGAAACCACAGAACCGTCATG
Source organism: Desulfobacterales bacterium (assembly GCA_030601425.1). GTDB lineage: Bacteria > Desulfobacterota > Desulfobacteria > Desulfobacterales > JAHEIW01 > JAHEIW01. The sequence continues at coordinate 2,909 of JAUVTR010000192.1, forward strand.
CCGATAAGGACCCGAAAAACATTGGTCCCTCTAAAAAGAACATAGAAGCGAAAGAGAATGTAGCTGTTTAAGCTAATATCAACGACATCCTGCCAGCGAATAGTAGTCAAGAATAAGAAGAATTTTTCCATTGCGATCAATCCGTAACACTGAATCTTAACACGCCCAGAACACTGCCTTTGGAGTCGGTGATTTCCACCCGCCAGGGGCCAATGTCGGTCTTGCGCAGCTGGATACTGCTGAACGTTGACCAGCGCGGCGGCTTGAGAGTTAACCGGATTTTAGCACTGGGTACATCGCGATGAAACCAGTTATGGTAGATGAACGCCTTTTGCGGTACCTGATCAAATGATGAATAGCAAACCGCCTTTTTCTGGGTGACGGAGAAAACAATTGTCGGGTTGCGGGGGGCATTCGTAAAAATGTCTTCACACATTAGCGCCTGAAATAACTTAAGCTGCGCGTCATTAGCAGCGTTCATATTTTTCAGGGGATATATTGGTAAAAGAAGCAAAAATTGAAGGGTGATAATGGCGCAAAAGATAATATATAATCGATATCTCATAATCTTATTCCCAGATCTGTACCTTTGATATTTGCGGTTTAATCTGCTTTGAGAGCAGGTTACAGTATTTGTTTAGATTAAGAAAGAAATTTTCGTAAGCGCTGCATGGCTTCAGCCAGCCTGTCGGCCGGATGGGTCAGGGCTATACGGAAAAAACCTTCCCCGCAACTACCGTACATGGAGCCGGGAATCATCCACACCGCAATTTCATCCAATACTTTAAAACAGAATTCCTTGGAGTCTTTGAAACCTTTGGGAATATCGGCCCAGACATAAAAAGTGGCCTGGGGAATCTGCAGATCCAGGCCCATGTCTAGCAGGCCATTGACAACCACATCCCGCCGTTGTTGGTACATACGATTGCGTTCCACCATAAAGTCGGTGGGGCCGTTTAGCGCTTCGGTGGCGGCCACCTGCAGCGGATAAAATATTCCCCGGTCGGAATGGGATTTGATTTTGGCCATACCCGCAATGATGTCTTTGTTTCCCAGCATCATGCCGGTGCGCCAGCCGCAAGCGTTATAGGCCTTGGACAATGAATTGAATTCGACCCCGACCTCCTTGGCGCCCTCGAATTGCAAAAAGCTGGGTGCCCTGTAATCATCGAAGCAGACCGCCGAATAGGGGTTATCGGAAATCACGGCTACATCGTACTGATGGGCCCATTGAATCAGCTTTTGGTAAAAGTCCTCAGTTGCCACGGCCGCAGTCGGGTTGTTGGGATAATTGACCCATATCATTCTGGCTTTGTTGGCCGCATCCGCCTCAATGGCATCCAGATCCGGTAAAAATCCATTTTCCTTTTTGAGCGGCACGGTTTCAATCTGCCCGCCGGCCACCTTCACCCCGGCCACATAGGCCGGGTAACAGGGATCCGGCACCAGAGCGATGTCTCCATAATCGAGCATGCAGGTGTGGATGTGAAAAAGCCCGTCCGCCGAACCCAGCAGTGTCAAAACCTCGGTTTCCGGATCACACTTCACATCAAAGTGTCGTTGATACCACCCGGCAATGGCCTTTTTAAGAGGCATCGGTGAATAGAAGCTGGGATAATGGTGATGATCCACATCCATACAGGCATCTGCCAGGGCCTGGCGCTGATCTTCGGGCGGCTGGACGTCGGGATCTCCCAGCCCTAGGTTAATCACATCCTTACCCTCGTCTTTCATGCGGGTCAGGATCACATTCATTGCGGTGCCCAGATAGGCATCGAACTCCTCCAACCTCCTCGCAATCCTCATAACATCCTCCGGTTATACGTCTTCCTGATCGTAGACGTTGCAAATGCAGCACAGAAAAGTGGCCGATTCCGTGTCGCTGATGTTTTTCATGCCGTGGGGTTCCAGGCTGGGAACATAAATGAAATCTCCAGAGCCGCATATTTTCTTTTTTACCACTTTGTCGGTTTTGGGATCGCATTGAAAGCACTCAAACTGGCCGCTTAAAATATACATGGTCTGGTGGTAAAAATGATTGTGAATCGGGATTTCGCCTCCGGGCTGGGCCGTAAAAAATCGCAGACCGTATTCAGGATAGCCCGTGCCGTCATCACCGTGTTTTGAAAGCCAGCGAATGCTGATGCCCTTCACATCGTATTGTTTTCCCCGATAGGGGAACTTTTTGATCTCAACGTCTTCTTTATCTTTCCAGTTTAAAACTTCCATGATTTCCTCCTACTAAAATAGTTGGCCGGTTTGGCCCGTTAGCCCGTTGAGCCTGTTCAAAAAGGAAAAGATCTGATTTTATTTTTACGGGCAAACAGGATAACGGGCTCAACCTAAATAAATAGCTTTTTAAAGGAGCCGCTTTTTAATCTCATCAATAAAATATTGAACATGCCGTTCCATGTGCTTGCGGGTACTTTCCGGATCCCTTCTTTTAAGCGCATGATAAACACTTCTGAGCTGGTCAATAATCTCCTCATTGGGAACAACATCATTCAAAGATGAGTTCCAGAGTCGGGCACAGCGGTAGTGCAGATTATTCAAAAACTCCTGCAAAATCGGATTATGGGCCGCCTGATGGATGAGATTATGAAAGCGGCCGTCGATTTCAATCAGCCGGTTGTGCCGGCGGTTTTCACCCTTTTGATCGCCCTGGGCCGCTTCTTTGATGAGCTCATCCAGCCCTGTCAGCTGATCGGGCTCGATGCGCATGGCAGCCAGCTCACCGGCCAGCCCCTCGAGTTTTATTTTGACTTCAAAAGCACAACGGATTTCATGAATATCGATCTGAGTAACGTTGGTACCGAAGCGGGGAATGACGGTAACCAGTTTCAGATCAACGAGCTTTTGAATCGCTTCCCGCAGCGGAGTGCGGCTGACATTAAACTCCTGGCAAAGCGCCTTCTCAGACAGACTCATCCCGGGGGGATATTGCCCATATACAATTCGGTCTCTGAGGGTTTCAAAAATATTGTTATGGAGTAATTTATCTCTCGAACTCATTGATATAATTAATGTATATTATTAATATGATTATAAATAATATTAATAATTATATTTATATTGTTAACCAGGTGCTGTCAAGAAATATTTGTCTGTGAAAAAAAATAATTTTGCCAATGATTATCCACTCTGTTCTCAAATTTATTATTCTTAATATTATTAAATACTTGTATCTCTTTTTTCCCGATTTTGAGCAGAAAAAATTGCGAATTGAACCGATCTTCGATATAATTAAATTACTCAAATAAAATTGCTCATAAATTCAAACGGCTGGATCCCGCCAACAAGGTTACCAGAACCAGCCGGCCGTTTAGGGGAAGCAAAAAAGAATAGTCAACCACGCGGACAAGCGACACGCTGGAGTCGATCAGCAGGTATCGATCGAAATTGGCCAGAGGGGAAACTAAATGACGCGGCAGGTGCATAACCAGCAGGGGCGCATGATTAATCCTCTGCAGGCGGTTTTATTTATCTCAGCGTTGCTGATTTTTATTTTTACCATTGTCTACCGCATGCTAAAAAGCGCGAGTTTCAGCCATGCACTGGCAATCCTGGTTGAGTCCCTTTTAATCGTCACTTTTTTTATTTTTCTCGGAATACTGCTGTCCTACCTGATTTACTTCATATATCAAAGGTTCCGCCAGGGGTCCCGTCGCCAGCAGGTGTACAATATGTTTGATTACAGTTCCGGTTACGGGGAATCCTCTTGTACACCCGATCCCCGTAAAATTGAGTCTGCACCGAAAACTGAAACTGAGTCCCGCCCTGATTCCTAATATTAACACTATAAAATACAGAAAATTGAACTGAGGTGCTATGAAAAAAAAATATACGATCGTCATTTTCCTGATTGGAATTGCAGTATTCATGTCGGCATGCGCCAAAAAGCGGCCGGTTCTCTATCCCAATGCAACATATAAAGCAGCGGGAGAAACAGTGGCCCGGAGTGATATTGATGATTGCATCCAGCTGGCTGCCGATCACGGCCATGCGACAGATGCCGGCAAGAACGTCGCCGGATCAACCGCCAAAGGCGCGGCGGTAGGAGCAGCGGTTGGCGGCGCTGTCGGATTGGTTACCGGACGTCCCGGTCGTGGATTAGCCGCGGGAGCAGCCGGCGGCGGTGCGGGAGGCCTGGCGCGTGGTGCTATGAAATCTGGTGACCCGGATGAGATAGAGCGTCGCTTTGTGGAACAATGCCTGCGGGATAAGGGTTATA
>JAUVTR010000274.1 GCA_030601425.1 Desulfobacterales bacterium
CGATGCAGTATTTTCCCGGTGCCGGTGCGGGGCATTTCATTTTCACCAATAAATACAACCTGCTTGGGGCACTTGTAACCGGCCATTTTTCCCTTGCAGCTTTGGATGACATCCTGCTCATTTAAATTGCTGTCATCATAACCGTGTTTGCGTATCACAACGGCTGCAACTCTTTCGCCCCATTTCTCATCGGGCAGTCCGATTACCGCACAATCAAATACCCCTTCAAGGTTGCCGACAACCTCCTCTACTTCGCTGGGATAGACATTTTCCCCTCCGGTAATGATCATATTCTTTTTGCGGTCGACCAGATAATAAAAGCCATCTTTGTCCTGTCGGGCCATGTCACCGGCTGAGAAAAATCCGTCTTTAAACGATTCAGCAGTTTGCTCGGGCAATTTGTAGTACGCGTCAAACAGCATGGGACCCCGAGCGTATAACTCACCAATTTCTCCAATGGGCACTTGGTTTCCGTCAATATCCAGGATTCTTATAAAATCCGTGCCGATGCATTCGAATCCGATGGAGCCCAGCTTGCTCATCTGATATTCGGGTTTCAGGATGGTGACCATGCCGGCTTCGGTCGAACCGTAAGCTTCGTAGAGTCTTACTCCCGGAAAAAATTCCATCACCGCCTGTTTCATACTTTTTCTACCCGGTGCCGAAGAGCATAGCAGTTTGCGAATGGAGCTGACATCCCGCTTTTTGGCTTCTTCGGGCGCATTGAGGATTAAATTATAATGGGTTGGGATCAGAGAAATAAACGTGATTTTTTCGCGTTCAATGATTTCCACGATCTCTTCAGGCTTAAAGCTTAAGGCTGGATGGATATAAGCTGACCCGCCGATATACAGAAATGTGAAAGTAAAAAAGATGGAATTAATGTGGCATAGGGGCATGACATTCAAGCACACATCATGTTCGTTGAAATCAAAATCCACGGCATTGTGCAGGTAATAGGCAATATGAGACTCATGCGAGCGAATGACACCCTTGGGCTTGCCGGTTGTGCCGGAAGTGTAAATTAAAATCCAGGTATCCTGGGGGACAACTTCTGTTGCAGGCTCAGCATCAGGTGAATTTTGAATGAATTCTTCATAGGGCCGATACCCCTCCTGCGGCTTTCCGACAATGACATAATTTTCGGTCGGGATGTTCTTCAAATCTACCCGGATGGACTCGACCGTACCTGTGAATTGGTTATGAACGACGAGTGCTCTGGCGTCTGAATTGTTAACAATATATTCAATTTCGGAGCCGACTAGGCGAAAGTTAATGGGCACAATAATGATGCCCGATTTGGCTGTCGCCAGAAATAATTCACAGATTTCGATGCAGTTTTCAAGCAAGACCGCTACTTTATCACCTTTTTGTAAGCCGAGAGAAATCAGGCTGTTGGCCAGTTTGTTGATACGGCTGTTCATTTCCGGATAGGTAAATGCACGCTGCGCGTCCTTTAAAGCCATCGTTTCCGGAAACTTTTTTGCGTTGATTTTTTGAATCTGACCCAGATTCAGCCAAAAACCCATACCTGCACCTCCGTCGGGGTTATATCGTATGTAAATCGTTTATAGAAAACACAAGGCTCTGATTGATTTAGTAGGACCTAAATTGAGCGATTGTCGAGGTTGCCGCCCCGGTGAAATAGGCTTCGCATTTCACTGGGCAGGCAGCTACAAGAAAGATGGCGTCCCGCTATAGTTGGCTATGCGGGACGGCATCTGACGCCGTAGATGCGGTAAGATCGGCAATCCCGAAGGGTTTCAAATTTAAAAAATTAAAAACGATCGTTCGACCCAGAGGCTCTCGACGGGTAGGATTCATTAAAAAAAAATGTTCTCCATTTTTTAAATTTGAAACGCTCAATTTAGGTCTGATTTTCTTCCAGTTGTTCGATAAAGGCCTCGACATTTGTCTTGGTCTGCTCATCGGAGATCAGGCGAAGATCATTCAAATCGGCATTGATAATTAAGCTTGGAATTCCGGTTTTCTGCTCAAGCCGTTGCGGCATCCCGTAACGGCAGTTGGTATTACTCGGGCATGTTTTGGCATCGTGGTAAATGACGCCGTCTACTTTGAACAATTCCAACATGTTTGTGAAGTACGTCTCCTTTTCGCTATCAGAACGTACGATGAACAGTTCCGTGTAGGCTTTGGCCATCGTATCAAAAGGATCGTTTTCATCTAAGGTTGAAAAAATCCAGCTGTTGCAGTAAGTGGAAGCCAAAACGTTGGCTTTCAAATCGGAAAATAGCTCCGAATGTGCGCGCAGCCGGCCCCATACGGGCATGCCGTCCCAGTAGAGTCTAAAGCGTTCATCTTGCAGCGCACCTTCATTCTTTTTAATGCGATCTTTCAATTCAGCCAGCAAGGTTTTATAGACATCTATCGCTTTTTGCGTTCCCCTGCCCACAACGGCAGGCCCCATAAGCGTGGTGCCGTCAAAAAACGTTAAAGGAGACGGTTTGACGGTCGCCGTTTCAAGTACTTCTTTCCACAACTGGGAACATTCCCGGGAAAGGGCAACAACGCGTTTCAATTCATCGAACTGAAACGGGCGGCCGGAAACCTTTTCCAGGGGCTCGATAAGTGCTTCCATCTGCTTGGCGATGGAAGCGACATGCACTTCAGTGACTTTGCCGACATTTCGATGGGTATATATACCTAAAACGGGTGCCTTGAATTTTTGGCCATACCATGAAAACCAGTCCTGCACATCGCGACACTGATTCGTGTTAAAAACCAGCACATCCGGCTTTGGAATGCTTTCGATTCCCTTATAGATATTGCTCAGGGGTGTGACGCCTCTTAAGAAAGCACCTATATCAGCGGTAAGATAGGAGCAGATGTCCGGCGAATAGCCCAGCGCATTGGCCTCCGGAATAAGCTCTGTTGCCATACGAGTGGCACCCAACATGGCAGAGTGGGTTTCGGGAAAATAAACTAGAAATCCCATCGCCCTGAGGATTTCAGCGGGTCCCACACTGGTGCACCACGCAATCTTGGGTTTGCCTTTTTTTGATGCGGCGTCCAGTTCGTAATAATATTCCGCCATGAAGCGGCTAACTTCGGCGGCCGCTTTTAATTTTTTTCTGACAGGTTTTTTTTCATCTGACATGATATTTCCCCACATTATCAGACTTTCCGCTACTACTGGCTACTGGCATCTGGTTACTGGCTGACTGGCAAGATTGCGATCAAACACTGAGAAGCCAGCTGACAGTAGTTGGGCCAGCCTCCGTACCGGCCAGTAAACTAAAATAAATCCGAATATCGAATATCGAAACTCGAAACAAATCCGAATATCAAATGACCAAAATCCACAAACTGTTGTTTGGGAAATTGGGATTTAGGATTTTGTTATTGTTTCGAATTTCGCATTTCGTGCTTCGAGTTTCTTAGTTGATCCCTATTGATTCGCTTACATTGTTTTAGACTACAAGTATTAATTTTCAGCTTCAATTGCGTACAAAGCCGCGCCAATGGCGCCGGTTAATTGGGGATAATCCGGGACCAAGATGTCTCTGTCAATCATTTCTTCCGTCATTTTGACCATAAACGGGTTGTGGGCCACAACGCCGCCGGTCATGACGACTTTTGGTGTCAAGGCATCCATCTCTAAAACGCGTTTTACCATCGAATAGAAGACCCCTTTAACGATGTCGGGCAATTTCTTGCCCTGTCTGATATTTTCCAGCACTTCGGTGGCCGAAAACACGGTACAGAAGCTCCCCAGTTTAACCATATTTTCGGATTGACTGGCCAGACGGTCCATCTCGTCGAGCGAAACATTCAGGCGCATGGCCATCTCTTCCAGGAAGGCACCTGTTCCGGCTGCGCACTTGCGATTCATTTTAAATCCGGTGCGTTTGCCAGACGGATCGAGCTTAATGATTTTGTTGTCCTGCCCGCCGATATCAATAATGGTGGTCGCAAAGGGAAAATAGTAAAAACACCCTTTGGCATGGCACCCGATTTCCGTTTTTGTATCCCCGGCAAACGATACGTTCCTTCGGCCGTATCCGGTTGCGACGGTTTTTTCAATGCCGCTCTTTTTTGTACCGGCCATTTTTAAAGCCGAGGTGAGACAGGCATTGGCAGTGGCCGCAAAGTCGGTCCCGGATTTTTTGACCGCATGACCGATCAGATTTTTAGCGGTATCGAGGATGGCAACCTTTGTCCGTGATGCCCCCACATCGACACCCGC
>JAUVTR010000261.1 GCA_030601425.1 Desulfobacterales bacterium
CCGGTGGGAAACATGAACATTCTCAGTCCCTTGAGGTCTTTAAGGTGTCGGATCGGCTTGGTGGTAGCGAAATTGCACGGGTCCCAGGCGCCGGCGCTCAGCCAGGTAACGCCCTTTATTTCAGAAAAAGCTTCCTCCCAGATTTCGTTCAACCCCCACCAGTTAAACAGCGCCGGAACATCCAGCGAATAGCGTGACGCAAAGGGGAAGTAGGCGCCAAATATGGCCACGTCCACAGGCGCCGCAATGGAGTCATCATCACTCTGGACGGCGTCAATAGTTCCCTTCTGCATGGCTCTAAACAGCTCAATCGTGGGTACCAGCTGATCGGCATTGTACAATTCGATCACCATCTCGCCATCGGCGACCTTGTTAAACGCATCGATTGCCGGTTTGCAGACATGCGCGGATAGGGCTGCACCGGCATAGGTTTGCATTCTCCACTTGATGGTCGTTTTCTTGGCGGCATGCACAAAGGGTGCATTTACCGCTGTGGCTGCCACTGCAGCAGCGCCTACACCTGCTTTTTTGAGAAAATCGCGTCTTTTCATTTTACCTGCCTCCTTTCATGGTGTTGGGGTTAACGGTTGTCCAAACCGAATCGACAAAATACCAAAAAGTCAATTGTGCTAACAAAAGATGTCAAGGTGATGGTTCAAAGATAATGACTTGTTATGAGCCACAGTGTCTTATTCATGGCTGCTGTGAGATCACATAATAATCTATGTGATAAATTGGGGTTAAGCTTCTTCTTGTTGGTTTTTTTCAACTACATCGCAGCATAAGGTGTTGTCAAGTTTTTTGTATAAAGAGATGGATATTCGATATAAGCATGAACCCGCGCTTCGGCCCGCTAAACCTTAACAATTTTCAAGCCCCCTTTAATACATGAGGCCGAGTCTAAAAATTCATTGGACAATTTTTTCTAACCCTATTCTTTTTGCTCAGACCTCATCGCACTGGCCTTTGAGGCTGCAAAGGATCGCCGCAGATAAACGCTAAGCCCCATTGATATGCTTTGGAACTACATTTAGCCGAGAAAAGCCCAAAAGAGGTTTTCAGCCTCTGTGGCACCACAGCATTGAAGCCGACAGGAGTGATAAGGAGGTATTTAAACCGCCACACCGTATTCCTTTTTAATAAACTTCAGATTCTCTAAGGCATTTTCATATTTGGGCTTGCCGTAATTGTAATAGTCGAATTCGATTTTCGAGATATTGAGTTGAATCAGACTCCACAAAAACCAGTAAATGTCAGGGAATGGTTTAAACAGATCGATATGATACAGCACATGTTCGAATTTGTGACCGGCGCAATACTCTTCAACAATCAGTTTTTCCGCTTCTCGCGGGACAAGGACTTCCTGAAACATGTCCGCAATATCGTAATACCAGGGTGCCATCCCGGCATACTCCCAATCGATGATATACATGGGAGCATCGTATTTGTGCACCGCATCTTCGTTTATGAGTAAGAAATTGTCCGCCAGCAGATCATTGTGGCAGGGAGTATATTCAGATTCGGGGATATTGATAATACTCGACAGCTTGATGAGCCGTTGGATGGTGCCCGCAATGTCAAATTCCGGATAGTCTGCATTGAGCCGGTTGAGTATGGCTGACATCTTCATGACTTCCACCAGGGGATTGAAAATGCGTTCCATCTTCACGCCGCTCGTATGAATTTTTCGAATCGGCTCAACGATTTTTGCGTAGAGCGATTGGTCCAAAAAATGATTGTTTGACAAAACAATGGAGTCATCGATGAATTCAACGATGGTAACGCCCTTCTCCGGCATATACTTAACGATATTGGAGGATACGCTGATTTTTGACATTTGCCGGATCGCATGGGCCTCATAGTCGCGGTTGATAAAAAGGTCGGTTTTATCACCGTAGATCCGAACGGTGTAATCGCCTTTTTCCGACTGAATCCGGTACAGTTTATTGGTTATCCCGCCGCTTAGCTGCGTTATGCGGACATCAATGCCCTTCCATTCGGGCAAAAGCTCATAACAGGTTTCTTGGGTAAATTCCTGATCCAAAAGACGCGTTGCCGTGCTCATGTCGATTTTCTCTTTTCCGGTCTAAAACGGTTTGCTCAGTCAGTTGCCGACCAGGTAGCCGGCGGAACTCTCGTCGCGATCCTTCCGCCGGGTTGATTAGCTGATAGTCAATGCTTCCCACTAAAATTAGGTGAATATAACGTGAATATGCATTGAGTCAATCCCTTTTTAAGTTGAGGGATTAGCACTTTGCTGATTTTTGCCGGATTTGGAGGCCCGTCTGGATCAGCTCTTTGAGCCTTTATTTTTTTTACATTGGGTGCCTAAATATGAAATTTGGTGGGTATATAAAATTTGTGGAATTCCAGATGGAATATGAAATTATTGAAAATTAAAGATGAGTATGGAGTCTTGAATTTTGAAAATTCATCATTTCGGTCATCCGGTTCGTGAAGCCTTCCGGTAATCACCACATTCCTATTTCATAAAGATTTTATTATTTTTCTTGAAAAAAGGCTTGCAAATGATATTATATTACATTATCTGTATATACGTCTAAACATTTAGTCTGCTAATCAGTTTTTCATCATTTACGGCTGGATTCATTAAATGATTAAGCCCAACATTTTCACATCTCTAAACCGTCGAGTTTCATATTTTACGCTATTATCTGGCGTTGTAACTACTATAATAATAAGGTGACCCCGTGAAAATCGTTGATGATACCAATCCAATCCCTAAATACCTTCAAATCAGTGCCTGGCTGAAAGAACTTATTGAAACCGGCAGATACCAAAAAGGCGAAAAACTGCCTTCTGAAATCCAGCTCGCCAAGATTTGTGAGGTCAACCGCGCGACCGTAAGGCAGGCGATTAATGAATTAACCGGCATGGGACTGTTGAGAAAAGAAAAGGGGATCGGGACATTTGTAACCGCACCTGCGCCGGCCGAACTAAGGCAAAAGCTGGAGTATATTTCCAGCACCACCGATTTGATGCAGGATAGTGGAATAGCGCAAAGTACCCGGATTCTGGAAACACGGGTTGAGCCGGCCAAAGATGAAATTGCCAAAGTATTGTTTTTGGGTTCGAACAATAAAGTTTTTCTTGTGCGACGGGTAAGAGTTGGCGATGGCGCGCCCTATATTTATGAGGAGAGTTACCTGCCCTATGACCTGTTTAAAGGTATTCTGGAGATGGATCTGGCGGGATCTATGTACAAAATAATTTCCGAGCAATTTAATATCGTGCTGGCTCGCTGCCAACAGACCATCAGTGCCGTCAATCTCAATGCCAAAATTGCCAAAATATTACAATTGCCGGAAAATGCAGCCGGTATTTTCATGGAAAGCCTCACCTTTGATGAAAACAGTATCCCGGTTGAAGCTCTCTATTCGTATCACAGGGGGGATACCTATAAATTCGAAATTGAACTCGGCCGCTATCACGCCAAAGCCGGCGAATTAAATTTTACAACATAATAAAGTTATTAAGGAGGAGACATGGCTATTGTTGATGCAAAAGAGATGCTGTTGAAGGCCACGGCTGAAAAGTATGCCGTCGGCGCATTTAACTGCACGAATCTTATCCAGATGGAAGCCGTCGTGGAGGCGGCTATCGATGCGAAAGCGCCGCTGATTGTTCAGGCCTCGGTGGCGCCCTCAAAGTTTTTGAAACCGCAGGTGCTCGGGGCAATTTACAAAACCCTGGCAGAATCTGCGCCCATCCCGATCTGTCTGCACCTGGACCACTGCAATGATGTGGAGTTTTGCAAGGTATGTGCCGATGCGGGCTACACGAATATCATGATCGATGCTTCCAAACAGGAATTCAGTGAAAATATCCGGCAAACCAAAGAAGTAGTAGATTATTGCCACGGGCTTGGAAACGTCTCGGTGGAAGGAGAGTTGGGTACCGTTTCCGGAGTAGAAGATCAGGTTCGGGTTGCCGAGGATGAGGCCGAGCTGTGTGATCCGGAGCAGGCCATGGCGTTTGTCGAGCAGACCGGGATCGATATTTTTGCACCCGCTATCGGGACCGCCCACGGGGTTTACAAGACCAAAAATCCAAAGCTTGATTTTGATCGTCTCGAAAAAATAGCAAACCTGATCAATGGCAAGGAAATAAGAATTCCCCTTGTCATTCACGGCGGCACGGGTTTGAAGCCGGATGTTGCCAAAAAATTGGTATCCCTCGGGGGCTCTAAATTCAATGTGTCAACCGACTTGAAACACACGCTGATCGACACCACTTACGACTATATTTCAGCCAACAGGGACCAATACAATCCGGGCAAAATCGATGCGGCTGTTAAAGAGGCCATCAAGGAGAAGATTAAATACTGGATTGAGTTGCTGGGGTCTGCCGGCAAAGCCTAGCAGAATAAAAAAGTGCCTAAAGTGCCTAAAATGAGCTAAAATGCCTAAAGTTATGGTGTCGCTCGCGCAGCGCAGGCGCTTGCGCCGCGTGGCGCTCCATCTTTTTTAATATAAATGACAGAATTCATTAACTTTAGTCACTTTAGATCACTTGTAACTTTAGTGCACTTGCTGTGAAGCATTTTGAAGACAGCATCTGATCTGAATATTTCTTGAACATTTTTTTGTAAAATATAACCGTATTATGGATTGAAGGGGGAGGATTTGCCATGCCAGAATTAAAAGCCATATTTTGGGATCAGGACGGGGTCATTATCGATACCGAAAAAGACGGTCACCGCGTGGCCTTCAACAAGATGTTTAAAGAATTCGGCCACGATTTTGAATGGGACGTCGACACTTACGGGGAGTTGCTCAGAGTTTCAGGCGGCAAGGAGAGG
>JAUVTR010000187.1 GCA_030601425.1 Desulfobacterales bacterium
TTACAGGAAGTATACGAAAGGAAGATTTGCTTTCAACTGAAAAGTCTAATCGTTTCGAGATTTCGAGAGCGCACGTAATTTTTCCTTATCCCCAGCTACTAATGCCTCCTTCTTAGCCCGAGACCAACGTTTAATCTGCGCTTCTCGTCGGCGTGCCTTAGAAAAAGAATCGTGTTTTTCAGAATAGACGAGTGAAACGGGAGGGTCTAAGGAGGTGGTTCTGCCTGCGGAACCAGAACAATGCTCTGCATAGCGGTTATCTAAATTTTTTGTCGCACCAATATATAGAGAACCGGATTGAAGTCTCAGAATGTAAAGCCAGGCTGGCATATCGATTAGTTAAAACCAATATAAAGCGATGGATTAAGGTTGCTAGACCTTCTGACAGGCCCTTCGACAAGCTCAGGGCCATTTCTCCGCGTTCATAAAATATCGAGTAACTTACCTGGCCGGAGGCCTTGAGCAAGAAAAAGGGGTACCCACTTTTGTGATGTACCCCTGAACGCGTCGAAATGGCTGAGGGACCAGGATTCGAACCTGGGTTAACGGGGCCAGAACCCGTCGTCCTGCCGCTAGACGATCCCTCAGTGCTGTAACCTATAATTAATACATATAGGTATGTGATCAGTCAAGCCAATTTTGGTTTACGTATGGTCAATTGGTTAAATAGTTGATTGGTCGAATAGTCAAATAATCGATGGATGCATTCCTTCCAAACGATTTAACTGCTTAACCAATTAACAACTTGACTTTTAAATATTATCTTCTTTCCTCTTTTTGAGATATTTTATATAGCCATTTAGTAAACGGATAGCAATTTTAATTTTTTCAATCAGATCATTGAAATAATTTTTGTCTATATACTCACATTCTAAGGCAGTATCCATCTGATTCATGAGTTCATAAAGAGATCCCCTTGATTGTCTGCAAAATTGGATATTTTCCTGATAATGGTATCTGCCATAGCCCTCGGCAATACAATCGGTTGCAGATCTGGATGAACGTATCATCTGGTTAGATAATCTATATTTTTCCTCCTTTGGGAAATTCTTGCACAAATTCCATATTAAACAAATTAAGCATTCAACAATTTGACCATTTGACAAATCAACTATTCAACCAATTAACGAATTATCGATTTAACCCTTATCTTCAATATAGCGAGTGGCTTTTTTTAATCGTGAAATCACCTTGTCTTGGCCGAGGAGGGCGCTAACCTCAAAAATACCGGGGCTGGCGGTTTTCCCGGTCAACGCCACCCGCACGGGTTGGGCAATTTTTCCCAGCTTAAGGCCCGTTTGGTCCATCACGGCCTTAAATGCGCTTTCCAGATTTTCTTCCGAGAAGTTATCCAGTATCTCAAATTGGTCGATCAGCAGCCGCAAGGCTTCAAGCACGGCAGGTTTTAGGAATTTTTTAGCGGCCTTTTCTTCATAGCCGATGTCATCTACAAAATAAAACAAAGCGTTTTCAGCCATTTCTTCCAATGTTTTACTACGGGCGTGCAGGGTCTCGATGACCTTTTTAATAAGGTCGCTGTCCTTAACTTCTATACCGTGAGATTTTAAAAAGGGCTTCAGCGGCGCTACAAGTTCATCGGGTAGCGTTGCTCGAATATGGTCGGCATTGAGTGACAATAGTTTTTCCGGATCGAATACCCCGGCGGAGCGTCCGATGTGTTCGAGATCAAACACATCGATCAGTTCCTGGCGGGTAAAAAATTCCTGATCGCCGTGGGACCAGCCCAGCCGGACCAGATAGTTGAGCATGGCATCCGGCAGGTAACCCATATCCTTGTAAGCCGACACGGACACGGCGCCATGGCGCTTGCTGAATCGGCTTTTGTCGGTCCCCAGGACCATGGGGACATGGCCAAACACCGGCAGCGGACAATCCAGCGCCTTATAGATGAGTATTTGTTTGGGGGTGTTCATGACGTGATCATCGCCGCGGATAACGGTGTTCACAAGCATGGTCATATCATCGATCACTACGGCATAGTTATAGGTCGGAATGCCGTCGCTGCGACACAGGATAAAATCATCCAGCTCCTCATTTTGAAATACAATATTGCCTTTGATCACATCTTCGATGATGGTCGTTCCGCTTAAAGGTGCCTTGAGGCGTACCACGGCACCTTCAATATTGGACAGTTCTTTATTACGGCAGGTGCCGTCATATTTCGGTTTGCCGCCGCTGGTCATGGCTTTTTGACGCATGGTTTCTATCTCTTCAGGTGAACAGGTGCAATAGTAAGCTTCACCGGTCTCAATGAGGCGTTCTATATAGCTGTTGTATATTTCAAGGCGTTGAGTTTGATAGTAGGGACCTTCATCCCAGTCAATGCCCAGCCATTCAAGCGCCTCAAAAATAGCGTCAATGGCCTCTTGGGTTGAGCGCTTGGCGTCTGTGTCCTCTATGCGTAAAACAAATTTTCCTTTCATGTGGCGTGCGTACAGCCAGTTAAAAATAGCAGTACGGGCATTGCCGACATGAAGGTAGCCGGTGGGGCTGGGCGGAAAGCGCGTCACGATCATTTCATTTTTGATTTCCATAAGATTTTTACCGGTCACTTTTTTTTAATTGCTGAATCATTAAACAAGTAAATTGTTTAGTAATTTTTACAATTCGAATTATGGATCTATCCTTATAAGAAATTGATTTCTTGACAAATTAACGATATAGGTTAATATACTTGCAATTATCTAACCTTACAATTTAATAAGTAAACCTAACTTCATAAGGATTCTATTAATTTAGTCCGTCCACTGGTTACGATCTGCCATTAATAAAAAGAGTCAGATTTAAAATGCCTAATGGGATCTTCTGTGGTTTTCTATAAATTCAATAATTCTAAATAGTTGTAGAGATTTTGTTGCCATTCCTATCGCGGTAGATTCCATAACACAGAAGACTGCCGAGTACAAGAGAACAAATTGCATAAAATTTATGAAAATACTTGACAATCTTTTCAAGATAAATTACTAGATGCGCACCTATAAATCCAAGCAGTTTTAAATATAAATATATTTATAATTCAGTTAGTTAGGAGATTACTTATGCCGGTACCCAAACGGAAAAAATCAAAATCAAAACGCGATAAGAGACGGACCCACCAGAAACTTACCGCACCGAATTTGTCAACCTGTCCGGAGTGTGGTGAAGCTACCCTCCCGCACCATGCCTGCCCCAGTTGTGGCTATTATAAGGGCCGCAAGGTTGTCGAAACCGAAGAAGACTAATTTTACATTCCATTCCATTACCTAACCTTCTTTAAAGGATTACATTCAATGGTTTCAAATATGACACCAACAGAAAGTGATTTATACGGGTTGGATCTAGAATCCAGGCAGATGGTTCTGGATACAGTCGGGCAGCTTAAAAAACGACTTCTGACACCGGAAAAAATTTTTGAATTTGATCGCAAGGAAATATTCCCTGAAGATACTATCCGCGAAATGCTGGGTCCGGAAATTGGGCTTCAGCTTTTGATGATCCCTGAAGAATATGGGGGTTTGGGCGGTGGTGCCCGTGACAGCTGTGCGATCACACGAGAAATGGCCAAGATATGTCTGGGCATTACGACCGCGTTTTTTGCGATTCAACTGGGTGCGGATCCGATCATCGTCGGGGGCACCGAAGAACAAAAACAAAAATGGCTTGGGAAAATTGCCACTGGAGGAGCACTTGTGGCTTACGCAGTAACCGAACCGGATGCCGGCAGTAATGTGGTTTCCATAAAAACCAAGGCCGATCCGGTTTTAAATGATGCTGGAGAAATCACCGGATATAAGATAAACGGCGCCAAACAATTTATTTCCACTGGCGGATACGCAGAATTTATCACACTGCTGGCCAACACCCCCGAGGGGGCGACCTTTTTTATCGTTGAAAAAGACACGGAGGGTTATATTCGAGGAAAAGGTGAAGAAAAGCATGGAATTCGTGCTTCAAACACATCGCCGCTGACCTTTACCGATGTCTTTGTGCCGGTGGAAAATGTCATTGGCGGTGTCACCGGTCAGGGACTTAAGCAGTCCAGCAAGGTGTTCGGATATACCCGCTTGATGGTTGCATCTATGGCGCTTGGCGGCGGTGAAGCCGCCATGGAAATCGTCATCCCCTATGCCAAGGAGCGGATTCAATTTAAAACACCGTTGTCTGAAAAACAGGGCTATACCCACAAGTTGGTTGTACCGCACGTGGTCCGGCTGGCAGCGGCTGCAACCTATATTGATGAGGTGGCCGCAAGATTGGATGCCGGCGAGCAAGACCTCGAAGTCGAGGGGTCGATCGCCAAACTGTTCGCGACTGAAACCGCTAACAAAGCCGCTGATGATGCCATTCAAGCATTGGGGGGGTACGGATATATCACCGAATACGGCGTGGAAAAAATAAAAAGAGATGTCAAAATTACCTGTATTTACGAGGGCACCAGCGAAATCCAGCAAAATATTATCAGTACGTTTCGCTGGAAAAAAACGCGTAAAACAAAAGGGGAATATTACGATGGCATGGCCGTCGAAATGGATGACCTCCAAGAACAGTGCGGCGATGCCGGTTGCCGCTATATCGGTCTGGCCGCCCGGGCGCTGAATAAAACCATCTTTTTAGTCAACGACAACCGGCTGACCCGCGAACAGTTTGTCATGTTCGCCTTAGCGGACATGATGATGCATGTGGAGGTGGCTGCCGGGTTGGCGCGGCGGGCAGCTTCTTTAACCCGTGAAGCTAGCTCCGAAGCGGAAAAGACATGCATTTTCTCGCGATTGTTCGCCAATGAAATTGCGGAGCTGGTATCTCGCAATATTTTGAAAATTTTATCAGGCTCCGGCATTTTCGAGACCGAGCGGATTTCTGCCTTTCTATCGGAAACATCGCACGCAACATTGGCTGATAGCTATCAGAACATGATTCCTGACATGGACCGTGCAGCTGACATTATATTTAATCGTTAACAGTTACCCCAATTGAGTTAAAAACCAATTGAGCGTTTACCGCTCGATTAGGGTTTTATATTGTGGCGTCAAAGGAGGCCAACTTGCGATTTGAAAATAAAGTGGTGATGGTTACCGGAGGTGCGGCTGGAATCGGCCGGGTCACCGCGGAAAACTTTGCAAAAGAAGGCGCGAGGATCGCGATCTGTGATATCAACCCGGAAGCGGGAGAGACCGCTGCAAAGGCATTGGGGCCTGAAGCTTCCTTTGAAAAGGTAGACGTAGCCGACAGCACGGGCGTATCAAGCTGGGTGGAAGGTGTTTTCGAAAAATACGGGCAAATTGACGTTCTGGTTAACAATGCCGGGATTACGCGCGACAGCCTTATTATGCGCATGAAGGAAGCCGATTGGGATGCTGTGATCGGCGTCAATCTTAAAAGTGCTTTTAATTGCATCAAGGCGGTTTCTAAAATAATGGTTAAGCAGCGCTCCGGGCGGATCATTAACTTGGCTTCGGTGGTGGGAGTAATGGGCAATCCCGGTCAGGCGAATTATGTAGCCTCAAAAGCCGGAATGATTGGTCTTACTAAAACCGTGGCCAAAGAGCTTGGCGCAAGGGGCATCACCGTGAATGCCGTTGCGCCGGGGTTTATAGAAACGGATATGACGGAAGTTCTATCCGATAAAGTTAGAGAAGCTATGCTCAGCATGATTCCGTTGCAAAGAGCCGGAACCCCTCAGGATGTGGCTGATACCATTACATTTCTGGCTTCAGACAGCGCTGCTTATATCACCGGCCAGGTTATACACGTCACCGGAGGCATGTACATGTAAAACTGACTTTAAAACCGCCATCTTTTAGCCGAATACGGCGTTGCAGGTAGGAGAAAACCGCTTACGTACCTAAACGTACGCGGCACGATTTTCTCCTCCCCGCGCCTTGTCTTCGGCTAAAACCTAGCGGTTTTAAAGCCAGTTACATATTAATTATTCGATTTGTATGATCTGCTATTTTTGAGACCGCTTCCAGTTACATATTAATTAAAGGAGGAAAATCTGATGTCTGTTGAGGAGAGAGTAAAAAAGATCATTGCCGAAAAACTTAGTGTTGATTTAGAAGAGGTGGTTCCTGAAGCTTCGTTCGTAGATGATTTGGGAGCAGATTCGCTCGATCTTGTTGAGCTGATTATGTCCATGGAAGAGGAGTTTGATACCGATATTTCAGATGAAGATGCCGAGCAGCTTACAACTGTTAAGAATGCCATTGATTATATTAACAAACAGTAAGCAGCTATTTTCTGGATTTTTTTTGGGCATTTAACGGGCATGAATTCGTGTTTACGGGTTCGTTCCTAAGCGATCATGCTTGCTGTCATCTCGCCGGATATTTCAAGTCAAAATGATAGCAATCATTGAATCGGAAACAGCAGATGTTTTCGGCGACCTGATCGGTATTTTGGTTTACTTCGCTGATTTGCTTAACCTGCTGTCATTAAATATAATTCAAGCTTCTCATTAATTTTCATGCAAGATTCAGGTAATAACTTTGCCAACTGAACAGGAGGTCTTTTGAACAGACGAGTCGTAATTACAGGGATGGGCTTAATTACCCCCCTGGGGATCGGCGTCGAAAATACCTGGGCGGCTCTTTGTGCCGGGAAATCAGGCATAGTAGAAATAACGCGGTTTGATGCATCGGACCATCAGACCAAAATTGCCGCAGAGGTAAAGGACTTTAACGCGGAGGATTTTATTCCTAAAAAGAGGCCAAGCGAAACGAGCTTTTTATCTCGTATGCGATGGCTGCAACGCGCATGGCGTTGGAAGATGCCCGTCTGGAAATTAACGAAAGCAATGCAAACCGGATCGGGGTTGTTACGGGTTGCGGTTTAGGTGGTCTTGGAATTATGGAAGATACGATTCTCAACGTAGCCACTAAAGGCCCCAAACGTGTCAGCCCGTTTTTTATTCCGATGATGATCGGCAATATGGCACCGGGCATGATTTCGATCCATTTTGGTGCCAAGGGACCGAATTTATCCTTCGCCACTGCCTGTGCCGCCGGTACCCATGCAATTGGGGATGCCGGTAAAAGGATTCAACACGGTACAGTCGATGCCAGGATTACAGGCGGAACCGAGGCAGTCGTATCGGCGACCGCTGTGGCGGGCTTTAATGCCATGAAAGCGCTGTCCACCCGCAACGATGAGCCCGAAAAAGCCTCACGGCCCTTTGATCGGGATCGTGACGGCTGTGTGATCGGTGAAGGCAGTGGAATTCTAATCTAAGAGGCTCTTGAGTATGCCCGGGAAAGA
>JAUVTR010000079.1 GCA_030601425.1 Desulfobacterales bacterium
GACAGAGGAGGCCGCTACAGTAAAGAAGATGATGATATCGTTGCCCGTCAGCTCCGGGAAGCTGCGGAAAATGAAACAGACCCGGAGCTTAAAGAAAAGCTGTGGAAAGAATACGAAGAATATAAGAGAAACACACAATAAGAACATAGTTCGCTTCGCTCACAATTGGAATAATGGAACAATGGAATGATGGAATATTGGGACCATTCGTGTTCCATCTGGTTGAAAAATAATACGGTTCATGGGGTAAACAAACCATGGATCGAAAAAACATCAACAGAGGATTTAAAAAGCCTTGAACCAAACACTGAAGTTATGCGTTTTTGACCATTATTCCATGATAGCGCTAAAGCTTCACTTCGTGCCCAACATTCCATCATTCCATACAGGCGGCATAAAACCGGTGTCGTTAAAAGCTGCATGATTTCAATAATAATAGAAATTCCGAGACGTGTATAAAAAATGAAATCCAGTGTTTACAGCTGCTTATTAATTTTTGCCTGTCTCATCGCTTTGGCCGGCTGCGCTACCTTTGGCTCGCAGAAGGTTAGCCCCACACCGATTGATCGCGCCGGCACAGAAATCCCCGAAGACCAGTTAATGGATGTCGGCATCCTTGTGTTTGAAAGCAAGGAATTAACACCGGAAGCTGCCCAAAAAGAGGGTACAGACCCTGACATCCGCAAAGCCGAAAGCCATTTTATTCCCTATCACTTAAAAAACGCCTTGCAGCAAAGCAGCCATTGGGGCGCCATACAGGTGGTTCCGGCCGAGACCAATAGTGTAGACCTGCTCGTTAAAGGCAAAATCATCGAATCAAACGGCGAGGACCTTGTTCTGGAAATCAATGTGGTCGATGCCACCGGCAAAACCTGGATGAAAAAGACTTACAGCTCTGAAGCGAGTGAGCATAATTACTCCGGAAACCAGGTGGGAGAAAAAGATGCGCACCAGGATCTATACAATACCATCGCCAATGATATGGCTAAATTCAAAAAGAAGTTGACGGCTGCGGAAATCAAAACAATCCGGACGGTTGCAAAATTAAAATTTGCAAAAGATTTCGCGCCGGATGCCTTTGGTGATCATCTTACGCAAAGCAAAAGGGGCCTCATTAAAATTAACCGGCTTCCAGCGGACAATGACCCCATGATGGACCGCCTGATGAAAATAAGAGAACGTGAATATATGTATGTCGATACCCTGAATCAATATTATGATGGGTTTTATAATGAAATGTGGCCGTCATATGAAAATTGGCGCAAGCTGAATTTAACCGAACGCAAAGCCATAAAAAAGATCAAACGCAAAGCGTTGACCAGACAACTCATCGGCGCCCTGTTAATCGCAGGAGCGATTGCGGCGGGGTCACAGGATTCCAATACTGCACGCGTCATTGCACCGGCAATGGTGATTATCGGAGGACAGGTGTTTATCAGCGGCTGGAATGTTTCGAAGGAGGCTGAAATTCACTCGGCGGCAATTCAAGAACTCAGTGAATCATTCGGGGATGAAATGCAACCCGTTACAATGGAATTTGAAGGGCAGCAATATGAATTGACCGGATCCGCTGAGGAGCAGTTTAAACGCTGGAAAGAATTATTGCGTCAAATCTATCTTGCCGAAACCGGCTTTGCTCCGACACCATCATCTGAAGAACAAAATATTGATCATAACAAAAAACCTTAGCCAAACTGCTTTAGCTCATATTCGTTAAGATCGACAGCTGTCCGTGCCGTTGCGATCATGAAAAATCGATACGCTGCAACTTAATGGTCGATACCTTCATTCAATAAATCACGAAAATGGCTTCATCCGGCACCTCTGCCTTTCATATTTTCGTGATTTTTCATATAGTACCATAGGCACAAAGTACCTCAAACAGGCACACAGTATACCAAAGAGACCCAGCCGTCTAAAGTGGTTGTCAAAAAAACGTTCCGGTATTCAAACGTTTTTTTCTACAACCACTTATGCCGCAATTCCGTCATTCGGAACATAATTATGGAAAGCGGTAAAAACTAAAGAATTGAACGCTATGCCGAGTTTAAAAAAAGACCAAATACTGCATTCCCGTTTTTCCCTGCATGAGATGATCGGCGAAGGCGGCATGGGACAGGTTTGGCTGGTCTGGGATCTTGAGCTTGAAATACAGGTTGCCTTAAAAATATTAAATCCACAGCTAACGTCTAATCCAGATAGTGTCAAACTGTTGAAAAATGAATGCCGTAATACCCGACGCCTGGTCCATCCAAATATCGTCCGCGTTTTTGATTTCCATCGATTTGAAGATCTGGCGTTCATCTCCATGGAATATATCGACGGCCAGGACCTGACCATTTACCGCAGCCAATTCGAACACACCAGCAGCGTTAAAATAATCCAGCTGATGAAGCCGGTGATCAATGCCTTGGGTTATGCCCACGACCTGGGGCTGGTTCATCGAGATGTAAAAGCCAACAATATCTTACTTGACCGGCAGAAGACGCCCCGGCTGACGGATTTTGGTATTGCCGGGGTCTTCAAATCCGGCCACAAAGCCCTGGAAATTACCTCCGGTGGTTCGCTGTTTTGCATGAGCCCCCAGCAACTTGACGGCCGCCGGCCCAGTCCGTCTGACGATATTTATGCTCTCGGCGTATTGCTGTATGAACTGTTCACCGGACACCCACCGTTTTATCCGAATATAAATCGTGACAAAATCACGCACGAAATCCCTGCTCCGGTCAATCAAAGATTAGATCAAATGGCCGTTAATGCGAGCATCCCCGGACCACTGGAAAAGCTTATCGAACAGATGCTCGCTAAGGCGCCCGCTGACCGCCCGACCAGCATGCAGGAGATCGATAACCGCTTGAATCGCATTTTAAACATACAGGTCGATCAGACCCGGCTGCCGGAGGTTTTAGACGCCGGCCCGGCAGAAGACAAGCCGGCTTTAAACCGTGCGGAAATCATTACGCCGCTTAAGGTAACCCCGCGAGCGGATAGAAAAGGGTTGTCTTTAAATGTGCCCAACAACATGGTTAAAGCTTTGACGCTGGCCTTATCTTTTATTTTTCTGGTGGCCGGCGGTTTGTGGCTATGGCATTATCTGGCAAGCAGCCCCCCTGAAGAACCCCAGATGCAACAAACGCTTAGCCCACAAAATCAGCCGGAGTCAAAAAAGACTCAAGAGATGCCAAAAGAGTTACCCGAAAAGGCGCCGGATCCGGCCAAACTTGCCGCTGAAAAAGAGCAAGCGGAACAAAAACTAGCTGAATTTATGCGGCTAAAACAGGATTTGGAAGTCAAAGGTGTCTCGCAATGGGGAAAGGAAACGTATCATGAAATGACGCAACTTTCTGAAGAAGCGGATCGGTTTTTACTTGAAAACGATTACATTGCGGCGGCCGCAAAATATGAGGAGGCTGCCGCCGGCGCTCAGGCCTTATCCGACCAGATCGAGCCGGCTCTAAAACAGTTGCTGGATGAAGGCCGCATGGCCCTGGATGAAGGAAACGGTGAACTGGCCCAGCAAAAATTCAATGTCGCCCTGATGATTGATCCGGACAATAAACTTGCTCAAAACAGCCTGCAGCGGGCTCAAAAACTCGATGCCGTCATGGGTCTGATGGAATCGGGAAACCGTCATGAAAAAGAGGGAAATATTTCTTTTGCCCATGCCGATTATCAAGAGGCTTTGCGCTTGGACCCCGAGTCTAAAGAAGCCCGGCAGGCGGTGATCCGGGTTAAAACCCGGATCAGTGATGAAGAATTTCAACAGCTGATGTCTGCAGGGCTGACAGCCCTGCATAATAACAACTACACTCTTGCCCGGTCAAAACTGTTAACGGCAAAATCGTTCAGGCCAAAATCCCGGGAAGTAAAAGATGCGCTGGCACAGGTGGATCAGTCCATTCGCCTGGCCCGCATTGAAACGTATCGTAAAAAAGCAGCAGATGCTGAACAGGCTGAAAACTGGCAACAGGCATTAAACGCCTACCAGCAGGTTCTTAAAATCGATTCCAATGTCCGCTTTGCCGTCCAGGGAAAACAACGCGCCTTGAAACACATCCGCATTGATAAGCGCATTAATTTTTTCCTGCAACAACCTGCGGTCCTGGAATCAGATCGCCAGCTTGAAAACGCTATTCAGCTGATTGCCGAAATCGAGGAAGTTGATCCAGAAGGCTCGCGGCTCAAAGACCAATTCGATAAACTCACCCGACTGGTGGACGCTGCACAAACCCCTGTAACAATTATCCTTGAATCCGATAATTTTACAGAAGTTGCTGTGTATAAAGTTGGCAAACTGGGTCGCTTTGCGAGTCATGAATTAAGCCTGCGGCCCGGCACATATACCGTGGTGGGAACCCGTGACGGATACCAAGACGTACGCAAGAAAATTATCATCAAACCAGGGCAAACTCCAAAGCGCATTGCTGTCAAGTGTGAGGTTGAAATTTGAAAATCCTTTACAAAATCAGAGACCACGAGGGCGAACGCACGGTTTCCGAGGATAGGTTTCCGATTATTATTGGAGCCGACCCCAGCGCCGATATCGGAGTCAATGATCTTAGGGCCGATGAGGAAGCCGCCTATATCGGCTTGTCTAATAAACGGCCTTTTGTGCAAGCCGGTCAATCTGAGGTTTCGGTTCAATACAACGGCCAAAGACTGGAAGGCTCAGCATGGTTGATGCATGCAGACACACTTGAAATTGGCTCCTGTAAAATAACTTTTAAGGCTGAAGGCGACGACTTTATCATCCACGTCGTTTCTCAAGAATCCCGTATTGAGTCGGTCAGGCCGCCACCTACCGGCAGCATGGATCGGGCGCTAAAAATCAAACCCCTCTCTTTCCGTTCGGATCGCCGGCAGCAGGGTGCCGGTTCAATTATACGCAATCGGCGGTTTATCGGACTGACAATTGCATTCAGCTTTCTTTTGCTTTTTATCGCCGCCTGGTTTGTCTTTACCGCAAAGCAAATCACAATTCGCATTGAACCGGAGCCGGATCAAATTTCAATCAGCGGAAGCCTGATTGCACCCAGATTTGGCGGCCATTTCTTGCTGCGACCCGGCAAGTATAATTTGCATGCCGTTAAAGAATGTTATTATCCATTTGAAGAATCTTTCGACGTCGGTAAAGCAAAAAGTCAAGAAGTCCGATTTCAAATGGAAAGACTTCCGGGAAGTTTGTCCTTGCAGGCGCATCAATCCGGCAAGCCGCAGGTACTTCTCAACGACGCCCGGGTCATCATTGACGGACAGGAAGTCGCCATCACGCCGGTTTTAAATCTTGAAGTAAAAGCCGGCCGGCGGATTTTAGAAATTCAAGCAGATAATTATCAAGATATAAAAACAGAGGTGCAAATTGACGGGTGCTCAGCAGAGCAGTCGTTTGATTTTGCACTTGTTCCCGGCTGGTCTGATGTCTTTATCAGTTCGATTCCAGAAGGAGCAGCCGTATCCGTTGACGGAAAACCGGCCGGAAATACACCCTTAAAAATTGAACTGCCTGAGGGAAACTATCTGCTGCAAATAGATTCCGATGGTTTTAAAACCTGGCAAACTCAGTTAGCTGTCGAGCTGAATCAAGCGCAAAAAATAACAGACATCCGACTGCAGCCTGCTGATGGCACATTGGCCCTGCAAACCACACCGTCCGGAGCAAATGTAACCATCGGTCAGAAATTTGTCGGCAAGACACCGCTTAAAGTCCAATTATCAGCGAATACCCAGCATGAGATTCGAATATCCAAAGCCGGTTATGAAAAAGTATCTCGCCGGGTTCAGGTGTCAACCGGAAAATTAAAAAAACTGGCTGTGGATTTAAAACCGGTACTGGGAGTTATTCATTTTAAGGTAGAGCCCGCCGACGCCCAGCTGATTGTGAATGGAAAAAACCGCGGGCCGGTCCCACCGAAATTACAACTGGTCGCGGTCAGTCACCTGTTGGAAATCAGGAAAAAAGGATATAAGCCCTTTCAAACCCGCATCACCCCGCGACCCGGATACCCGCAAGAAATAAAAATCACCTTAAGCAGACTAAAATCCAAACCCAAAGTTCAGACGGGCGTCATCACGGCCAAGAACGGTTACCCTCTGAAGCTGATTCGTCCGCAACCCTTTATCATGGGATCTTCGCGTCGGGAACAGGGCCGCCGTTCCAATGAAACGCTTCGAAAAATAAACCTGCAACGGCCATTTTATATGGGCGTGAGAGAAGTAACCAATAAAGAGTTTAAACAATTTTTGGCTGACCACCGGTCCGGTGCATTCAAAGGACAGCGTTTGTCACAGGAAGATCATCCCGTTGTTCAGGTGACCTGGGAGCAGGCGGCTTTGTTCTGCAATTGGTTGAGCGCCAGGGAGTCTCTGCCGCCGGTCTATATTAAAAAAGGAAATAGCCTCGTCGCCGCCGATCCCATCGGTACCGGATATCGCTTGCCCACTGAGGCCGAATGGGAATATGGTGCCCGGTTTATAAATTCCCAAACCGCCCTCAAATACCCCTGGGGAAATCAGTTCCCGCCCACCTCACCATCCGGTAATTATGCCGATACTTCGGCAAAAAATCTTTTGCCTGCATATATCCAAGATTACAATGATGGCTACCCGGGCACGGCGCCAGCGGCAAAATTTAAGGCCAACGGTCTGGGGTTATATGATCTGGGCGGCAACGTCGCGGAATGGTCCCATGACTTTTACACAATTTATACCTATAATACGAATGAAACCGATAGCGATCCATCCGGACCCCCCGAGGGAAAGCATCATGTGGTTAAAGGCTCGAGCTGGAAATATGCCAGCATCAGCAAATTGAGGCTGGCGTATCGCGATTACAGCGACGGCAAGCGCCCGGACCTTGGGTTTCGTATTTGCCGCTACTCCAAATGAGATAGGACGTAATTATGGCCGTGAAAATATTAGCAGAGTTCAAAAGGCTGGCAATAATCGGTGTTGCGCTGCTGGGCTTTCTGGTTATCGTAAATTGGGCTGCCCGGGCGGGCACAACGAATCAAGCGGGGCCGGTTTGGAAACAGCCGAATTCATATACGGTTATCGTTGCGCAGAACGAAACACAGACTGCCACCAATGATAAGAATGCACCGTCGTCTGAAAGCAAAGAACCCGAATCTAAAACCGATGAAAAGAAAGAATCAACCGGCGTTAAAAAAAAGCCACTTAAAGATTTTCAACCCTCGGAAAAAATTGAGGCGGAGCAGGCAGTGGATTTCCCATATGACATCTAAAAGCTATCTCAAAAATGCATCTAACGCCCAAGGGCTGTGTTGCCCCGGGAAAACGGGATTACACACCTATTTTTATGAATATTAAGGAGTGCATCAAACCAATTTAAAATGCTCGAATTCTACAGGTTGAGCCCGTTACCCGTTAGCCCGTTTGCCGGTAAAAAATAAAAATAGATATTTTCCCTATTTTAACAGGCTCAACGGGCTTAACCGGCTCAACTGGCCAACCAAAAAGGCGATTGACAGCTTCTGGTTAATTACAGGATAATCTAACAAACACATAACAAATATGGAAAAATGCCATGAAACGAGACTTCCCCTTTTCTTTTGACTTCCTTTACCAGGTGTTTTCGTTGATCATCATCGTGATTATTGTGCATGCCATCTATGTAGCAGTGATTCGGCCCAGGGCCGACACCATTTTGGCCAAACAGGCCATTCAGATGGCAGAAAACGAATTTCAGGTGACGGAACGATCGGTTTTTGTGTTGATCCGTGATTACGAACAGGAAGCATGTTTTATTCTGATGTTCTGGGCGATTGCCATCATGGGGTATAAAGCCTTTAAAACCTCGCGGCAGCGGGCGTTGTTGCAAATGGACTTGATTCCATTGGCTGAAGGTGTGCGCATCCTTCCGGAGGATACCCGGGATGTATCCCGGCAGATTCAAGCACTGCCAGCGCAGCAACGCAAGACGTTGTTGCCCAGAGCGTTGCTGGCCGGTTTACAGCGATTCAGTACCACCCGCAACATTCAGGATGTGGCCAGCGCCACACATGCCTATTGCGATTCGGAAGCCGAACGACTTGAATCCGAGTTATCCATGATACGCTATATCACCTGGGCCATTCCATCAATCGGGTTTATTGGTACGGTTCGAGGGATCGGAGATGCACTGGGCCAGGCGCATAAAGCCATTCAAGGCGACATATTTGATGTCACGCGCAGCCTGGGCGTCGCATTTAATTCAACCTTGATCGCTCTGTTAATCAGCATCGGACTGATGTTTTTGCTGCATCAATTGCAACAGCTGCAGGAGCGCTACGTGCTGGATGCGGAATCATACTGCGATGAAAATCTGATCAGCCATCTGTATACAAAGTGATCACGATTTTAGATTTCGGATTGCGGATTTTGGATTAAACAAATCTTCGAACTTTGAGCCATCATTAGAAAGGTAGTTTGTATGAGTTTATTGGGACTTGAACTCAGTGACGCCGGTATCCTTGTTGCCGGAACCGAACCGGGCGGGTTGCTGAAAGTCGACGGAAACAGCGTTGAGAGTCCCGGGTTTGCGCTATTTGAAAAAAATCGACTAACCGTCGGCTTGGCTGCTGAAAGAAAAGCCCACCTTTATCCCCGGCAGATTCTGAATCAATTCTGGGACCAATTAAATATTGAGCCCTTAGAACAACCCAATCCGTTTGCACAGAATCACGCTGAAATCGCTTTCGAGCATTTTGCTCGCATCTGGGAGACCGTCAAGCATCACGGAAAGGAATTGACCATTGCCGTTCCGGGTTTTTATACCCGGGAGCATTTAGGTTTTCTTTTAGGGATCACCCAAGAACTCGGCATCCCGCTAAAAGGTTTTGTTCCCCTGGCAGTCGCAGCTGTTCCGGAGCGGCTGCCGGAAGGACTGTTGCTGCACCTGGATTTGCATTTACACCGCTTTGAAGTCACCTGCCTTGAACGGGCGGGACAATTAAGCCAGAAGGAAGCGGCATCCTCTGAAGGGAACGGCCTGAGCAAACTGTATAGAGGGTGGGTGGATGCCATTGCAGAAGAATTTGTGCGCAGCACACGGTTTGACCCGTTGCACCAGGCCGCTACAGAACAGGAGTTATACGACCGGCTACCCGGTGTTTTGACAGAGCTTTGCCGGAATCCCAGCGTCTATTTTGAAATGACAGGAGGGTCCAAAGTATACCACGTAACGCTGACGCGCGATCTCTTTTATAAAAAAGGGGCGCCTGTGTTTGAGGAAATGCGTCGTCTTGTTGGCCGCTTTTATGACCGTTATGGCAAGGCGGAACCTGGACCGGTCATAATGCTCACAAATCGGATCACCCGTTTGCCGGGCATGAAAGACATGTTGGCTGAAATCGAAAATTGCAACATCATTGAACTGGAGCCCGGTTCCGGTGCATTGGGAATCTTAAGATCCATGAGGCTGCTGTTTGAACAGCAGGCCGGAAACAGTGCCCCATTTTTGACTTCGCGGCCGTTGCCTGCTGAAGGCCCCATCTCACATGAAGAACTCAGACGGCTGCCGGAGGTCCAAAAGCAGCCCAGCCACATCCTTTATCGCAATCTGGCCTATCCCATAACCGAAAAGCCCTTAATCATCGGGCTTCAACGGGTTGCAGACGGATCCGGCATCCAAATCCAGGGACAGATCGCCGGGGTTTCCCGAAAACACTGCGCTGTTCAATTGCAGGGAAATAAGGTTGTTCTAAAGGATTACAGCACCTACGGTACTTTTGTGGATGAAAACCCGGTAAACGAGAAAACGATTTTATTGCTGGGTCAGACGGTCCGGGTCGGAACACCGGGTGAAATACTTAAACTCATTGCGTGTTTGGATAGAGAAACTGATGAAACGTAGATCCGTCAATGTGTTCAGCTTATCCTTTCTGGATATCATTACCTGCGGGCTGGGGGCGATCATCCTTTTGTTTGTGCTGGTGAACGCCAAGAGTGCCGCCCAGAGGGATTCCATTACATCGGATTTTCGTGCCGAAGTTGACCGAATGGAACAGGAAGTGCTCGAAGGAAAAAAAGATTTAATACTGGCCCGCAATGCCATCGAGCAAACAGAGGCGAATCTGGTGCGGACAGAAGGTCTATCTCGCAGAATCATAGAAATTCTCGAACCAAAGAAGATTGAGCTGTCCGACAAACAGGATGACACCCTGGCCACCAAAACACATGTCAACAAATTAAAAGCCGACCTGAAATCTTTAGATGAAGAACTCAAGCGACTGAGAGCCGGTGCCAAGACCCAGGACGATATGGGCACCCGGCTGCGAAAATTTCCCGGGCACGGGGACCGTCAGTATTTAACCGATTTAAAGATGGGCGGCCGGCGCATATTTATTTTGGTGGATGCTTCAGCCAGCATGCTCGATGAAACGATTGTTGGAATCATCCGACGCCGCAACCTCAGCTCCAAAGAAAAATTAAAATCAGCCAAATGGCAGCAGGCCGTCGCAACCGTTAACTGGTTGACCACCCAGCTTCCGCAAACAAGCCAATTCCAGATATATGCGTTTAACGAAACTGCCGCCCCTTTACTTAAAGGCACCCGGGGAACCTGGCTGGCGGCCGGCAATGTGGATCAGTTAAACCAGGCAGCAGATAATATTCGCAGCGTCGTTCCGCAAAAAGGCACCAGCCTTTTAAATGCCATCACTGCCATGCGCGCAATGAAACCGGCTCCGGACAACATTTTTTTACTGACCGACGGCCTGCCGACGATGGGATCAAGCAAACCCTGGCGAAAACGGGTGACCAGTAAAAAAAGGCTAAGCCTGTTTAATGAAGCGATTCGAAAATTCCCGCGGGCTCCGGTCAATGTTATTTTATATCCGATGGAAGGCGACCCGCTGGCAGCCGATGCATTTTGGCGCCTGGCAAAGGACACCCGCGGTTCATTTTTATCGCCTTCAAAGGACTGGCCCTGAGGGATTGAGGATTTTGGAATTTGGATTGCGGATTGCGGATTTTTCGCATGACGCATAATGTAAGATGATGAACGTTTATATGAAGATGACATCGTTGGATTATGAAAAAACCCCGTAAAGACATTCAGATATTCAGCTTATCTTTTCTGGACTGCATTTGCTGCGGGTTCGGAGCAGTGATCCTGCTGTTTGTATTATCCAAATTCGCCGAACCCCTGATCATTGAAGAAGTTAAAGAGGATCTTGAGGCCAAAATTGTCCGACTTGAAGAAGAGCTTGTCGAAATCAGGGGTGAAACCGCTATACTGAATCGTGATTTAACGGCTAAAAAGGAGCAGCTGTCAGAAGAAAATATCCGGCTGGCGCGGCTGCAGGGAGATCTGTCAAAAATTAAGGGCCAATTTGCGGCTTCGAAGGACACCGCCCAGGTGCAAAACATTATTGAAGGCCAACTGGCCAGAGCCATGCAGGAATTAACCGAAGAGATGCGGCGACTGTTAAAAACCCCGCCGCGAAAACTTGATCGCTCAATTGGCGGCATTCCGGTAGACAGCGAGTATATTATCTTTATTATCGATACCTCGGGCAGCATGCAGCGCCACGCCTGGGGTCTGGTACAGAAAAAATTAAGAGAGACCCTGGACGTATATCCGAAGGTCAAAGGCATACAGATCATGAACGATATGGGCGAATATATGTTCTCTCAATACAGCGGAAAGTGGATTCCCGATACGCCGGCTCGTCGTCGGGCCATTATTTCCAGGCTGAGCACCTGGCGCGCCTTCAGCAACAGTAGTCCGGTGGAAGGAATCACGGCTGCCATTCGAACCTTTTATTCAACGGATAAAAAAATCGGCCTGTATGTTTTTGGCGATGAGTTCAGCGGTCAACGGATGCAGCCGGTGATTGATACCGTGGATCGAATCAATAAACGCACGAAAGATGGTTCCAGACGAGTTCGGATTCATGCCGTCGGTTTTCCGGTGGTGATGGGAAAAACCCGCGTTCGCGGCAACACCGGTGAGCGTTTTGCCACCTTAATGCGTATTTTGTGCCGGAAAAACGGCGGTACCTTTGTGGGACTGAATACGACGAGGCCATAAAAAGGTGTCAGTGTTCAGGTGTCAGGTGTCAGAAATGAGAGATCAGACGACAGAAAGTAAGCACTAGATGAGGAAGCACCCTTTAAAACTTTTGTTTTCTGTCCTCCGTCTTCTTTATGCTGACACCTGAAACCTGACACCTGAAACCCAATACCAGACTTGCGACACCAATAATTATTATCGAAAATACAATTTAAGGCCTAAAAGAGTAAAATCGTATGGATCTTATTTGTCCCAAATGCAGTATGCAGCTGCCTGAAGTGGAAACTCTGGAATACCGATTTTGTCCGAGGTGCGGCGCTGAAATTTCGGCTGAGCCTAAAAAACTCGATGAGGCCTTTCAAACCATTCCGCCGGATTTACCAGCGCAACAACCCAAACAGACACCCAAAGTTTTGGACTCAGCAACAGGCCAAAAAGTAATCTTCACCGGAAAGTTCAATGATAAGACCATTGAGCCGCAGCCGATGGCCAAGTTACCGCAACCAAAAATCAACCCGCCGGATACACCTCCACCATCCAGTTTCTTTCGCATCAGTTCTGCCGAAAAAACTCATTCCATCAGTTCTGGAGAGAAAGCACCTCCAAAGAAAGCTATTAAAAAACAGTCACCAACCAAAAGCCGCAACATCATCATCGCTACCCTGGTTATTTTGGCGGTGATTATTCTGGTACTTGGCGGCTTATTCACATTCTAAGAAAATAAAGAGCAACAATTCAT
>JAUVTR010000036.1 GCA_030601425.1 Desulfobacterales bacterium
CTTGTACGGATAGAAAGATTGGCATCTGGAAATCCTTGAAATGTCAAGTCGGTGGGCGAAGGCGTTTCAGAATTGCGGATTGATTATGGACCCGGATATCGGGTGTATTACAAAAAACAAGGACAGAAGGTGGTTATTTTGTTGGCTGGCGGCGATAAAAGTACGCAGGCCAAGGATATCAAAACTGCCTTACGTCTATCACGGAATTTATAGGAGTGTATCATGGCTAAGACCACCACTACCCGGTACGATGTCGCTGAACATCTTCGCACCCCAGAGGAAATGGCTGCTTATCTTGAAGCCTGCTTTGAGGAAGCGCATGGTGATGCTGCTTTTATTGCAAAAGCTCTTGGCGATATCGCCCGGGCCAAAGGCATGTCACAAGTGGCGCGTGATGCCGGTTTATCCCGCGAAAGTCTTTACAAGGCACTGTCTGGGGAACGAAGCCCAGGTTTTGACACAATCCTTAAAGTTATGCGCGCACTCGGTTTAAAATTGCATGCAGAAGCAGCTCAGGAAAATATATCAACGGCCCAACAAGCCAGTGGAGCTGACGGCGTGTAGGATGGCGGTTTATAGTAAAAGTTCGAGTAAACTCGGTACTCCTTAGGGCCGCAGCTCACTTCCAAGTTATCTTCAAGCCAAATTTTTTATTGACATGTATGCATAATTGATACATATAAATACATATGAGAACAACATTAAACATAGATGACCAGATTCTTGAAAAAGCATCAAAGCTTACCGGCGTTAAGGAAAAAACTGCTTTGGTGCGACTTGGTTTAGAGGCTTTAATTGCTCGCGAAAGCTCTAAACGGCTGGCTAAGCTTGGTGGAACCGAAAATAATCTGCGTTCCATTCCCAGGCGAAGATCTGCGTAACAATCGCTATGGTCCTTGTTGATACTTCGATTTGGGTTACCCACCTCCGGCATGGAAATCGGCAGCTTGAAAATTTGTTAGTTGATGCCGAGGTTATGTGCCATCCATTCATTATTGGTGAACTGGCCTGTGGCAATCTAAAAAACCGAAACGAAATCCTGTCCTTACTTAAGTCACTTCCACTGGCACCTACAATTGAATTTGACGAATTTATTTTTTTTATCGAACGAAATCGGCTAATGGGAATCGGCATTGGTTTCGTCGATGTTCACCTTTTAGCTTCTGCCCAATTAACTGAAATACCATTATGGACAGCAGACAAACGTTTAAAATCAGCGGCAACTAAACTTGATTTTGCTTATAAATAGAAGATAACCGATCGCTGAAGACCGACCAACAAAAGTGCTGCCGCCCTTTTGCTGGCGGCTTAGCTCAATCGTTAGCGCCTCCTTTCTCATTTAATTGAATCCATTCTTGACATTTAACAATGCCTGATATATCGTATATACATTATAGCATCATTGATGGAGGATTAAAATGACCACCCAAATGATAGTTCGAATAAATCCTGAGCTCAAATATAAAGTAAATAGCCTCGCAAAGGCCGAGGGTAAGAGCGTTAGTGAGGTTGTCAGAGAACTGTTGGAAGACTATGTTAAAAATCGAGATATCGGTTTGTATATTGATGATCTTTGGCAACGTATAGGAGATAAGCTTACATCCCGAAAAATTGGTCCCAAAGAAATCCATCGTGCCATTAAGGAAGTGAGAGCGAAAAAGTGATTAGGGTTGTGGTGGATACAAACGTTTTCATTTCCTCCTTTTTTGGCGGTAATCCTCGTAAAATAATTGATCATTGGAAATCGGGGGAAGTCACCCTTTGTCTATCTAAACCCATCATTGATGAATACATAGAAGTTCTTCGCCGGCTTGAGCTACAAAATGAAAAAGAGATAGACGAATTACTAGGTCTTTTTGCACATGGTTTTAATGTCGTGTTCACGGCAAAAACGCCAGAATTGCATATTGTGGAAAAAGACCCTGACGATAATATGTTCATTGAATGTGCAGTAGCTTTGAAGGCCAAATTTGTTATCTCAGGTGACAAAGCTCTCAAAGTAATCCAGGATTACATGAACATTAAGATTGTCAGCCCCAGAGAGTTCCTAAGCAAATTTCCAGAACTTAAACGCTAACCAATCAGTGGAGCTGACGGCATGCAGTCCGCCGGTTTAGCGTAAAGGCCGTGCTGATTCGATACTCATCAGGGCCGCAGCTCACCTCCACGTTATCCCGCAT
Source organism: Desulfobacterales bacterium (assembly GCA_030601425.1). Taxonomy (GTDB): domain Bacteria; phylum Desulfobacterota; class Desulfobacteria; order Desulfobacterales; family JAHEIW01; genus JAHEIW01. The sequence goes on from JAUVTR010000036.1 coordinate 2,181, forward strand.
TATTAATTGTCCCAACGAAAGAGGTGCATTATGGAAGGAATGGAATATTTTTACGAATTGTTTGAGGCTTTACCACGATGTGGACCTGGTGATAATGAATCTACCCGTCGCGCTTTCAATATAATTCCAAAACTGCCAAAGCAGCCATTTATCTTAGATATTGGATGTGGTCCGGGAGTACAAACCATTGAATTAGCAAAAATCTCAAATGGCAAAATCATTGCCTTAGATAATCATCAAGCATTCCTTGACAAATTGATGAAAACAGCACGGGATGAAGGGCTTGAAGATAATATTGTTCCTAAAAATATATCAATGCTTGATATGGATTTTGACAATAAAACATTTGATATTATTTGGTCAGAAGGGGCTCTGTATTTTATGGGATTTCAAAATGGCTTAAAACGGTGTCATCAATTATTAAAAAATAATGGATATTTGGCTGTGACAGAACTTGTATTTCTTTCATCCAATCCGCCTCCCCCTGTCATTCAATATTTTGAAAAGGAATATCCAGACATTAAGGATGTTAAAAGCAATATCGAGTTAATTCAAAATGAAGGATTCCAATTAATCTCTAATTTCACACTATCAGAATCATCATGGTTTGATAGTTATTATTTGCCGGCGAAAAAAGAATTATCCCGCTTGAATAAGAAATATCAAGGTAATGAGATTGCAATAGGTATATTTGAAGAGATGAAAAATGAAATAAATATTTATAAAAAATATTCGGATTTTTATGGGTATGAATTTTTTATAATGCAAAGAGTCAATTTACAAAAATAATCTTATCACGGGATAACAATGCGCTGCATTTGACCGCTATTCCGCTGCGCTCCATAGTGGCAAGTGAGCTTCAGCGTTAGGTTGATGTTCGAATAAAGGAGGTTTTATGGATCGACCCTTTGTCGCGGAGAATGCCCAAGAGCGGGAAAGACTAAGTTCTCTTGTTGCACGGTTAAGAGACGAAGAGCTAAACCTCCCTTTGGGAACTGGCTGGACGATCGCAGTGGCGCTTGCGCATTTATCATTTTGGGATCAGCGATCACTTTTTTTGATGCGGAAATGGAAGAAAAACGGAGTTGAACCATCGCCGATAGATATCGATGTCACCAATGATTCACTCCTTTCTCTATGGCTAGCTTTACCTCCATCGGCTGCTGCCAACCTCGCGGTTTCATCTGCCGAAGCAATAGATCGTGAACTTGAAGAATCTCCTTCTGAGTTAATTTCAGCAATTGAAAACTTAGGAGAAAGGTTTCGACTTTACCGATCTGAGCATCGCAAGCTGCATCTTGACCAGATAGAAGAGTTACTTAGAAATAAGGGTGCAACCTAACAAACGGATGAACCAGACGGGAAGAAACCTGGCGGTTCACGTTAAGGTCTGTGGTTCACAGTAGCTTTTTCGGCCCGCTGGTTACCCGAATCGTTATAAGGTGGTGGGAATCATATTAGGTGGGTCGTTGAAAAGGGAGAAATTAAAATTTTGGATCTAGTCCGGCCTGTTTGCAGAGTTCGTTGGCTGTGATCCTATCGAGTTGTTTGTGCCTTTTAACCGGAATTATTTTCTTGTCGTTTGTGTAAATGGAGTGTTTGCCACCTTCTCTAAGCAGGTAAAAACCTTTCTTTTCCAAATAGCGTATTAAATCACGTCGTTTGACCGACATGTTCGACCTCTACGGGAAGCTGCTCAATAAGAGCGTTGCCCAGTGGGACTTCTTTCCCAAGCTCTGTATACGCAAGTACCATCTCATTGAGTGCGTCACGAAGCGTAGCGCGGCAATCTTCGAGATCCTTACCTTCAGTAACGACTTCAGGCCACTCAACAAGCTGTCCCATATAACCGGAGGCAATTTTAATATATTTTGCGGTATAATTTATCATGGCAATCCTCCAAACTTTAACACCATTTTACGCATTATTGTAATCGGTGTCAAACTTGAATATTGTTTGTGTTTATTTCACCATAACCATTTAATATGACATATATAATTGGCACAGAAAACCTTATAACAATTCGCTGAACCTGACCGGGAAAATCATGCGGTTTTACGTAAAGGGAAGCATGGGGACGCCCATAAAATTATAAGTTTCTAGCTTGAAACAGCTATGATTTTGTAGGCGTACCCAATAAAATTACAATTTTAAGATAAGTCAGAGCCTTAACAGGGAAGAATAAATCGATAAAAAGAATAAATTTGAACAAATGAACTAAAAGAAATTTATATTTTTATAGGCCCCCCATTAGCCTACAGTGCGCCATGCCCGCCGGTCAACCGCCGCACCTCCATCACAGGCGATCGACTGCGCAAAAGTCACAAAATCCTCAGCCTTTAAACGCTAGTCAACCATTTCAGAATATGAATTTTCTCCAGTTCAAATACTATTTAACTAATCAACGAATTAACTAATTGCCCCCCACAGAGCCGAAGGCTCTTTGTTATACCAGATTAAGCCGGAAAACGACCCATCTTCGCTCTGGCGAGCTTCGCCGCGGCAAGCAAGTCTTGTTAAACTGGTTGCTAAGAGCATGAATTAAAATTAAAAAAGCCATGCAGCTTATTATCTGCACGGCTTTTTTTAATTTGAATTTACCGTGAGACCTGCGCCGTGTGCCTATTTTTCAAACTTATTGACCCTGGACTTCCCTTATCGTGTTCGTGGAAAGGATCTTTCAGGCAACATCCTCGTAAAAGAAACCGTCGTAAAGGAAAGCGCCGGCAATCGCTTCGCAGTCCGCCTCACTGACGCCTGCGAGCCGCATTACGGGTCGCCATTGTGAGCGGACGGTTTCAACAATGCCATCCAGCAAGACCGTCGCCTCTGTTTTGGAAAGAAAAAAGCGGCCCTGTTCGCTTAGCAGATTTTCCCGGTTGGCATAGCGGCCGAACCGTCCGCACCTCATTGCCAGATCGCGCCTGTCAATCGCAATAACAGGCGAGGGGATCAGATCGAACGCCGGGCTCAGCCGCCAGTCCCGTTCTTTTGCCAATATGGCATGATTGCGCGGGTGGTCGTCCAGATTGGAGACAGCGGCGTTAAAGCACATCCTTCCAAACAGTTCGCGAAGGTCTGCCGCCGGTTCAGCGCTTACCCGCCGAAGTTCATCAGCAAGCAGAATGTAGGACCAGTCCGTGCGCGCCGTTGGATCATCGTCAATTTGCAGCAACGTGAGCGCGCTGACCATGCGGTGCCGCCGGTAGCCGCCCTCCGTCCGGTGGCGGTCAAACCGGTGCACAAGCAGAACATCCCGCCCGGCAACGATTGTGATTTCGCTGTCGGCTACGGTAAGGTTGCAGGCTTCCGCAAGCTTCAGCAAACCATGCTCAACGCGCGGATGATCCCAGCGATCGTCCTGCCGGCTGAATTTGGCCAACCAGAGATCCTGATCGTGTTGCACCACGGCCTTGGGGCGGGCACCCCCCATCGACGTGCCGAGCAGCATGAGCGCTTCCACCTGCCCGGCGGCGGAGCCGGCGATGTCAGGTTCATCCTTTATGATGGCGTCGGCTGTGACCAGCAGACGCTCCAGATCAAGGGTGCGGTTGAATTTGCGTCGCGGTGCCGGTGGTTCCACATTCAACCCGAATCCCAGCGCACCCGCCCGGTCGTCCGGTCCCTGCATGAGGTAATCAAACTCTTCAAGCTGCGTATGGCCTGTGTTTCTTTCAATGATGCGTCGTCCCCAGAAGTCAGGCATGGAATCCCGGATGGCGCCGAAGAAGCCCTCCATCCGGGCGGTTTCGTACGGGCCCCTCCGAAGCCGCAACTCCACAGGGTCCAGCTCGACCGCATCATCACGCTCAAGATAGCGCCGCCCGTACACGAATTCCCCGACGGCTTCGCCATCAGGCGTCGGGGATACGCGGAAGCGCCCCGCCGTGACAAATTCCGTTGCGCCCGGTGGGACGATATATACATAGCACTCGCGCTCAGAAGTCATCGTCAATTTTCTTTCTTTTCGGCGCCGTCTTTGGGCTTCTGGCCCGATCCAGAATCTTGCCTTCCGCATCGCGGTCCGGGTCGGCCACATCTCTCAGCTGCTTCAAAAGGCCAAGCGCCCACAGGGCCCCTAGATAGGTGGCGACGGCAGTGGTCGGCTTGCCTTTCTCGATTTGCGCCAGTACCTGACGCGAAACACCGATACGCCCGGCAAGATCTTCCAGGGTCAGCCTGCGCCGCAAACGGGCGGTACGGATGTTGCGCCCCAATCGGATCAACGCCTCTTCGACAGCGGCCGGCGGTGCTTCTGAAATTTTACTAATCCTAGTCATGTTATTTTAAAGTAACTTATAAGTGTTATATGTACCTTTAAAATAACATATACTGATTCTGCCACTCAGTCAAGAAAATTTTATGGAGATGTTATTTTAAAGTAACTTATAAGCGCTATATGTACCTTTAAAGTAACATACAAGGGGTGTTCGTGCAGAACCTGCACAGAATGTAATGCGGTAATGGGGATCAGGCTTATGCCGGAAGCAGGCAAACCGTGCCTGAGGCAGAAAAGCCTTGCCTGATTAAGCCGGAAAACGACCCGGCGTCGTCACGCTTTTAGTGTGACTATGCCGCGGCACGCCCATCTTCGCTCTGGCCTGCCGCGCCGAAGCTATTCAAGCGTAGGCGGGCGAGCTTCCGACTTCGTCAAGACTACGCCGGGACAAGTCGCCGCGGCAGGCAATTCATGGGCCCAGGCGAACCCCCCTTCGCTTCGACGGGCACGGTGGCCTGCCTCACTCAGTTCTCAGTCCTCAGCCCTATGCTTTTACCTGACACCTGAACACTGACACCTGTTGGTCCTTCGTAGCCTTTAAGGCGAAGGAGAGAAACCTTTATTCGAACATTTGCACCCAGGACTTAAAGCGCTGTACTTTGTCGGGTCCGTAACGTCTTAAACTGTCGATGATGTCCGCAATGGTTTTTTCGGATGGCTGAGAGTTGCCGTTTTTGGAGAAAAATTTGTCTGCATAGCAGACGATCTGCTCTTCAATAGATACCGGTATCAAGTCGCGATTGGGCAACGGCAGATTATGGCGCTGGATATCTTCGATACTGATACCCACTCCGACGTGCCGTTCGCAAACCAGCGCCAGTTCGGGGTGCTCTTTTCCTTTTAACAGCTCACTTCCCAGGATGCCGTGGCAGATATAGGGATGTTTTCCGTAACAGCCAAAACCCGGGCTGTTGGTCAGAAAAATACCGATATCATGCAGCATGGCTGCGGTTTCGATAAGTTCGAGATCGGGCTTCAGCCCGGGGACGCGCCGGGCAGCAGCCAGGGCCTTATTTGCCACCAGCTTGCCATGCTCAACCAGAATTTTAAATGCTTTGGAACGCGAGTCGTAGTATTGCGCTAAAAAATCAATCGGGTTCATTGTAATAGACCGCTTCGCAGATACTCCGCTTGAGGAGCACTTCGTTTTAGGAGCGCTACGCTTGAAGATCGTCTCAATATCAGTGAGGCTAAAGGCTTTTTTATGCCTCAAGTTCCGCAGGAACGCTCCTCGAGGCCTGAAAGGCCGCTCCTCTAATGCTGCCGTTAGGCCGCACGATCATTGAACGAAGTGAAATTATTTATGTTTTTTAGCGAGTAGCACCCCCTCAATAAACGGATCGATGCCGCCGTCCAGCACCTCATTGACGTTTCCGATATCCATATTGATGCGATGATCCTTCACCATCTGGTAGGGATGCAGGACATAAGAGCGAATCTGACTGCCCCAGGCGATGTCATCCTTGCTGTCGTGAACCTCCTGAAGTTTTTCATCCTGTTTTTGTTTTTCATGCTGGTGAAGCCGGGCTTTCAATACTTTTAAAGCCATATCCTTGTTACGGTGCTGGGATTTTTCCTGCTGGCACTGCACAACGATCCCGGTCGGAAGATGAGTAATGCGTACGGCACTGCAGGTTTTGTTGACGTGCTGGCCGCCGGCGCCACTGGCGCGGTATACGTCAATTCGCAGGTCTTTATCTTCAATATCGACGATGATTTTTTGATCCAGTTCGGGATAGACGAACACGGAGGCAAAAGAGGTATGGCGTTTGCCGCTGGCGTTGAACGGCGATATTCTGACCAGGCGGTGAACTCCGATTTCCGATTTTAGATACCCGTATGCATTTTCGCCGCCGGCGGTAAACGTCACACTTTTTATCCCGGCCTCTTCTCCGGGCTGAAAATCAATCAACTCGATTTGATACCCGCGGCGCTCCACCCAGCGGGTATACATCCGAAATAACATTTCAGCCCAATCCTGGGCTTCGGTTCCGCCGGCGCCGGCATTGATGGATACGATGGCGTTTTTACCATCGTCTTCACCGTCGAGCATCAGCTCCAGAGATAGGGCCGCAATTCTCTGATCCAGGCCGGTAATTTGCTGTGTGACTTCGGCAAGGGTTTCTTCATCAGATTCATCAACTGCAAGATCCAGCAGAATTTGATTTTCTTCCAGATCGTCTGCCAGCTTTTTGAATTTTTCAATTTTATTTGAAAGTGATGTGCGCTCTTTTAGTATGGGTTTGGTTTTTTCCGGATTGTCCCAGAATCCATCTTTGGCGATATGCTGTTCAATTTCAGCCAGGCGCTTTTCTTTACCCGCAAGGTCAAAGATAGCCCCGCAGGGTTACCAGTTTTTGTTGAAGATCCTTTAAGTTTTGTTTGAGTTCTACAGACATTTTATTTACCTCCCTCTATTGGTTGAGTCCGCCTCAGGCGGATTAACTTCTTTTTAATCTAAGCCCATATTTGCCAAACTCAAGTAGTATACCAAAAAGTGCACCCGCAAGGCAAGTCAGAGCAAACAGGTCCCCGAAACGGGTATAAAAGGTTATGCTGCGGATCAACGGTAATGTGCGGGTCATCGCTGCCTCCTCGAGCAAAGGGGTTGATGTTAAGATCCGGCCCACGGGATCGATGAAGCCGCTGATACCCGTATTGGCCGCTCGCGCGAGTGCCCGCCGGTTTTCCACTGCCCGAAATATGGTCATGGAAAAATGCTGATAAGGCCCGCTGGTTTTGCCAAACCACGCGTCGTTGGTGATGTTGATCAGTAAAACGGCATCGTTTTCTACCATCGTCCGGGAAAGCCCGGGGAAAATAATTTCGTAACAGATTTGTACGCCTACTAAAGCATCTTTTTTCCAGGGCAAGGTCTTGCCGGGTTTACCCGGGCTGAAATCACCCACCTGGGCGACAACCTTGCCTAAAAAGGGAAGCCAGCGTTTAAAGGGAACATATTCGCCGTATGGGACCAGATGGGTTTTGTCGTATTTGCTGATGCTTTTAGATCGAGGACGGATCAGATAGGCACTGTTATAATATTCAATATCGCCCTGGTTGCGAGCAAAGGAAGGGCTTCCAATAAGAAAGTCGGTATCGGCCTGTTGGATGCCTTCAATTACTTTCTGAGTTGTTTCTTTGTCGTAAAATAAATAAAATGGGGTGGCGGATTCGGGCCAGACGATCAGATCTGGATTTTCTGATTTTGTTGAAAGAGATAACCGGTTGTAGGTTTTGATGGTAGCGGCTTGAAATGCAGGGTCCCATTTTACAGCCTGATTGATATTTCCCTGGATAACGGCGATACGTGCGGTTGGCGACGCTGCAATCAACTGATCCGTTGTTTTTATACGCCAGGCTCCATAAATCGATGTAAAAAGAAAGCCCAGGGCAAACAAAATAGCTGCAGCAGCCAGCGGACGTCTTGAAACCGGCTTATGTTGCCACATTTGCTTGGTGATATGTGTTAGGGTCAAAAAAACAGCCATGTTACTCAGGGCAATTAAAAAGGAAACCCCATATGCGCCAAACAGGTCGGCGATTTGAATCAAATGGTGTCGCAGATACTGGGAGTGCCCCTGCAATGCCCATGGAAATCCGGTGAAGATAAAGGTTCGAATATATTCCAGCGCCACCCAGAGCAAGGGCATTGTGATCAGGAACCGCACGGGTGTGCGGCCGATGGTTACAAGAACCATGGAAAAAGCAGCCGGAAAAAGCGCTAAAACCGCTGCAAAGAGGAACAAAATGGCGATGCTCAGGTATAATGGAAGATACCCGTAGGTTCGCATGACGGGCACCACCCAGTAGAGCAGTGACAGATAATGAACCAGGCCGGCGATAAAACCGATCCGAAAGCTTTCTTTAGCAGAAAGATTCGCAATTGCCGCCAGCAGCGGTACCAGCGCAAACCAGGCCAGCCAGTCCAGCCCGATCTTGGGAAATGCGCCGGTCAACAGCAAGCCGCTGAACGCCGCCAGCAGCATATTTATTCGATTTGATTTCATTATATCAATGTTCGCCTTTGATATTTGTTACTATATATTGTATGTTTTTTTAAATCAAATACAACATATATAGTCTTAACCGGTAATAGATTACTATAGAAGTCAGCCGCCAGCCAAGGAAAAAAGGAAATGAAGGAATCAACTAAAGGGATGCTTTTATCCGGCCTGGTGTATCCAGGACTCGGGCAATTGATTTTAGGACGTGTTCCGTCGGGAATTGTCTTTGTCATTTTAGCGACGGCCGGTTTTATTGTGCTCATTTACCGTATTATTCAACGTGCTTCCCACATGATTGATCAGGTTTTGCCCCTCCTGGCAGATAATAAGCTGGACGTGATTGCTCTAAAAGAAATGCTCAGCCGGGATTCCGCGGGTGGGTGGGGGCTGGAAACAATCAGTTTAATCGTCATTGCCGGCTCCTGGCTGGTTGCGATTGGGCATGCCTATTTTGTCGGCAAGAAAATAGATCGGCAGCCCGGCTGAAGACCTTGTTGATAAGATTTTTGTAAAAAAATTTTTGAAAAAAGAAACGATGAATTCGAAAAATCTTTCCCTCAAAATTCTTCCCGACCGAATGGCTGTTTGCCGTTTTGAGCCCACCGCCCCGGTTCCGGATTGGATTGATCAATCCGGCTTTTATTCGATCACTCGCACAGAAGAGGAACTAACAATCGTCTGCGCCGAAACGCTCGTTGCCCGCGGTACGACAAGCGAAGCCGGATGGCGATGTTTTAAGGTTGAAGGGCCATTAGACTTTTCTGAAATTGGCATTATTTTTTCTTTAACTCAGCCATTGGCTAGAAGCGGTGTTTCCGTATTTGTGTTATCAACGTTTGATACTGATTATCTGATGGTTAAAGAAAAAAATCTCTCAGAGGCAATCGATGCGTTAAGAGCGGAAGGGCACCAGTTTATTTGAATTCGGAATGCGGAATTCGGAATGCGGAATGTGGAATGAATGAGCATAGCGCATGGGGTACGGAACCTATAGTTCTTATTGTTTATATCCATTTTAGATGTTTTAGGGTTATTCTATTTTCTCTTTGAGCTTTGAGCCTTCAGCTTTGAGCTGTTTTCATGCAGTAACGAGCAGCCAGTAGCAAGAGGCCAGGAGCCAGTGACAAGTAGCCAGCTACCAGCGAAAGGAGTGGAATGTACGTAACCTTTTATGGCGCTGTACGGGAAGTAACAGGCTCGATGCACCTTTTGACAACAGGTGAAGACCGGGTCATCCTGGATTGCGGATTGTTCCAGGGACGGCGTAAAGAAACCGCCGAAAAAAATAGAGTGATCCCCTTTGATCCGCGTATACTCACAAATATTGTGCTTTCCCATGCGCACATTGATCACTCCGGTCGAATCCCTTTGCTGACAAAGAACGATTTTGCCGGCCGGATCATCTGTACTCGCGCCACCGCAGCGGCCAGTGAATATCTTTTGCGCGATTCGGCTCACATTCAAGAATCAGATGCAAACTATTTAAACTATAAAACTGCCCGTAACGCTTTGAACAAGATGCATACATCTAAAAGCGGGGAAAAAATCAGTAATCGAAAAATAAAGGAAATTAAAAAAATACTTAAGAAAAACCGCCACAATCTAAATCTGGACACCATTAACGAGATGATCGAAACCCATCGTCTCGAAAAAGTCGAACCCCTGTATAACATAGCGGATGCAGATGAAGCACTTGAGGTGTTTGACGGTTACCCGTACCGGCATCCCATATCCATCGGCAAGAACATGGCGTGCACCTTCTATGATGCCGGCCATATCCTCGGATCGGCCTTCGCACTGATTCGCGCCCAAGAAAATGGGCGCGATTTTCGATTATGCTATACCGGTGATATCGGACGCTTTGACAAGCCGATCATTAAGGATCCGACCATGGATTTTAATGAAGAGGATCAGCAGATTGATTTGCTGATTATGGAAAGCACCTATGGGGATCGATTACATGAGCCGGTTCAAGATCTAAAACCGCAGTTAAAAAAGATTCTCACTGAAACCGTTGAGCGTGGTGGTTCGGTAATCATTCCGGCCTTTGCGTACGGCCGTACGCAGGAATTGCTGTACACGCTGCATGAGCTTTACGATGAAAATGAGGTGCCCCGGATTCCGATTTATGTTGACAGCCCGCTGGCGACCAAAATCACCCGGGTGTTTGGTGAACATCCTGAAGTCTATGATGAGGCAACCCACGACGCTTTTCTTGAGCGGGGTAAAAACCCGTTTTCAATGGATAAAATTCATTTTGTCGGATCGGTGGAAGAATCCATTGCCCTTAACCATGAAAAAAAATCCCACATCGTTCTCTCTGCATCCGGGATGTGTGAGGCCGGGCGCATACTGCATCACCTGCGATATAAAATTCATAATCCGCAAAATACAATTCTAATCGTCGGTTACCAGGCCCGGCATACACTGGGCTGTCGGATTCTTGACCAGGGTCTCAAATATGAAAAGTCCGGCAGGAAAGGTCCGGCGCCGCGGGTAAAATTTTTCAACAAAGAGTATCCGCTGAAAGCCCGCGTCGTCAAGATGGACGGCTTCAGCGCCCATGGCGACAAAAAGGAAATGTTACGTTTTCTTAAAAATTCAAATTTAAAAATAAAAAAGATTGCGCTGGTGCATGGTGAAGAAGATCAGATCCTGGCATTTGCCGAGTATCTGAAAAAAGAAGGCTTTTCAGTCGTTGTACCGAAACAGGGTGAGAGTATAGAGGTCAAATAAAGGAGAGAAACTATTGAAAAACAAAAAACCATACGTGATCGCGTGTGCCGTGCTGGCACTCGATATCAAATCCGCTGCCAAGAAACTGGGCATTGATATCGGCGTCAAATTCCTGGAGGGCGGCCTGCACGACCGCCCCAACGCGCTTCGGACAAAACTTCAGGCTGCCATCGATAAGATTTCTGCCTCCGGCCGGTGTAACCGGATCATCGCCGGATACGGGGTATGCGGCCGAGGGACTATCGGGATCAAGACCCAGGATATCCCCCTGGCGTTGCCGAAAGTCCATGATTGTATTGCTCTATTTTTGGGCGGAGATGCGGCCTATCGTCGTGAATTTAAAAAATATCCGGGCACATATTATATATCTGCCGGCTGGTATGAGGAAAAAACCGAACCCGATTCCCAACGGGAACGGTCGGCCTATTACGGTGACAAAAGGTTGAATTATGACGAATTGGTGGAAAAATACGGTAAGAAAGCAGCAGAAGAGACTTTCCGGTTTCTGAGCACCTGGCAGAAAAATTACCAGAGAGCCGCCTTTATTGAAACCGGCGCAAAGCTTTCACCGAAGTATGAAAAGTATGCTCGAGAAATGGCGCAGGAATATGATTGGAAATATGAAAAGATAACCGGCAGCCAGGTTCTGATTGAAAAGCTGCTGGCTGCTGAGGAGACGACAGATGAAATCCTTGTGGTTCCTCCGAACCACGTGGTCGAGTTTGACCCCGTTCATTCGACACTTTCGGCTAATCCGATCTGGAATGTGAGGCCGAGCCAACCGGACAAAGCCAGAATCATGGTGCTGGGAAGCGACAGCTCTGATGTGAAAAAGGCCGCCTGTTTGAATATCGGACTGGGCATCGATGCAGGCGGAACCTACACCGACACGGTAATATATGACGTTGGCCGGTCTAAGACAGTCTGCAAGCGCAAGGCGTTGACCACAAAATGGGATTTCACCGTGGGTATCCACGAAGCGTTGTCCAAACTAGATCAGGAAAAACTGAGACAGGTGGAGATGGTGTCATTGTCCACCACCCTGGCGACCAATGCCATCGTTGAGGGCGAGGGTCAGAAAGTCGGAATGATCATCATGCCGCCCTATGGCCGTTTAGATCCGGATGAAATCCCATACGAACCTAAGGTCGTGATTTCAGGGCAGCTTGAAATCACGGGCAAGGAAATCAGCGCTGTAGATGAAACGGAGGTAAAACGCGTGGTCCGAAGATTGGTCGAAAAGGACGAGGTCAAAGCCTTTGCAGTGTCCGGCTACGCCGGCGCCATCAACCCGGCTCATGAATTGATGGTCAAACGGATTATTCGTGAGGAGTCCGGGCTTTTCGTCACATGCGGCCACGAGCTGTCGGGTATTCTAAACTTTAAGACCCGGGCATTTACGGCCATGTTAAATGCTCGAATCATTCCCAAACTCGCGAAACTGCTTCTGGATTTAGAGAAGGTGCTGGAAAAGCTGGGTATTTTCGCCCCCATCGTGGTCGTGAAAGGAGATGGGACGCTGATAAGCGCCAAAATGGCCAAAGAGAGACCGGTGGAAACCATTTTGTCGGGGCCGGCGGCAAGTGTGGCCGGCGCACGTCATTTGACGGGATTGAAAAACGCATTGGTCGTAGATATGGGCGGCACCACTACAGATACTGCGGCGTTGGAGGATGGGGTCGTTAGTGTCTGTGAAACCGGATCCAACGTGGGCGGGTACAAGACTCACGTGAAAGCTCTGGAAATTCGCACGGCCGGTTTGGGCGGCGACAGCCTTATTAAGTGGGAAAATGGGCGGTTTTCCATTGGTCCTCGAAGGGTGGCACCGATTGCCTGGATGGCTGCGATGTATCCCGGATGGGACCGGGCTCTGGCATTTCTTGACACGCACATGAATCGAAATGTCGTGTCGACCCAAAACATGCAGGTTCTGGTGCTTACCGGTTCGGCAGATAACCTGGCTTTGACACCTCAGGAGGAGAAAATCGTAACCCTTCTGAAATCCCGACCGTTTTCGATTAACGAGCTCGTCAAACAAACCGGGGTCCTGTTAGAAAGGAGTCTTAAGCTTGGACGACTGGAGGAAAGTTTCATCATCCAGCGATGCGGGTTGACGCTCACCGATCTTTTGCATGTGACGGGTCTCTTTGAACGGTGGAACAAGGGCGCGGCGGAACGCATCTGCCGGATATTCTCACGTTTAACAAATATGGATATCCCCGAAATGGCCGGACACCTCCTGGATATGGGAATCGAGCGTCTAACTCTGGAGCTGCTGAAACGGCAACTGGATGACGAAACCGATCCCGAAGCCCTGCTCACCTGCCCGGTATGCAAGGCTCTGGTTAAAAACCTGTTTTCGGGCGGGAGCGATCAATATGCCGTACGAATCGATCTGAAGCGACCGGTGGTCGGCATCGGTGCGCCGATTCACTTTTTTCTGCCGCGGGCCGCGGCAGTTTTAGGTGCCAAAGCAATATTGCCGGAGGATTCGGATGTTGCCAACGCGATTGGCGCCATCACCAGCGATATTGTTGTGAAACGTCATATGCGAATTATTCCGAATCAGGAAGGTGGATTCCTAATCGAGGGCCTTGCGGGTGCGAGACATTTTAACAATTTTGACGCCGCCGACGCCTTTGCACGGGACGAATTGAGCCGCATGGTCAGGGTTCTGGCCCGGGCGGCCGGCACCAGTTCACGGGTGGTAGAGCTTAGGACCGAAGACAAGATTTCAACCAGCGCCAACGGCATGCAGATCTTTATGGGCCGGAGCATCCACGCGAAACTGACCGGCCAGCCCGATATTGTCGTAAAGGACAATCAGTACCGAATGAAGGCCGACGCAAACTAGCAGTTTGAGTTTGACAAAGAAAATGGGCAAAAGGGGGAGCTTTGCAATGATCTCCTCAGGGGAAGGCGAGAGAGTTAATAAAAGTGTCCTGAAAATCCGGGTGCGTTGAAAGGTCCAAAACGCGTGTCGAGCGGCTCAGCTCCTTTGCTTTTTTTGCAAAACGCTTATCAAATAATGTCAGGATTGCCCCGGCTCCGGCAGCATTTCCGACCCCTTCAATATCCTTGGGAGTCAGCTCCGGGAGCATTCCAATCGTCAGTGCATCCTGAGGTTTGATATAGTTTCCGAAGGCGCCGGCAAGTAAAATTTTTCGCGGCAGATCTGTATTTGTATTTTTGCAAAGCAGTTCAATGCCGGTTCGAAGGGCTCCTTTGGCCAGCTGGACTGCGCGCACATCTTTCTGCGTTAAGGCAATCGCCCGTCCTTCGGCTGTTTTTTCAGGTGGAACCAGAATGAATTGCGGCGTACCATTTTCATCCGGCCGAAGATTCGGATGTTTTGTTTTGCTGTTAAAGGCGCCATCCTTTGAAATAATTTCGGTTCGTAAAAGCTCTGCCACTGCACTGATAACGCCCGTACCGCAGATGCCGGCAGGCCTCTTGTTTTTACCGGTTTGATTTTGAATGACGGAATAGGATAGTTTTCTTTTTTTTGTATGGATTTGTACCGCATCGATGGCACCGGGCACCGCCTGCATGCCGTGGTGGATGGTGGCGCCTTCAAAAGCCGGCCCCGTCGCACAGGAGGTGGCCAACATCCCCTCATTTCCCAAAAACATGATTTCCCCGTTTGTCCCCACATCCACCAGCATGGTTCCGACAGGCGTGTCTTCAAGTTCCGCCGCAATTGCAGCACTTACCGTATCCGCACCGATAAAACCGGTAATCAAGGGCAGGGTGCGAACTTCGGCTTTGGGGTTGAAGCGCAATCCAATGCTTTCGGCTAGAAATCGTTTTTCTTCCACAAATTGGGGCTCGTACGGATACACACCGATCGATGACGGACTTTGACCTACAAAGATGTGAATCATGGTGCTGTTGCCCACAATGATCATTGTTTTAATATGCGTCGGTTCGATTCGACTTGAACCGATGAGGGCCTGCGCGCCCCACTCAATCGTTTTAATCGCCATTCGCTGCAAGCGCTTAAGCAGATCCGGTTCTGTACTGATGGCGCTGATTCGACTCATGACATCATCCCCGAACAGGGCCTGGGGATTTCGCATGGCAATTGAAGCCGCCACCTTTCCGGCTGCCAGATCGCAGAGATAAACAGCGATCGTTGTCGTACCCAGATCAACGGCCAGACCATAATTATTTTTTGGGCGTTCTCCAAGGGTTTCTGAAATGATATGTTTTTTAAGAAGCAGAGGCGGCGCTTTTTCCAATACGCTTGCGCTTAAGCGGGAGCTGGCGGGAATTTCCAGTGAAACATCCCTTAAGGGCGTGGTACAACAGGCCAATCGATTTCCGGCGGCCAGTTGTTTTTCACCTAAAATTTTCACCTCGCCTTCGCTTGGCGGGGATAGGGACTCCAGGTCCGGATCGTGAATCTTTACCTGACACTTGCCGCAGCGACCTTTACCGCCGCAATCCGAGCGCAGAAAATGGCCGTTATCAATTAGAGCTTCTAAAACAGTTTGTCCTTGCTCAGCAATAAATTGATGCCCATTAAATGCTATCCGGATTTTCTGTTTAGGCTGTTCCATTATAAGTTATCTCAAAATTAGCAGTTCATCTTCGAAGACAGAGAAAAAAAGTTCCAAAGGTGCTCTAAAGTTAGAAGTGCCTAAAAATGCCTAAAATGAGCTAAAATGCCTTCGTTCTCTTTATAATCGTATTTCATATTTCTTGCGAATGGCCTGTTCGACTCTATCCGAAAGGTAAGGCTTTTCTTCTTCAGTTAGAATGCTTCTTGCAATTTCGCGTGCGCGTTTCCGGGTGTCTCGCGAACCGCTTTCTATCCAATGATCTCGACTGTTTTGATCCGTCACACCGTTTCCGCTAAAA
>JAUVTR010000068.1 GCA_030601425.1 Desulfobacterales bacterium
GAGTGAGAGCGTCGCGCCATCATGATCCGCATCAAAACCGGTGATCGTGAGTTTGGAGTCACCGGTTTCATCGAATTTAACCGTATGCGTGATATCAGAGCTTTCGAGCAGGTTGACACCCTTGTAGTTTGAGTCGGCGGCGATATAATCGATTTGGCTCATTACCTCACTGTACATGGTTTCCAATACATTGATGGCACTGGTTGATTCACCGGACAGCGCAGACTGGGCCAGCGATTTCGCATTGGCGATTAGATTCAAAATCGAGTTAACACCGATGTCAGCCGATTTGAGCGTCTGGATCGACTCTGACATTTCGTCTTTTCTGCCAGCCAAGTCGGTGGCGCGCTGGTCATGACCGCGGGCCGTAAAAAAAGCGACCGGATCGTCCAGAGCAGACTGAACTTTTTTGCCCGTCGCCATGCGGCTCTGGGTGAGTTCCATCCATTTTGAGGTTTGCTGCAGACTGAAAAGATTTGCGCGCATTCCTGCAGTTAATGTGATGTCTGTTGCCATGATTTTTTCTCCTATTCTAGGGTTTTTATTTTGGCGTTCTTGCCTATCAGGTTAATGATTTGCTGATTTAATCAGCGCTTTAGGTTGCCTTTTTTCGGTCTCCAAGCTATTGGCTTGCCTCCTTTCAGACCGTATTTTTTTTCGGCTACCACTTTTTTATCGGATCTATTTGCCAAAACTTTAGTTTTTTTATAAATTTTGCACCGGCGATCACGGCAAATATCGATAAATTGTCGCATCTTAACTATCTGCTAAAGCTGATTGTGTTTATCGGCCGGTTTTTGCTCGACTTAAGCAGTTTTTATCGAATTGGATTAAAATTATTTTTTAGAATCACACCACCGCAGCACCCCGCACGAATTGAGCGAAATGAGGATCGATACGTGACGTCCTATGGATCTGGAATTCGTTAGCGGCTGAAAAGTCGGAATCATTTGTGAGAGCATTGCAAATCGTGTCAGTCTGGTGTATGTAACAAGCTTTAATGAATTTATGGAAGCCGGATATGGATAAGCATGTGATATTTATTGCAGAATGAGGTTCGGATGATTCTTTTGAAAATAGATCAGCTAAAACCCGGTATGATTTTGGCTGAGTCGGTTTATAACCAGCAAGAATTATTGTTGTTTGAGAAAGGTGCGTCTCTCACCAAAAAACGGATCTGGACGCTGAAAACCTGGGGCATAAATCATGTGCGCATTAAAGGTGAGAGGAAGGGCAACCATCTGACAACCATCGAACCTGAGGGTAAAAACAAGCAGACCATCGAAAACGAGCTGCAAGAGAAGTTTGCAGACGTCTTGGATGATCCGGTGATGACTGCGATCATGAAAGCCGCCAGCCGACAATTGCAAGAAAATTCAAACGATCCCGAAAATGGAAATGAGCCAACCTGATCTGAACCGAATCATTGCCCGGGTAGAAGACCTGCCGACGCTTCCAAGAACCGTATTAAGAATTACGGAACTTGTGAACGATCCCAAATCCTCCGCGCGGGATCTGGCCAGGGTTATCACAGATGATCAGGTCCTGGCGGCGCGACTTCTGAAACTGGTAAATTCGTCATTTTACGGATTTCCCCAACGCATATCCACCATCACCGGGGCGATTGTGTTGCTGGGTTTTGATGCCATCCGGAACCTGCTGTTAACCACCTCCGTTTTTGATCTTTTCGCGAATCGCAAAAGGATCAGCGAATTTTCACAGGAGCAATTCTGGGATCATTCGCTGGGATGTGCCGTCGGCGCCAAGGTCCTCGGTAGTCATTTGCGCTATGATAAGGTTGAGGAGCTTTTTGTATCCGGTCTTTTGCATGATATCGGAAAGATTGTTGAAATGATTTTTATGCCGGAGCAATTCTCAAAGATTACGCGCCTCGTCCAAAAAGAAAATATCCTGATGTTCAGCGCTGAAGAGCAGATTCTGGGCTATACCCATGCCGATGTGGGCCGGCTGCTGGCCGAAAAATGGAATCTTCCCCCTAAACTGATCAGTGTGATCTTGCATCATCACCGACCCAGTACTGCCGGCCGATTTGCGCAGGAAGCGGCCATCATTCATTTAGCCGACATTTTTTGTCGGGCGTTAAACATCGGATCCGGTGGCGATAATAAAATCCCGCAGCTGGATAAAATCGCCTGGGAAAGCCTGAAAATCAAAACCGAGGCTCTCGAACCCCTTATTGCCAAAACAAAAAGCGGTTTTGATGATATCAGTCTATTTATCACCTACACCCCCTGAATGCTCCCGGCGGTTTCAATTCAAGTCGCATTTTTGCAATTTGCAAAAATTTGAGCTGTCATTCGATTGCCTTCCTTGTTGCATGCCACAGACAATGCTCCCAAGACTTAAAAACCTAAACTATCTTAAAGTATTTGATTTTATTATGTTTATTAATTTATCATTGAGACCAGGGTTATTTAGATTTTTGCCGGCCGGTTAAGATGCTTGGCCGAAATGGCTGAAAAGTGTCGAATTTATTCCAATTTAGCATCATAATCAGGTGATATTTTGCATATTGCGAAAAAATAGCCCCTGATTTCGCATTGCCTCCAGCCGGGGAGTCTTTGCGGAAACCGCATTTTATAATTTTTTATGAATTGCACGATTCAACGCCGATTGGCCTGATCCACAAAATATAGTAGCGGCTGATTCCTGAGATTACTTCATATTGACATGTCATTTCTGACAGTTCGGGTCGGAGCCACCGAAGCCTGCCTATATAAGGTCGCCCCCAATTATGGCGGCATGGATCTTGCTAAGTAGGTCTGCGTCTTTAATCATTCCTTTAACGAGCTTTCAAGCCTATCATTGATAACCATTTAAAACTCAGCGTCCTGAGCTCAGCTATGTTATATTTGTTAATTCATTAAAAGGAGGAAAAGTTGCCGAACATAGCCCTCACCAAAATCACTCCGAAAGATCTTGATACTTTTGTAAATAATTCCTGGACGTTGGCAAATCTAAATCACGAGAAACAGCCGAATGCGATTATTGGCCGCAGTGAGAAGATGCAGCAGGTTTTTCATCTCGTCGAAAAAGTAGCAGACTGTGACAGTACCATTCTCATTACCGGAGAGACCGGAACCGGAAAAGGTCTGGTTGCCAAGGCCATTCATGAAAACTCCAAGCGTAAAAACAAGCCATTTATCTCAATTAATTGTGGGGCCATCCCTGAAAATTTACTCGAAAGTGAGTTGTTCGGACATGTGCGGGGCGCATTTACCGGCGCAACGGTTTCTAAACCGGGAAAATTCGAATTGGCCCGCAACGGAACGGTGTTTTTAGATGAAATCGGTGACATGAGCCCTGATCTTCAGGTGAAAGTTCTAAAAGTATTGGAAGAGGGGGAATTTGAGCAAGTCGGTGGCGCAAAAACCATTAAAGTCGATGTTAGAATCATTGCGGCAACCAACCGGGATCTGCCTGACGAGGTGCAGAAGGGAAATTTTCGCGAAGATCTTTTTTATCGGCTCTACGTGATTCCAATAGGTCTTCCTTCCTTGCGGGAGCGCAAAACGGACATACCCTATCTCACGGCTTATTTCATGGAAATGTCTAATCGTAAAAATAACAGACAGTTAGATGGCATTACCGAGGATGCTTTGCAGGTAATGCTGAGTTATTCCTGGCCGGGTAATGTGCGGGAGCTTCGAAATGTTGTCGAAAGGGTGGTGGTTTTAAAAGGAGCCGGCAAGATGTCTGCCCATGATCTGCCGGATGAGCTAAAGGGAGCCAATGGATACAAGTCCTCACAATCTATTGAAATTTCAGATGATGGCATTTGTTTAAACAGTGCGGTTACCGAGTTTGAGAAGGCCTTGATTCTACAGTCGCTGGAAAAGACCAAATGGGTTAAAAATAAGGCCGCCAAGCTACTGCAGTTGAACCGAACCACTCTGGTTGAAAAAATCAAACGTCACCGAATCCAGCAATGTGCCGCTTAAGGTTTTTGTCTCGAATCGGCCGGCGGCAGCCTAAGTGACGGTTATTAGTTAATAGTTATTAGGGGTCGCCCGACCTTTCTGACAAATTGATACCGATGATGATCGATCCACCCGAAATTAGACGCCTACAGATTTGCCATTCTTTTGTCACTTATTCTTCGAATTTCAAAAAAACAGGTTAATTATCCCTCGACAATGGCCAGGGACCCCCGGCCGCCATGCACGCTTTCATGCGGGTAATCCAAACGCGTGAAATTTCTACCGTCAACGCAGTGACATTTGATATCTGAAAATTGACAGGATTTTATAACCCGTTTGGAATGGAACTAACTGAAATTAGATGTAATCTTACCTGCGCATTTAAGGACAGTTTCCATTTTAAACGCTGATTTTCAATGGTTTTTGATGAATGAGTTCCAAAAAATTTATTCGTCTTTTCATACAGTTATACGGGGTCCAAGCCAGACGCAACCGATGGAAAGCAAGACCTCCGTATAGACGGCAGCAGAATCATCGTCTCTTGGCTGATCGATTAATCCATGGCCGCAAATCAGTGGCATGATAATTGCTCCCATTGGTCCCCGTCTATCCGTCCTTCTACCTGATGAATTGGGGACGTATCCTCCTAAATATCCTAGCATAATTGAAGCTTACGTATAGACCGGAGATCCAAAAGATATGAGTACGGTATTGGCTAAGATATCGCAACAACCGATGGCTGAAAAGGGTCATCTTCAGGCCGTTATTGAAAGCATCTCGACCGGTGTCTTGGCGCTCGATCTGGATGGTAAAATTATGACCTTTAATCGGGCCGCTGAACAGATTACCGGTTTTAAATCGCGACAGCTTCAGGGAAGGATGTTTGGCGAGGTCTTTGAGCCCGGTTATTTTCAAAAGTTAAGGCTGACCTTTAACGAACTGATCCAAATTGAAGAAGAAACCGAAATCGAAACTCAGATCAACGGTGCCGATAAAAATGACGCCTATATCAGCCTTACGATTTCACCGCTGAAGTCCTCGAAGGGAAAGAAAATCGGAATCGTCCTTTCACTCAGCGCCATAACTCAGACAAAAAAACTGGAGCAGCAGGCCAAGCGGACGGGGCGCCTGGCGGCAATGGGTGAAATGGCAGTCCAGATTGCCCACGAAATTCGGAATCCCCTTGGCAGCATCGAGCTTTTTTCAACGATGCTGATGGATGACTTGCAGGAATTTGACGATTTAAAAGCCCTGGCCGAGCATATCTCGTCGGGGGTTAAGAGTATAAATAATATTGTTTCAAATTTGCTGCTGTTTGTGCGACCCGACCAACAGCCGGATCACCAGGTGCTGGATGTCCATGAGGTGTTGAAGGATTCGCTGTTTTTCGCCGGGCATTTATTCGATACGCATAACGGCTTTGAAGTGCTGGTCGAACTGGCCGATTATCCGCTGCGTGTCAGCGGGGATCTGGAATTGCTGAAACAAGTTTTTTTAAATCTAATCTTAAATGCCATTCAGGCCATGCCCAAAGGAGGCAACCTGAGAATTTCAACGCGCAAAATCGCCGGCCAACGGGGTATCCGTTGGGCTGAAATTCGAATTACCGACAGCGGATGCGGAATACCGGAGTCAGATCTGTCAAAAATTTTCGATCCGTTTTATACGACCAAAAATAAAGGGACCGGTCTGGGGCTGACCATCGTGCATAATATTACCAAAATGCATGGCGGCAGCATTGATATTACGAGTTGTGAAGCTGAAGGCACGGAATGTGTCGTGACCTTACCGCTGTGTCAAAATGATAACGGCGATTGAATAGGAGCCTGTGCCTCATCCGCCGTGTTTCATAACCAAAACCATAAATTAACCTCGTTTAGTGGAATTGATTAAATGGGCCTTGCGCCAATTTTGGTTGTTGACGATGAATCCGAGATGCGAAGCGCTCTTTCCCATGCGCTTACGCGAGGTGGATTCTCAGTTGAAAACGCTGCCAGCGGGACCGAAGCGCTGGTTAAATTAAAAAAAGACGCCTTCAGTATGGTTATTACCGATTTGAAAATGCCGGAAATGTCGGGGATGGAGGTTCTGTATGCGGCGAAAAAAATCGCACCCAAGGTTCCGGTCATCATGATTACCGCTTTTGGTTCAATCCATAACGCCGTGGAGGCCATGCAGGAGGGGGCTGCGGATTACCTTTTGAAGCCCTTTTCATTTGAAACCCTGGAAAACACGGTAAAAAAAGTTCTTAAAAGCACAGATGGTAACGCGAATATCAGGCTTTCCAAACAGAACTCGATGACGCAATCCAACGTCAAGACACTTGTTACGCAGGATCCAAAGCTACTGGACATTTTAAAGCTGGCCCGGAAGGTGGCCTCAAGCCGATCCACCATACTGATTCAAGGAGAAAGCGGCACCGGCAAGGAACTCTTGGCTGCCTATATTCATGAACACAGTGGTTACAAGGATGAACCGTATGTGGCCGTCAACTGTGCGGCCTTGCCCGATACCCTGGCCGAAAGCGAGCTTTTTGGTCATGAAAAAGGCGCCTTTACCGGCGCGGTGAACCGAAAAATGGGCAAATTCGAATTGGCCAAACAGGGTACGGTTGTGCTTGATGAGATTAGCGAAATGACGCGACCGCTGCAGGCTAAATTGTTGCGAGTGCTACAGGAAAGAGAGATCGATCGGGTTGGCGGGAGTGGACCCGTTCCTATGCACGCCCGGGTGGTGGCCATCAGCAATGTCGATTTAAAAAAAGCCGTCACTGACGGTAAATTTCGAGAAGACCTGTATTATCGAGTCAATGTTGTTCCGTTTACCATCCCCCCCCTGCGGGAAAGAAAAGGGGATATCCCCCTGTTGGCCGGCCATTTTTTGGAAAAATACAGCGAAATGAATCAACAGGACATGATGCAAATATCCGATGCCGCAATGGCACAGCTCGCAAACAACGACTGGAAGGGAAATATCAGAGAGCTGGAAAATACAATCGAACGCGCGGTTTTAATCGGCAACGGTTCCAAGTTGATGCCGGAACACTTTATTTTAGATTCCATTGACTCGGAAAGGCACTCCCGGACGGCGGTGCCGATGAAGGCCGGCATGACGGTCAGGGAGATGGAAAGACAGTTGATCAGTCGAACGCTGGATGAGGTCAGTGACAATCGAACCCGTGCAGCCGAGCTACTCGGTATAAGCATTCGGACGCTGCGAAATAAATTAAGAGAATACAAGCAAGAGCTTGAAAACTCTCAAGCAAAAGCGGTGCAGCAAAGTGGATAATGGGTGCTTCAGCGCGGATATTCAAACAATTTAACGGATCGACTGCAATTCGAACACCGGTAGCTTTTGCCTATCTTTCGATGGGAAAAGATTTGCAAGATAATTTTTAAATAACTGAAATTAAATAATAAAATATTGTAATCGCGTTATGAAAAAAACAGAGACCACTTGGTATGAATTTTGCTCAATTTCATATTCATGTTTAGGTAAAAACCACGAAGAACACAAAGAATGACATTAAAAGAACGACTTAAATGGCCCTTCGTGAACTTCGTGCCCTTTGTGGTTCAAAAATTTTACCACAAAAAACGCAAAAATTGCCTTTAAGAAACTAATAATACGGGAGAATTTGAAACATGCCAACACAGGGACACTCATTGTTTGGCGGAACCATTCCGGCACTTCAAAAGGCTTTAAACCTAGGTTCTCTGCGGCATAAAGTCCTGACGTCCAATATCGCCAATATCGATACGCCGAATTATAAAGCATTTGAGGTAGTTATGGAGGAGGAACTCAAGAAAAACGGGAGGACAGCTCCCGCGGTTGAGCTGGTACGTACGCGGCCCGAGCACCTTTCCAAGCGCAATCACTCCACAAACCAGGTGAAAATTAAGGCTGCCGATCCGCCGGGATTAAATTTAAGGGCTGACGGGAATACGGTTGATCTTGATAAAACCATGGGGAAACTGGCTGAAAACACGATTCTCTACAGGGTCGCAGCTCAAATTATTTCCAAGAAATTTATCGGGCTTAAAAACGCTATTCAAGGAGGTAAGTAAGCATGGATTTTTTTAATGCGCTTCATATCAGTTCTTCCGGTCTGTCGGCCCAACGACTTCGTATGAATTTAATCTCGGCCAATTTAGCCAACATGAACACGACCCGCACCAAAGGCGGAGGGCCCTATCGAAGAAAAGATCCTGTTTTTGCGGCCCAAGCGCCGGCTCCATTATTTCGAGAAACGCTGCGCGATCGGCAGAAAGAAATGTTAAAAGAAGTCGTCGTAATCGGGATTGTTGAGGATTCGCGCTCACCGATCAGAAAATATGATCCGGGTCATCCTGATGCCGATGAGAACGGCTATGTGGCGATGCCCAATATAAACATTATGGAAGAAATGGTGAATATGATATCGGCCACGCGAAGCTATGAAGCCAATGTGAGTGCTATAAAAGCCGCCAAAGATATGGCATTAAAGGCACTGGAAATAGGACGTTAATTATGAATGAAGTTACTTTTCAAAAAGGGCTGGAATCTCTGACAAGTACCGGGACAACCGCAAGATCCAATGAAACGGCAAAGTCAGAATCGTTTGGGAGCCTGTTGACCCATTCGCTGAATGAGGTGAACCGACTTAAACTCGACGCCGATGAAGCCGTAAACGATTTGGCATCAGGTCAGCAAAAAGATATTCATCAAACCATGATTGCTCTGGAGAAAGCTGACGTTGCATTTCAACTTTTAATGCAGATTCGGAATAAAATTGTTGCTGCATACGAATCCGTGATGCGAATGCCCGTTTAGCTTGAAAGAGAGAAATAGAGAATGCCTATTCGTCAAATCATTTTACAGCTTCAAAACCTGTTAAAAAATATCAGTGTCGGCAAACGGATCGTTCTTATCGTCCTGGTTGTGGGTTTTCTAGCCGGATTTATTTTTTTAATGAACTGGGCGGGTAGACCGGAGTTTCACCCCCTGTATACCAATTTGGACCCGCAAGATGCCGGGATCATCTTAAACCGGCTAAAGGATCAAAAAATTCCCTATCAAATTTCTTCCAATGGAAACACCATTCTCATACCGCAAGAACACATTTACGAAACACGCATGAATTTGGCTTCCGAGGGGGTACCCCAGGGCGGCGGCGTCGGGTTTGAGGTTTTTGATAATACGAAAATTGGAATGAGCGAGTTTGCACAAAACGTGAACTATCAGCGCGCGCTTCAGGGGGAATTGGCTCGAACGATCAGTGGCTTTGCGGAGATTGACAGTTGTCGTTTGCACATCGTCATGCCTGAAAAATCGCTTTTTATTGAAGACGAGCAATCGGCTTCCGCATCGGTGGTTTTAAAACTGCGTCACGGTAAATGGCTGACTCAGGAACAAGTTCAGGGGATCGTGCATCTCGTGTCTTCCAGTGTATCGCGATTGAGTCCTGAAAATGTCACCGTCGTTGACACCAACGGAAGATTGCTGGCAGGCATCAAAGATCAAAAGGGCCCCGGAACACTCAGCTCGGACCAGCTCGACTACCAGGCCAAAGTCGAACACAAACTGCAAAACCAGGTTATAACGATGCTCGAAAAGGCTTTGGGGGCCAACAAGGCAATTGTAAGGGTATCCTGTGCTTTGGATTTCAAGCGGCACGAGATGACCGAAGAGCGATTTTTTCCGGAAAACCAGGTGGTTCGCAGCGAACAAATGTTTAATGAAATCTCCAAAGGGTCCGATCTCACTCCCCAGGGTATTCCCGGAATCCAATCGAATCTGCCCGGGCAAAGTGCGGCCCTGGCCAATACGGTTGAAAATGAGAATATGACCTTTGAAAAACAGGATCGCACCGTTAACTACGAAATTGGGAAATTGACCAGTCATACCACGGAACCGGTCGGTGGAATAGAACGTATCTCGGTTGCGGTTCTGGTGGATGGCACCTATCGATCAACCTCCAATGAAGACGGCGAACTTGAGTGGACCTATGTTCCCAGAACCTCCGCAGAGCTGACCAAAATCGAAAACCTTGTAAAAAGTGCCGTAAATTTTGTTGACGAACGAGGTGACAAAGTAGAAGTTGTGAACATCCCATTTGAAACCACCCAAGTTATCAAGGATGACGGAGTTACGGCAATCGAAAGGTGGCTTTCGCATATAAAAAATTATAAACCCTATCTTAAATATACATTCTTGAGCCTGTTCCTCATTTTATCATTCATCTTTGTCGTTAAACCGCTGATTAAATGGCTAACGGTGCATACAGGGAGCGATGCTGAAATTTTGCAACAGCTTCCGAAAACAGTCGACGAGATTGAAGGTGAATACGGCGAAGACCGCAAACAGTTGCCATTTACGGATCATTTATCCCAGCTGGTTTCCAGGGATAATGAAGCCTCGGTCGGCGTAATACGCGACTGGTTAAAGGAAGAATAGAAAAAAATTAAGCGTAAGGTTATCTTCGAAAAACCGTACAAAACAGACCACCCGCCAACCCTTCGCTGAAAACGGGTTGCGTATCAAGCGGCTTATGGAGCGAGTTTAAAAACCTATGGATCCAAAGCGAATTGCAGGCCCGGTGAAAGCTGCCATTTTGATTCATGGCCTGGGCAAACCGCTGGCAGAAACTCTGCTCAAGCGGTTCACCGAATTGGAAAAAGAGCGCGTTCAGGAACATTTGTCCCAAATTCGGACCATATCGCCCGATGTTGTGGAACAGATCGCCAGGGAATTTGCCGATATCGTGCGGCAACATAAATCCAGACAGGGCAAGCTCTCCTCTGGAGATCGCCCGGCCGCAGCTACTGATGCCGGCGATTCCGATGCCGAAACCAGCGGGCTGGAAGCTATTCGTACCCTGAATGCCGATCAGATATATGATCTTATTAAAGATGAACAACCGCAAACGATTGCCATTATTTTGGTCCACCTCAAAACGAGGGTTGCCAGTGATGTGATCTCAAAATTGCCCGATGAAATTAAAACAAAGGTGGCCATACGTGTTGTGAATTTGGATAAAGTCACATCCACCATTGTTGATGAAGTCAATGAAATTTTAAAGGATATTCTAAAAACTAAGAAAGATTCAATTGCCAATGTATCGGGCGGTGTCGATCGCTTGGCTGAAATCCTAAATCAAACCGATGAGATTTCAAGTCAATTGATCTTAAATGAAATGGAAGAGTCCGACATGGAGATGGCGGCTCAAATTAAACAACGCATGTTTGTCTTTGAAGATATCATATTGGTGGATGACAGGGGCGTTCAGAAACTGCTGCGAAAAGTGGAGACCATGGAATTGGCCATTGCGCTGAAAGCGGCGTCTGAAGAGGCCAGGGAGAAAGTATTCAAAAATATGTCCTCACGTGCAGGTGAAATGTTGAAGGAAGAAATCGAAGATATGGGACCGGTTCGGATGAAAGAAGTTGAAGACGCCCAGCAGAATATCACCAATTTCATTCAGGAGATGGAAACCAAAGGGGAGCTAATTATTGCCGGCCGTCGAGGAGAAGAAATCATTGCCTGATCAGGTAAAAAAGGAATCAGAGGTGCAGCAAGATGGTCTTCGCTTGCATTATTTCCCGAATATTCCGGTGGATGAACCTGCGGTTGATTGCGGCAGTTTGCCTGGCGACGGTGAATTTCAAAGGTCACATTTTAAAACGATGATTCCCGCATGTTCAGATGCGGCTGCGGGACCGGAACCAGGGGAAACACCGGTAGAAGAAAAAGGACTTTCTGTAGACGCGATTAAAGAAAACGCATTTCAAAAAGGTTTTATTGAAGGCAAACGTGTGGGGTTTGAATCCGGGACAAAAAAAGTCGATCCGGTAATCAATAGTCTTAACCAGGCCCTTGGACAACTGGAAAATATTCGTAAGGAAATTCATGAAACGCTTGAAAAGGAAGTGGCTCGGCTGGCACTGGCTATTGCAAAAAAAATCGTCTGCCACGAGGTCAAAACTAATCAAGAAACAGTCGTCTGCGTTGCCCGGGAGGCCTTAAGTCGCGTGGAAAACCCCGGGAAAGTAAAAATCAAACTACATCCAGGCGATTTGCAATTTATTAAAGACACCCAAACTCAACCTTCCCGTTTTCTGCACAATGTCGAAAGTATTCGTTTTGAGGCCGAAGCATCCATCCAGAGCGGAGGCTGCCTTATTGAAACGGATATGGGAGACCTTGACGCCCGCATAGAAAAGCAATTTCAAGCGATTGAAGAATCATTCCAAACGCAGTTTGAACAGCCAAAGCAGGAGAGCTAATAACCGAATGGTAACGTCCTTCAGCTTGAATAAGTATCATAGCTGTCTGGATGCGGCCTGCACCATCCAGGCAAACGGCAAAGTTGCCAATGTCATTGGATTGGTCATTGAAGCTCAGGGCCCGATGTCCCGACTCGGAACCGTTTGTGATATTTACACAAAGGGCGGCAGCCATAAAATAACCGCCGAGGTTTTGGGATTTCGGAATAATCAAGTACTCATGATGCCGCTGGGGGAGATACGCGGTATCGGACCCGGATGTCAGGTTGTGGCCAGGCAGCAGCGGGCCATTATTCCGGTGGGCTCTTCCCTTTTGGGCCGCGTTATCGACGGACTCGGAAATCCCATCGATAACAAAGGGCCAATTTTGACCGAGAGCGAATATTCCATCTATGGAACCCCCATCAACCCCCTTTCACGCAAGCGCATTTCTCAACCGCTGGATCTAGGTATCCGGGCGATAAACGGATTGTTAACCGTAGGATGCGGTCAACGAATCGGCATTTTTTCAGGATCCGGTGTCGGCAAGAGTGTGTTGCTGGGTATGATCGCCCGCAAAACCTCAGCCGATGTAAACGTGATTGCTTTGATCGGCGAAAGAGGTCGCGAAGTTAATGAGTTTATAGAAAAGGAGCTTGGCGACGAAGGCCTCAAACGCTCAGTCATTGTGGTCGCAACTTCCGACCATCTGCCGCTGATCCGAATGCGGGGCGCATTTATTGCCACAGCGATTGCTGAATTTTTTCGAGACCAGGGCAAGCATGTCAACTTAATGATGGATTCGGTCACCCGGTTTGCCATGGCGCAGCGGGAGATCGGTCTGGCTCTGGGCGAGCCGCCCACGACCAAAGGCTATACACCGTCTGTGTTTACTCTGTTACCCAAATTATGCGAGAGAGCCGGCACTTCGGCCAACCGCGGCACGATTACCGGGTTATACACCGTATTGGTGGAAGGCGATGACACCAACGAACCGATTGCCGATGCGTTACGCTCCATACTGGATGGCCATATCAACCTAACCAGAGACCTCGCTATGCAGAACCATTACCCGGCTATCGATGTCCTCAGAAGCATCAGCCGGGTGATGGATGATATCATCAGTCCGGAGCAGCGCAAATATGCCCGTAAATTAAAAGAAACACTGGCGACGTATCGCAAAGCGGAAGATTTGATCAATATTGGAGCTTATGTTAGCGGAAGCAACCCTAAAATCGATTATGCGATCGAAATGTTTGAAAAGATCGACAGCTATTTAAAGCAGGATATCGACCAAACAACCAATTTTGATGATAGTATTTCCCAGCTGGCCCAGCTGTTTGAATCCTGAATACCCGTCTATTGTTCCGTCCCGCAAGTAATTTACAAAACACGGATTGATTTTATCAATGTTAATTCGTCTTATTTTAGGTGTCAGGAA
>JAUVTR010000028.1 GCA_030601425.1 Desulfobacterales bacterium
TCAAGCGTCACAATGGCGCTTTACAAATAGTGCTGTACCATTTACCATGCAAAAATCATGCAAAATCCTCTTCAAGCCCATTTTTTCCATATCTGTCTGTAATTTATATTAATAATAGACTTAACACGCGCGGCCGTATTTGAAAGGCCCGGATGGTAGACGGTAAAATTTACCCTCTTCCGAAAGAGTGTCGCTTATCCGCCATTTATTTCATTTTCAGATGCGACCCGGTTTTTTCCGATGCGCTTGGCCACATAAAGCGCCTGGTCTGCTCGATCGGTAATGGTTCCGGGTGTATCGCCTTTGCGATAGGCACTAACGCCAATCGAGACCGTTATGGAAAGTGTATGATCGGTTTTGATATCGTCCAAACGCGTAATCCGCTCGATTTTTTCGCTTTGCTTGTAAATTTTCTGATTGTATTCCTGGTTATCGGTATCAAGGGTCACCATGGCTTTGGCAAGCAGATCGATAATATCTTTGAGTTCTTTTTCACGTTCTTCTAAATATTTTTTTTGTTGATCAACAAATCTTCGAATTCGTTTCTTTTGTTTATGAAAGGACGATTGCGTTTTTCTTAGCTTTTTATCCGAGTTGAATTTATTTTCCAGAACATCAATATCATGTTTAAATGCATCGCTTGCGAGTTCCTTCAAATCAAAGGTAAATTCTTTAATTAATTGCAGCAGTGTCCGAACGGATGTCAGCAGAAACTCTTGTTTCTTGTGGCATTCTAATAGCTCCGCCGATAATTCCTTTCGTTCGAAGGTCTCTGTCTGATTTTTGTTAAAAGCCAACTTCATTAACACCGACTCCTATAATCGTGATCTAATTAAAAGTCGTTTGGTATATTTTTATCCAGTCGAGTTCTTTAAATAACACAATGACGATGGTTTCAGGTGTCAGTGTTCAGGTGTCAGTTCCCGGGTTCAGGGTTCAAAGGTTCAGGGTTCTGGGTTCAGAAGTTTCAGGATTTAAGTAACAGGTTTTTGGCAGCCGCAGCCTGCGACGAGCTCAGTCGAGTCGAGGGTTGCCCTACGCTCCGGTTTCATCTGTCATCTGACCTCTGTCTTCTGTTCTTTAACCTTTGAACCTTTGAACGTTGAACCTATGAACCAGACGACTGACACCTGAAACCCGACACCTGACACCATTTTATAAATAATTAGCAGGACGCAACATTAGCTATATCCGAGTCTGACCGTTGGACTCAGGCTCAGCAAAAACGAGAAACACACCTCGTGGTTCTTTCAATAAAAAGACCGACAGTTTTACTTTTAGCTGTTCAATTTGATTGTTTTTAATATAAATGCTGCCCTCACTTGGAGTCCCGGGATCTCCCAGGGCCTTTTTCTTCGCGCCGGAAATCACACATTCCAGCGAACGGGGGTGCACGATTTGCTCAACACCCATTCCGATCAATCCCTTTTCATCAATTCCACAAAGTTTGGTCATCTCCAGGTTTCCAGCCCAAAAATACAGGTCTTTGACCACCGCCGCAGGGATATCGAATTGATGAATAAAATGAAGTCGCGGATAATAGATATCATGGTAATAGGAACAGGTTTCGCAATGCCTTAAGCAGCCTAGCGTGCCGCTGTTGCGCGCGCTGAAACAAACCTGCAATTTATTTTTAAAAGCAATGCATCGCTGACAATTTTGCCCGTGGGAATTGTCCTGATAATAACGCCAGCAATATTGAAAACTTCGAGCAGCAGGCCCTTTCAAATTCTCTTTTTCAAGTTGCACAGGAATTTTCTGCCCGCTTGATTTTAAAAAAAACAGCAAATCCTGGACCGGTATCATGTATTTCTTTCCTGCCCGGCCGGCATGAAGCTTTTTGGAACGAATCCAGTACCCGACGGTGGTGCGCCCTACACCGCAAATGGCGGCCGCCTGAGTAACCGATATTGTTTCCCGGAGTTCGTTTATCAAATGACACATCCCCTTAAGCAAAAGAATATATAATACTATCGGCATTTTGATCAAAAACTTGATCAAATAAGCCGCTTTGATGAACCTACTTCCCAAGAAATCTTATAAAGACCCTGCCGCTATAGGGGTTGTCAAATACAGGCATGGGTTAAAATTCGCAAATTGCGAATTTTCTTGTTGCATTTTGCGAATATTCAATAATTTGCTGCAAAAGACAAAATTGATCATAAAATTTGCTTTTCCCGAGAATACGGTCAATGATGATCAAGCACAAAATATAATCTAAGATGCTTATTTTATATATTATATCGATCTTGGCGATATTTAAACCGAAAGCATGAACCGCGTTGGAGGGGGTGAATTATTTGCCCAGTTATCGGTTAATTGACAAAAAATTGCGTAATTTGCGGATTTTAGGCATAAATTGGAAAAATAAAAAAAACGGCAGACAATTTTGGTTCTCTTTTAACCTGCTGTAAATACTTATTAATCAAATTATGAACGCTATTCTGGCTGCAGAACAAAGAAATCTCTATTCGGATAAATCAAATGGCATAGTAGTTGCATGGTTATATAGCAAACGGAATGAAGTTTCCTCCTTTCCTTCATTCCCACCTCCGACGAACCCTGTTAGGTACCCCCCCCTAACAGGGTTTTTTCTTGCCTAGGCAACATTTTGGCAAGATACGTCAAGGCTTTGTCAAAACCCGGAGTGGTATCAGTAAGTTTTGCGTTCGCTGACCTGAAAATTAAAATTATTTCAGTGATCTGACTCGATTTTTCTCGCATTCCCGGACCCGGGTGCCAATGAGGCCAATAAATCTTTTTTTTGGCATGCCTATTGCTGCTATTAATAAAAATACCAATAGGATAGGGAGAAATATTGAATGACAACTCAAGAAACAATCGCAAGAATTGAAAACAAAATCAACAAACTCCCGCTGATCGATTCGGAAGTCGTCGGAATAATCACCCTGCTCAACAATCCGGCCAGTAATTTTGAGCAGATCGCAGAAAACTTATCTCCGAGCCTGGCGGCACGATTTCTAAACATAGCCAACTCTGCCTACTATGGCGGACGAGAAGTTCGCTCCATCAATTATGCGGTTCAAATGCTGGGTTACGGTAAAATGAAAGATTATCTGATAACATCGATATTAATGGACCATTTTACCCGCCGGCTGAAAGATTTTAATTTTGACAAATTTCTAAAGCAGGCTCAATTCTGTGCTGTTGTGGCCAAAGTGATCGCTGAAATATTAGCCTTCAAGAACCAGGAAGATCTCTTCACAGTGGCGACGCTGCAAAATATCGGGAAATTGGTCATTGCAGTATATTTTAAAGCTGAACACGATCAAATCGTCGCTATAAAAAAGGCAGAGGGGCTTCCAACCTGCAAAGCTGAGCAAAGAATTTTGGGCATGAGCCATGCTAAAATTGGCGCTACTGTGCTGCAGCGTTTCAATGTCCCCGAGGAAATTTGCGAAGCTGTGAAATTTCATGACCGTCTCGACACCGAGCTACCTGTGGACAACGATAATTATTTGCAGCATATCGCCCGCCAGGCAACCACCATCGTCGGCCGATTTTTCCTTCCAAAAGAAATCGCGACAATGGATCTCTATCACATGTTGCGTGCCACTGTTGAGGAAGGAAAAAAGAATTACCGCGAACAAGTCCAGGCTCAACTACGGTCAAAAGGATACCAAGAGATTTTTCCATCTTTGCTTGAACAAGCAGCGGCTTTCGTTTCCAATGACTTAAAAGCGCATTTGCGTGAACGCGTCTCGGCAACTGAATTTGTTGCTGACGAAGCCTGTGCGGATCATGAGTGATCGTAATCAAGGAGCTGGATTGGGAGGTGACGGTCAGGTTTTAATCGCTGACATTTTCAATGAATCGCGATTTGCCCTTTTCCGTTCGGTAAACAGCAGACAATCTTTACCCTTCATAATGTGGCGCACTTCATTGATCGGATACCGCCGACTTTCAAACCCCATCCCGCGGCAACCGTTAGGAAAACCGGGGTTCCAGGTTACATAATAATAAATGCACTTATGACAATCAATAAGCATCAGGTAAGATTGCGGAATGCAGATTGCAGATTTCGGATTTTAAATGGGCGACACATCTGATATTTCAATCTGCAATCCACAATCTAAAATCCGCAATTTAAGTTGTTAATCCCCATCTCGCAGATCGACTCGAATTTCCATATCTCTAAGTAGATCCCATGCGTCCTTTCGCTGGGCATCAGAACTTTCACCAACCACATAAATAATCGCCTGGATGACCTCGTCACTGAATCCAGCATTTTTGAGTTCAATGATATCCTGAGCAGTTGTAAATTCAATGGATCGAACATCTTTGCCATAAATGACGGGGGCCGTATCCTTCAGAAAAGAACCTTCCTGAATTACCATCTGGATGGTTTTTTCGCTAAGACCGGCCTTTTTCATATCAATAATTTCCTGCACGCTAAAGGCAGCGGTCTCAACGACTTTTTCCCTGATCATAACTTGAATCGTCTGGTCGCTAACACCAGCCTCCTTTAAACGCACAATACTTTCACTATTCAAGCCCGAAATGGGATGGGTGACAATGAATATCAGCATCGCAACGCAAATTATAATAAATAGAGTTTTCTTCATGTCTTACTTCAGAAATTGCATAAGACCAGGCTGCAGAATACTGGCCGCAGTGGCAATAGTGGCTTGGTAAGCAAGCTCAATAGCTTGCAGCTCAATGACGGCTTCAGTAATATCCGCAGCTTCTGCTTTGGAAAGTAACTGCTCCATCTTGGGCTTGTAATTCAGCCAGTATTTTTCGGTAGTCTGCAACTGGCTTATGATGGGCACACTGGTGCTTCTAATCTCATCAAGCTGTATACCGGCTTGATCGAGCAGGTCTACCTGACTGGATATGGCGGCTGTATCGTCATTTTCCAAACCGACAATTAAATCCCGCATTACGTCAAAAATATTGATCCCCCCACTGGCAGCGTCATGAAAAATGGGCTGCCCATCTGCATCAATGCGAACAACGGTATTTTCCGCAACAATTATCTGCACATCGCCGTCATCACCGTTGTAAGTTACGGTATATTTATCAAAGGTGGTGGCCAATGCGTCATCACGTGAAAAGGGAGTTGTTTTGGTTTGATTCCCTGAAAACATGTAATTATTGTTAAATTTCGTATTGGCGACATTCAGTACCTGATCAAACAGACTCTTCACCGAATCTGCCGTCTTTAGGCGACTTTCGGTGGTTCCGTCAGATTCAACTTGCGCAATTCCTCTTACCAATGTGATGAGTTCATCAGCCAGATCCAAGGTTATCTCGGTAACCTCCAAACGTGTCTTGCCTGTTTCGATATTTTTCCGGTACTGGTCAATAGAGGCCAGGGTTTGACGATAATCCAGCACATTGCCCATACCCAGGGGATCATCCGAAGGTTTATTTAATCGTTTCTGCGAAGCGATTAACGTTTGCCTCTTAAAGAGCGCCTCATTCTGGGTGGACAGGTATCGAACAATCGAATTCGTCATGATATTGTTGGTTACCCGCATTCTCAACCCCTCCTCTATAGATTAGATTTTTTTGGATGCTAAAACGCTGCCATGTTAAATCATATTCAAAACGGATTCCATGAGTTCGTCGACGGTGCTGATCAATTTGGCTGCAGCGGTATAAGCATTTTGAAATTTGATTAAATTAATCATCTCTTCATCCAACGAAACTCCGGAAATCGATTCCCGATAATTGTCGAGATACGCCACCATCTCAGCTTGATGGTCATAATAGGAATCCGATTTTATAACTTCATTACCGACATCTCTAATCAGTGAGCTGAAATAATCATTAAAAGTAGCCGTGTTGGCGCTCATGGTGAGCTGGTACTGTAAGTCGGTGATTTCAATCGCTTTGGTGTTATCTCCGGGAACCCGCGTCGGGTCGGATGCCGCCGCAACTAAATCCGGGTTGCCGACGATATTCGCATTCACATCGATATCCGCCGCCGCAGTTCCGTTAAAAAATACCTCGCCCGCGGAACCATCCAACGCAAAACCGGTTAGGTGAAGTGTATTGACCTCGTTGATCAATGTCTGGGCCAAGGTATCCAGACGATTCTGATAGTCAGCAATCACGACATCCCGGACCTCCAGCCAACCCCTTAAATTTCCTCCGGATATATCACTGGTAATATTGGTTGTGCTTCCGCTGCCATCGACCCAGACGACATCTTGAAGACCTGAAGCATTGGTCTCGGTTGACAGCTGCCAAGTCATGCTACCCGCCACAAGCGGACTGCCGCTGGCGACAAATACTGAGACCGCTCCGGTTGTGTCTTCGGACGTATTGATGTCGATCGATTTCGACAGCTCTTGTAACATCAAATCCCGTTGGTCGCGGAAATCATTGGCGCTTTGCGCCCCGGCCTCCATCGAGATAATCTTTTCATTTAGATCGGCGATCTGTTCTGAAAGCCGGTTGATTTCTTGAACGGTTCCTTGGATGGAGAAATCCAGATCCTGCCGGGATTGAGTAAGATTGGAATCAAGTCGATTAAAGGTTGTGGCCAAAATCTGACTCCGGGTAATCAAAACTTGCCGTTCGGCTTGACCGGAAGGATTATTGGTCAGCGCCTGCCAACCGTTCCAAAACTCACTCATTGCCGGGCTCAGACCGGATCCGTCGGCCTCATTGAAGAATATTTCCAGCATTTCGACGGCCTTGTTGTGAGCCTCCCATTGACCCAGGCCCTGGCTTTCATTATTAATCTGAACCCCCAGAAACCGGTCGTATATGCGTTCGATTCCCGTGGCCGTCACGCCAGTCCCCATCGGTCCTATCGTTGAATCCAACGGCGTGTCGGTTGCCATTATCAACCGCTGACGTGAGTACCCCGGGGTGTTCACATTGGCGATATTATGACTGGTTACACTTATCGCCTGTTGTTGGGTCAAAAGCGCTTGGCCCGCAAGACTCATGATGCCATATAAATCTGACATAATGTTCCCCTTCTAGTTGTTCGTTTCTAAACCTGCCAGGTTCCAATCTAAAAATTTTCGACCCTCTCTTATTTTCTTTCCCCAATTCCGCAATGTCATTGGGCGAATCCTCCGGCCAGCGGGCAACTAATTTGCACTCAGAACTTGGGATAATTCCGTCACCCATTGTATCGTTTGGCTGGCCACCTTTTCCAGATGATACAATTTAAGTCCCAGGCGTTCTGTCGTAGCGGCACACGGCTGATGTTGAAGACCATCTCTGCCAACGCCGATGCCGATCATCATGCTCACAAAATTGGCAACATGGACGATATCTAAAATGGTATTGGGCTGATCAGCATGATCGGGCGTATGGTGCCAGCGTACTGCATTGACGATCTCCGGTGGCAAGGACCATTGGGTCAGTATCTCGGCACCGGTATCTGCATGATTGGTACCCAGAACAACGGTTTCGGCCAACTCAAAGCTGCTGCCCTGAGAAACGGCAGTTTCTATCTGCTTAAAGTCATCTTTAATAAACCCGCCGAGTACCAGTTTCCCAACATCATGCAGCAGGGCCGCTGTAAAGATTTCCTCGGCCGCGTCGACGTTGAGCTCTTTTACCAGACCTTCAGCAGCAACCGATACGGCAATGGAATGGCGCCAGAGTTCACCGGGTGGCAAGTCGTAGCCAGGCACCGGTTTGTCCATGATGGCACTAAGGCATGCGGCGATTACCATTTGAATCAAACGTTTTAAGCCCAGCAATATGACCGCCTGTTTGATCGAACCAACCTTGGATGGAATTCCAAAATAAGCGGAGTTGGCAAGTCTTAACACATTGGCTGTTAGCCCCGGATCATGACGCAATATTTTCTCTATTTGCGATACTCCCATGCCCGGGTCATTGATCAATGCCAGCAGTTTTACGGCTGTACCCGGCATGCCGGGAAATGACTTTATAGCGGATGCGATTTTTTGGGCCTGCATTGAATATAATCCTCATGTTAGTTAAATGCCAGGGCATCTGATAATTCATTCACCCAGCGGGATACTTTATCCGAAATGGCCTCAAATTGATTCAACTGAATACCCAAACGCTCGATGACCGTTGATGATAATTCAATAGCTTGTCCCCCTGCCTGTCCGCTGGCAACAGTTGTTTGACATAACAAATTAGACAGATAGACCACGTCCATTTGGGTGCTGGATGCTTCGGATGAATCCGGGTCATGGTGCCAGCGAACCGCGTTGATGACATCCGAAGGTAGATTCCAATGCGCTAAAATCTGCGCTCCGATTTCGGCATGATCCGTACCCAGTATCATATTCTCGGCAATCACAAACGGTATCCCTTTGGCGGCAATGCTCTCTATCGCCTCCAGCTCGTCCTTTACAAAAGCGCCTAAAACCAGCTTGCCCACATCGTGGAGTAACGCCGGTGTAAAAATATCTTCAGCGCCAATAATTTTTTTGTCCTTCACCAACGCCTCGGCGGCAATCGATACCGCAATTGAATGCCGCCATAGATCCCCCGCTGGTAAATCATAGCCGGGAACTGATTTGTCCATAACGGCACTCACACACGAGGCAACCACTATCTGGATCAGACGCTTAAGACCTAGCAGAATCACAGCCTGTTTCAAGGAGCCGATTTTCGATGGAAGGCCGAAGTAAGCCGAGTTTGCCAATTTCAAAACATTGGCGGTCAAACCGGGATCGTAACGTAAAATCTCTTCAATTTCAGATACGGTGGTATCCGGCTCTTCAAGCAGTGAAAGCATTTTAGTCCCTGCCCCCGGCATCGTGGGAAACGATTTTACTTTAGACAGGATATCGTTTAATTTTGTGTCTTTCATAAGACCCTCTCTGTACCATTGCTGTTAATAATGGTCTGACCGGTGGCAAGATCCAGCTGAACCATGCGGCTGGCGGTGCCCCCGACATCTTCGGCCGCTAAGCGGATACCCTCTTTTACAAGCACCTCCTGGAGTACACGATAATTACGTTCACCGATTTTAAACACTTCTTTTTCGCCCATGGGGTTGCCACAACCGACAGCCTTGACCACCATATTTGCCTGAAGCACCCCCTGCTCATACAATGCCTCAAATAATGCCGGAATCCCGGTATCCACAAACATAAAGGGGTTTAGCGCAGCCTTCGGCACATTTATTTTTGATAACGGCAGCATGGCCTGCAAGAGGCCGCCGATTTGGACAACCGGATCATAGACAGTTAATCCCAGACAGCTTCCCAAGGCATGGGTTACAAGCCGGTCTTCTTTTTGCCCGATCTTCATTTCAGCTACTGATACAATAAATCGCATCGGTTTAGATTACTCACTGCCAAATCTTTTATTAGATGTCACCGCACAAAAGCTTGCCGGTTTGATCGTTTTTTTGAACCGTGCCGGTCCGGTAATATAACGGATTGGCGCTTATAAGGTTATTTAACAGATTATACGAACCGCGAACAAGTTCCAGCGAATGGGACAATATGGTTTTATTTTTCTGACTGGCTTCTTGTACGGTTTGAATCAGGGCTAAAAGATCGGTGCTACGGTCACGCAGCCGACCGGCATAGGGTTCTTCCACCAGTTGTGACAGTTTAGTTAAAGAAAGCTCTTGCGGTGAACAGCCCAAATCAACAGCCAATCTGCCGATAAGTTGTGCGCGTTGTTCTTCGAGGATTCGCAGTTTTAAGAGCAAATTGTCTTTCGCTTTACAGGCCTTATTCAATTGATTCAAGTTCAAACCCATGACGGCTTTCTTTTCTTTTTGCACCACAGCAAGTAACGATTGATAGAGTTCCGCCGCATGCTCAAGCAATCCGATTAGTTTGTTCAACAGATGTTCCATTTGAGAATAATTCCTAAACATTGATTTTGTCTTTATCTGTGCTTTACCCAATATCGGCTAAATCATCAAAAACTTTAGAAATAATATCATTTGCCTTTCAATCGGCTCCTTCCTCATCGACTTGAGAGCGTCGATTTTCAAGCTGACGCAGCAACAGGTCCGCCAAACCGATTCCACCCCTTTCCGATGCTTCTTTGGCCATCTCGGAATCCAGCATCGAAGTATAAATTTCTTCAGCCCGACCACCGCTGATAAAACCGGACTTGTCGATCGTGGACCGCATTTCTTTCAAGAGATGGTAAATGAACAGTGATTCCATCTTTGAACAGGCGTTACGCAGTTGCGGGTCAGGTTTATCGACAGCCTGCGCTTTTCCCGGTTTCAAAGATCGCTGGAGGCTGTCTTTGGAATAGAGAATATCCGCAATCGCAAAAGGTATTTTGGGTAAAGATATTGAATCCGCCATTAGATAATCTCCAGTTCAGCCTGCAGGGCACCTGCAACCTTGAGAGCTTGAAAAATGGCAATCAGGTCACGGGGCGTAACACCAAGAGCATTTAAGGCCTTGACGACCTCAGCGATGCTGATGCCTGATTCTACCAGGAATAAGGGATTTTTTCCTTCTTGAACCATGATCTCTGATTCCGGCGTGACAACCGTTTGTCCTCCTCGTGAGAACGGCAACGGCTGTGAGACATTCTGGGATTCATTGATTTGAATGCTCAGGTTGCCATGGGCAATGGCGATGGTTGAAATGCGCACATTCTCACCCATCACCACCGTCCCGGTGCGCTCATTGACCACCACCTTGGATACCATGTCGGGAGTCACCCCCAGGCTTTCAATCAGGGTAACAAATTGAACCGTGTTCCCAAGGTAATTTCCAGGAACCATCACCCGAATGGAGCCGGCATTCTGGGTTTGCGCAAGCTGGCTGTAAAAAGCGCGATTGATTGCTTGAGCAACCCGTGTGGCAGTTGTAAAATCGGGCTGGTGCAAAGCCAGGGTTAAGGAATCTTTTTGATTAAAGTTTGAATGAATTTCTTTTTCCACCAGCGCCCCGCCGACAACCCGGCCCACGGTGGGGAAATTCTTTTGTACCTGATCACCGGAGTTTCCGCTAACAGCAAACCCGCCGGTGCTGACCGGTCCGTGGGCAACCGCATACACGCTACCATCGGCGGCTTTCAGGGGTGTGAACAGCAAGGTGCCGCCTTGCAAGTTTTCAGCATCGCCAATGGAACTGACCAGTACGTCGATTCGGCTGCCCATACTTGCAAACGGCGGTAGATTTCCTGTTACCATAACGGCCGCTACGTTTTCGACATCTTCAATATCGGTCGGCTGCACCGTCACACCCATTTTCTCCAGCAGACTGGCCAGCGATTGGATTGTGAATAAGGAGTCATCACTGTCACCGGTGCCCTCAAGCCCGACCACCAATCCATAGCCCACCAGTTGATTTTCGCGCACCCCTTTAATGTCGGCGATATCCTTAATGCGAACCGCATGGGCCTGTTGCATTAAAAGAAAGCTGGTTGCCAGGATGAATAGGATCGAGACAACCCATCTGCAAGCATACCGTTTTTGAACCCGTAAATTCATCATTTATTTTCCTTCTCCCAATAGATTTAGAAGGGCCAGACAGAATTTAGCAAGTTGGCCAGCCAACCGGGGCGCTGACGGTCATTGACGATCCCGCTTCCACTGTAGGCAATTTTTGCGCCCGAAATAAAGGTGGACAGGATAATGTTGTTATCATCGATGTCCCTGGGCCGAATGATGCCTGACAAAATAATCATCTGAGTTTCATGGTTGACCAGGACTTCACGTGAGCCGACGATTTTCAAATTATTATTCGGCAATACCTGTGTGACACGGCAGGTGATAAACGCGCTGAGATCACCACTGCGCGAGGTGCTCCCCGAGCCGTCAAAATCACTGGTCATACTGCCTTTGACCGATGGATTTCCGAATGGATCCGGTTTCGGCAATTTACTCGGGATGTTGTCCAGAACTTCGTCGCGGTACCACTCTTCTGTCCCAAACAGCGTATCGATTCCGGCCTCCAGGCTGGAGGTCCGACCGGTTTTCGTGTCAGCCGAATTGGTGGCCTTTGACGACTCTGAGATTTTAACCGTGACAATGTCACCCACCTTCCGGGCCTTGGTATCGATGAAAAAACCATTGAAAGAACTTTGCGCTTCATAAAGAGATCCATTAAATTCCACTGGCGGTAAAGGCTGTTCTTTAGTTTCAATCTTTTCTTTTATCGGCATTTTTTCCGCAACCGGCGGCATTGTCCGCTGGGTGAGGGCACAACCCGTAAGGCTGATGAATAATAGGGTCAAAATACTTAATCCGATTAAAACCTGGGTGATTTTTCGCATAATTGATTTCCTTAATTAGCAGGCCCTTTAAAAATCCACCTTAACCGTGTTGGCATCGATCACACGGCCATAAAGCACTTTTTTCGAGTCCACATTGACCACCGGAATTCGCTCGCCCCGTCGGCCTTTTTTCTTAACCCGACCGCGGGCGGTAATCCTGAGACCTTGGGATTCGGCGATGATCACCACCAAATCCCCGCGTTTTACCAGAGGCGGCAGTTCGATGACGTCCGCCCTTAAAGGGATTTGGGCTCCGATAGCTCTTTTGGTGCGTTTACCTAAAACCGCTTCAAGGTCGGTGATGACATTGGAAGGCAGATCTGCCAGATCCATGGTTTTTAAGGCAATATCATCCTCGGTAATCGGTTTATACCTTCCGAGCGGTTTGCGGGTGACAACCACGGGGCCCAGCACTTCAACCCTAGCGGTTGCCCATACTCTTTTTTGAGAATGCCCATTGACGCTAAATTCGACCGCTATCGAGCACTTTCCCATCAATTCCCAGCTGCGCGGCGAACTCACCTTATAGGTAATGCGGCCTTTAGACAAAAACACGCTTTGAGGAACACGAATCTCTTTTATCCGCACCATCTTATCTTCCCGGGGACTGTTTTGGATAATAAAATCAGAGACAATTTCCCTTATTTTCTGCTTGTCAATTTCGACATAGCTGCGCGAAATTTCAACGCGCCGGGGAACCTCTAGATAAATGGCGGATAAATTAATATGATGCTGCTTTAAGCGCATCTTTAGATGATGTTGATCGTAATTGCGCGACTTGCCCGGTAAGGGCGCTTTTCCAATTACGATGCCCTTTAGTTGCTGAATCAATTGGATGTCGCCACCCTCGATTACCGCAATCTGCCCCAATAAGACCTCATTATCATCGATTTCAACCTTATCGCGGACTCTGACAGTGGTCATCTCTGTAGCTGTGAGCTCTGCGGCCACTCCCCAGATAAATGCAACTGCCAGAAATAAAAACAATCCATGACAAAGACGTTTAGACATTTGAAATTTTAAGCTAAAATCGTTCATTTTCGTCTGTTACCGTTTAAGATTATTTGCGATCTGTAACATGTCATCGGAAGTCTGAATCGCCTTGCTATTGGTTTCGTAAGCTCTTTGAGCTGTAATCATGCTGACCATTTCATCCACGACGCTCACATTAGACATTTCCAAAAATCCCTGAGCAATCGTACCAAAACCATTTTCTCCGGGGGTACCGGTGATTTCATCGCCGGATGCCCCGCTGGGAACATAAAGATTTTTACCCAGGCTTCTTAACCCGGCAGGATTAATAAAACGGGCTAATTGAATCGAACCGATCTCGGTCGGTGTAGAGTCATCAGCCTGGATAATGGACACCGTCCCATCCATTCCCACGGAAATGGAAACCGTGTCAGTGGGAATCGTTAGTTCCGGTACCAGCGGGAATCCGTCCGGATTGACAATCCGGCCATCGGCATCCAGATTGAATTCTCCGGAACGACTGTAGGAAGTTTCTCCATTGGGTAATTCTATTTGGAAAAATCCATCGCCCTCAATGGCCCAGTCGAGTTCATTTTGGGTATTCTGAAAATCCCCCTGGGTAAAAATCTTTTGAACTGCCGCAGGGCGCGTGCCATGACCCAGTTGAATTCCGGTGGGAACAATCGTATCTTGCGATGAAGCGGCCCCGGCCGGTCGTATGTTTTCATATAATAAATCCTGAAACTCGGCCCGGCTTTTTTTAAAACCGGATGTATTCACATTTGCCAGATTGTTTGCAATCACATTGATATTGAGCTCTTGGGCTTGCATGCCGGTCGCTGATGTCCATAAACTGCGTATCATGAAACCTCCTGTAACTTGCTGGTTATTTGTTAATCGTTATTTCCGGTAAAGAATAACTTATTTATTACGCTGTTTTTCCCACGTCATTAATGACCTTGGCGTTCATTTCATCGATGGCGCGCATTGTCTTCTGGTAAGATTCATATCCCCGCAACACCTCGATCATCTCGGTCATCATTCTGACAACATTAACATTTGAAAGCTCAAGAAATCCCTGACTCACCTTAAAGTCTTCATCGACTTCCTCGAGAGCATTCGGATTTAGACCTCGATAAAAGTTATGGCCCGCCTTTTCGAGGGCATGGGATTGCGTAAAATCGACAATGCGGAGCCGATCGACCTGAGATCCATCTACCGTAATAAAACCGTCTTCGGAAACTGAAAACTCCCGCATCTGGTCAGAAGGTTTCGCAATTTTTAGCTGGATCTCTCCGCTTGCTCCCAATACCGGCCACCCGTCCTGGGTAACCAGCACTTCGTCCGAATTAATTGTGAAGTCTCCTCTGCGCGTATATTGAATGCCATCGGGGGTTTGGACACAGAAAAAACCCCTTCCAGTCAAAGCCAGGTCTAATGGGTTCCCAGTTTTTTTCAATTCACCCGCTGAAAAATCGGTATAAGAGCTAAATTGCATCCAAAACTCAGGGGCTTGCGATCCTCCTAAATTAACAGGCATTTTTGGGTTGCGCGTCTCTACGGACAGCTCGAAAGCTCGAAAGCGGCCCCT
Source organism: Desulfobacterales bacterium (assembly GCA_030601425.1). Taxonomy (GTDB): domain Bacteria; phylum Desulfobacterota; class Desulfobacteria; order Desulfobacterales; family JAHEIW01; genus JAHEIW01. The sequence continues at coordinate 14,741 of JAUVTR010000028.1, forward strand.
ATCTTTTTTAAAACCCACGGTATTGATATTCGCCAGGTTGTTAGAAAGAATCTGCATTCGCTTTTCGTATGCCAGGGCACCGGTTGCAGCCATATAAATCGAACCACTCATAGACTAACTCCTCATCTCTAAAAATGTTTTCAAACAATTTAATGGGTATTAAATGCAAGACACATACCAACGAAGCAGGTAAATTCCGATCCGAAAAATGGAATAAAGATGAATCGAAAAGCAAGGTCATAATCATTTTTTATGTTACAATATTAATGGGTTATGAGATATGTCATTGGATCTGCCCATGGGGGGGGGCAATGCCGCTGTGACCGATAAATTGCTAATCTTACATCTTTTAAGAATTCATCTAAATCGATAAGGTAATTTTTGCCTATTCCAGCTTGATTTACCGATCCGGGAGCAAACGCATTCGCTGCGCTCACAATTGAAATGAGGGAAGAATAAAGAGATGGAGGATCGGCACTTCTTTTGCGGCGGAAAACCAAAGAACCGAGGAAGGTTTATTCGAGGGGGGTATTTTTATTTTTGGCCGATTCAGCACTCAAGCTTTTAAGTTTTAAAACCAGCTCGACTTCACCTCTGGGAACATTTAACTTTTCAGAAATATCTTCCAAACTCATTCCATAACCGGACAACGTTTTGATTTCGCTATAGATCGTATCCGCAGCGTTCGGTTCTACCGTTTCAGCGTTGCAGGCCTGATCGAAAACAGGACCCGGTGCTGTCTGCAACATATTTGGCGCAATCTGCGTTTCTCTGAGTTCGAAATACGTGCCTAAGGTTTGACGCTCTTTATCGATGGTTTCCAATATGTGGCTAAAGGCCAGGTCGGATTGCTGCCGAATCGCCTGGATGATGAATTCAGTATTAAAATTTTGCGGCTTTTCCCCGGCCGGCGCTTTAAGAATCAGTTGCTTGTATTTGATCTTGTTTCGAATCAGAAATAAAAGGATTAAACCGCCCAGGCAGATTTGAATTCCATCAAGGACGATTCCCCATAAGTTAAGCGTTTGCAATGCCATTTGCACTCCCCGAATATTGGGTATCCTGTTAAGTTGGTCGTCGGTGATCAGACACGGACGTCAATAATTTTTTTTTCAGAATCGTCTTCTGCTTCTGCCGCGCCGTTTGAGCTTGAGGATTCGGCTGAATCTTGGGTCTTCATCTTTTCGGCTTTACCAGGCAGGTCAACTTTATCGGATTTTTTTTTCTTTTTTTTATCTTCTTGATCTTCTGGGTCTAAAAATTGTTCAAAAGGCGGTTTTTCGTCTTCGCGCTTTTTGGAATTGACTCTTTTGACGCGCCCTGCGGCCGTCAGCGGAGGCAGCCCTTTTGGAAAATTAATATCGTCAACCATAATTCTATCCTCTAATCTTCCAATAATTTTTGTTTTCGCAGTTTGGTTCGTAAATGCAAAATGGCCTGTGAATGAATTTGCGATACGCGTGATTCGGTAATTCCGAGAACTTTGCCGGTTTCTTTCATGGTCAATTCTTCCAAATAGTAAAGTGAAATAACCAGGCGTTCCTTTTCGGGCAACTGTCTTATCGCCTGAGCCATCGCCTCCTTTAATTCCTTTAACTTGGTCAGACTCAGCGCATCATCATCGTTATTGATCAGATAGCTCAGCAGCTTTTCTTTTTCGTCTCTGGAGGATACCCCCAATTCTTCCAGGCTGATAAAGGAAATGCTCGACATTTGTTTGGTGCGATAAACCTGTTCCAGATCGACACCCAGTTCCTGCGCCACTTCATTGTCTTCAGCCTCGCGGCCTAACTTTTGTTCCAGCCGCATGAAGACATTTTCTAATTCTCTTATCTTCCGCCGATTTGATCTTGAAAGAAAATCCCGGGCACGCAACTCGCTGAGTACCGCCCCTTTGATGCGGAAAATCGCATAGGTCATAAATTTATTATCGCGCCTGGGATCATAGCGATCCACGGCTTGGATCAAACCGATCACCCCGACATTCATCAGGTCATCGATATCAACCGTTGATGGAAGATGAACCGCCAGCCTTTGAACGATGCGTTTCACATAGGGTAGATACTCGGTTATTAATTGGTCGCGATAAACCGGGTCTTTTTGAGCTACCTTTTTTGTCCGTGTTTGTGCCAGTGCCATAGAATTTTATTTCTCCAATTATGAACAATTGTTTTCAATCAGATGATGCCAGAAAAAATTGGAATCGCCTTTGGGCACGTGAGTCGGCGATGATGTAAATATTTTTCGAGCCAGATCTGTAAAGCACCTGCTGGCCTGAGTATCCGGATATAGCTCGCTGACAAGCTTCTGCTGTTTGACGCCCTGGATAATGTTGGCATCAAATAGAACACTTCCCAGATAATCAATGGTCATATCTAAAAATCGTTCGGTCACCATATTGAGTTGCCGAAACACTTCTCTACCCTGCTGATTCGTGCCGGCTAAATTAACAATGACCTTGCAACATTTTTCAGCGTACTTTAGCGAAAGCACTTTCATTAACGCATATGCATCGGTAATAGAGGTTGGCTCGGGAGAAACCACAACAATTATTTCGTGAGCCGTCACGTTAAAGTCCATTACATTCGAAGAAATTCCGGCTGCGGTATCAATAAAAAATATGTCAACCGTATCAATCATCTGATCCAGTTCGCTAAGGATTTGAATTTTCTGCTCCTGGGTCAGCTGGGTCAATTCCTGAATTCCGGAGGAAGCCGGAAGGATGAGCATATTGCCCGGCCCTTCAACGATAATATCGCTGATCGACTTTTCGCCCATAATGACATGCGACAAGTTGTATTTCGGTGCCAGCCCCAGCAAAACATCGAGGTTGCCCAAACCCAGGTCAGCATCCAGAATAAGAACTTTTTTGCCGAAGCGGGTAAGGGCATAACCAAGATTGGCCACAATATTGGTTTTACCGACACCTCCCTTGCCGCTGGTAACGGCAATCACCCGTGTATAGGGCGGGCGGTCCGGTTTCGGTTTGTCTGCACGAACCATTTTATTCCTGGGCATCCTGTCAGATAGACGGATGACATTATCTGAGGAATTTTTTGACTCCATTAAGCTTCCGGCTCCTTTCGCAAACCATCCATTACGAGTAATTTGAAATTCGCACATTGTCCCACGCGGATAATCCGGCTTGAAATGTATCGCTTCGGGCCGGCTGGCAATCTCTACAGGGCATAAAACGCTGTGTTTTTGCGGCCTGAGCACTTGAAAAGGTGATCAGGTTTTTTGCCTTTATCTTTTTTGTCCATTTACAATCCGGGCAATGAAACACATCTGAATTTTTGTTGGCAATAAAGTAGCTTTCTGCCATGCGGGCAGAGGATTTCAAGCGTGATTGCTTTTGTCCCCCTGAAATTGAAATCGCTTTATGATTCTTGAAGCTTCCAAGCAGGTGTTCCACAATTTTTTTCAACGACCCTCTTTCGATAGCATGGGGAACCTGTCGGCCGCTGGTAAAAAAAGACAGGGGCAACGAATGGTGTATCAGCAGGTTGATTAAATTCCCATACGTGCAGCTTTCATCAAGTTTGGTGAAAATTAAATACTGAACCGCAAGGGCATTCAGGCGCTTGAGGGTGTTGAATTGATCACTTTCTTTGGCGCCCGCACTTAAAAGCAGGTGAATTTCGATTGAGTCAATGCCTTCCAAATATGCTTTAAGATCATCTATTTCGTTCTGGTTTTCGGGACTGAAACCGGGCGTATCCACCAGAATAAGGTCATATTTGCGGTATTCGTTAACTGCCGCCTTAAAAGCAGACGGGCTCGCAGCTGTTTTAACGGGAATCCCAATAGCTTTGGCATAGACCTTCAGCTCTTGCGCCGCACCGATGCGGTAGGAATCGAGTGAAATGAAGGCCACTTTCTTGTTTTGCTCAATGGCATGCCGGGCGGCCAGCTTGGCAGCAGTCGTCGTTTTACCGACGCCGGTCGGCCCGATGAAAGCCACCACCTGGGAACGGGTTTTTGTTCGCAGTTGCCCTTCTGCTCCGTTTCTTTTTTGTCTCAAAATGGCAGCGATCTTTGAAATGATTTCCGCCTTTGAATCGAATCTGATGGCGTGATCGTTCTGCGTTAATTCTTCGATGATATCATTGGCAATATCGCGGTTAACCCCTTGGGACAGTAAATGTTGATAAACATCTGCAAGTAAGTCATCGTTTTCGAATCGAACACGGTTCTCAGAATCGAGGTCTTGCGGCCGATGCGTCAGCGATTTAATTCGGCTCCCAATCGATCTCCGAGAAATCCTTTTTTTAGGCTTAGGCCGGCTCACAGGTGCGTTCAGACGGTAATCGGTCAAAGCGCGGGCGTATGATGCCGAATTGAGTGTCGTCGGGATAGGGTAAGCGTCAATTGCAGCGGTTACCTCAACGCCCACCGCTTTTACCAGACCAAAAATCTTATTTTCTTTTTTGAGGCTGCGCGCCGATAAAATTACCGCTTCAGGGCCCAGCTCATCTTTAATCAATCGCAAAGCCGTCTTCATATCTTTTGCTTCAAAGCGTTTAATCTGCATGGTCAAGCTCCAACATATCTATGGATTGTATTTCAATATTGCTCAAAATTTCGTCGTATGACAGCACCACCACATGGGGCATAAACCGATCCACGAGCATTTTAAAATGGGGCCGGATTTGAGCGGAACACATCACAATCGGCTGATGCTTTACAGCAGCCATTTTTTCTAGACTGCGGGCCAGATTGTTCATAAGTTGTTGGGCAAGCAAGGGATCCAGCGACAAAAAGCTTCCCTGATCGGTTTGCTGCAATGCCTCAGCAATGACTGTTTCTACAGTGTGCCCCACGGTGACGGCTGCAATTTTGCCTTCGCTGGTTAGATGCATCTTGGTAATGGTCCGCGCTAACGCATGCCGCACACGTTCGCTCAGAATATTCAGGTCCTTGGTGGCGGGCGCCCAATCGGCCAGTGCTTCTAAGATCGCCAACAGATCTCGAATGGGAATTTGTTCCCGCAGTAAATTTTGTAGGACTTTAACCACCCCACCCAACGGTAATAAATTGGGTACCAATTCTTCGACGACTTTCGGATGCGTATCTTTCAAAGTATCCAATAATTGCTGAACATCCTGTCGGCCTAACAATTCGTGACAATGCAGCTTAACGATTTCGGACAGGTGGGTGGTCAGCACGGTCGCCAGATCCACTACCGTAAACCCTTGCGCCAGAGCCTTTTCTTTTGCATCCTCCTTTATCCAGAGTGCCGGCAACCCATAAGTGGGTTCTTTGGTGGCAATACCATCTATTTCTCCTTCTGCGGTGCCTGGATTCATCGCCAGATAATAATGGGTCATGAGTTCCCCTCTGGCGACTTCATTGCCTTTAAGCAAAATGGTGTATTCGCCGGGTTTTAACTGCATATTATCCTGGATATGCACCGGCGCTACGATGATGCCGAGATCGCGCGCGATCTGTCGGCGAAGCGATTTAATTCGATCCAACAGTTGTCCATCCTGCTCGATGTCCACCAGGGGGATAAGCCCGTATCCCACCTCAATCGCCAGCGTATCCAGCGGCGGCAGGCTGTCAAACTGACCTGCAGGAATGGATTTTTCTTCCTGAATTTTTTGTTCCTCTTCAACCCTGGCAGTTTCTTTTATCGATTGGAATACGCCATAGGCCAACCCTCCGGACAGTAGCGCTAAAATCATAAAAGGAAGGGTCGGAAGCCCGGGCACCAACCCAAACCCGAAAAGAACCGCTGATGCAACGGCAATGGCTTTGGGCTGAAGCAAAATTTGAGACGTAATTTCTTTTCCGAGGCTCGACTCGGCACCGGCACGGCTCACAATCACCCCGGCGGCAGTTGAAACGATCAGGGCCGGTACCTGAGTTACCAATCCGTCTCCGATGGTCAGCAAGGTATAATTTTGGGCCGCATGGGCAAAGCTCATGTTGTTTTGGAAAACGCCAATGGTAAGCCCTCCGATGATATTGATCAGAGTGATGACAATTCCGACGACGGCATCGCCCCGAACGAATTTATTGGCACCATCCATGGCTCCGTAGTACTCGGCCTCCAGGGTGATCAGCTCCCGTCGTTCGCGGGCCTCCTGCTCAGTGATCAATCCAGCATTTAGATCCGCATCGATGCTCATTTGTTTGCCGGGCATCGCATCCAGGGTAAATCGTGCGGCCACTTCAGCAATTCGGCCGGCGCCTTTGGTAATCACCATGAAATTAATGGCAACCAGGATTAAAAACACTATAATTCCCACCAGATAGTTGCCGCCCACTACAAAGCCGCCAAATGCCTTTATTACATTCCCGGCGGCCTGGGTCCCCTCATTACCATGCAATAAGATGATCCGGGTAGAGGCGACGTTCAACGACAACCTAAACAAGGTGGCCAACAATAAAATTGAAGGAAATGCGGATAACTCCAGGGGACGCTGAACATACATACTGGCCAGGATAATAACCAGCGAAAAGGTAATATTAAAAGATAAAAGCAAGTCCAGTAACATCGGCGGCAAGGG
>JAUVTR010000005.1 GCA_030601425.1 Desulfobacterales bacterium
GATGACGCTACGCTTTATCGATTTTAAAACAAGCGAACCGCAGAATTTCGAAAAGTAGCTTCGCTCGTGCAGCGCAGGCGCTTGCGCCGCGTGTTGCTCAGTCTTTTTTTGAATTGATCGTTCGACCCTGAGGCTCTCGACGGGCAGAATACATTATTCGATGTTGGGCGTTCAATGTTCGATGTTCATTTTTTAGTTAACCCATCATATGAAACTAACCAAGAACAAAGTTTCTTTTAAGATTAGACTGGCCGCTTTTCAGGCCAACGGCGGCGCTGACACTGAACCCTGAACCTGGTTTAGTTTTGATCCTGTACGAGGATCCCCCGTAATCTCAGTTCGTCTCTGATCTTATCCGCCAGGTCCCAATTTTTCTCCGAGCGGGCCTTATCTCTTTTGTTGAGCAGTCGCTGAACTTCAGGATCAGAATAATCATCAAAAAAATTAAATAGATTCAAGACTGCGTCGATACTGCGGAACCCATCAATAATCTTTGAAGCATCCTCGGGATGCAGTTGTTTGTTTAGGATGAGGGTATTTACTTTTTTAACGATTGTAAAAATCGTCGCCAGGGCCGCAGAAATATTTAAATCATCATCCATGGCATTGCTAAACCCGCTTTTAAGGTCGTAAAGCAACTGTTCTAACTCTGCATGCGGTTGACCCTGCTTTACATAGCACAGAATGGACACACACCGATCCAGTCGCTCAAGGGATCGCTTGGCATTATCCAAGCGCTCTTTTGAAAATGGAATCGGCTTGCGATAGTGGCTGGACAGCAGCCAAAATCGGATGGTCCGACCGGAATAGCCCATGCTCATTAAATCCGCTATCGTCAGTCCAGCAGATTTTTCGTCCAATTTTTTCCCATCAATAAGCACACGATCACAATGTACCCAGAACTTAGCAAGGGGCTTACCGGTTAAAGCCACGGATATAGCGTTCTCATTTTCATGGTGGGGAAAGATCAGTTCTCGACTGCTGGTGTGTATATCGAAGCATTCTCCGAAATATTTCATCGACATGGCCGCTGACTTAATGTGCCAGGAAGGCCGAGCATTCCCCCATTTAGTTTTCACAAAGATGCCTCTTTTTAATTCCGAAAGCTTGGATCGCTTAAAAAGGGTAAAATCCCGCGGGTTTTGTTTTTCATAATCATCAAGATCAACCGTGGCACCGACTTTTATTTTGTTGATATCAATCCCGGAAAGGCGGCCATAAGCATCAAAACGTGAGATATCAAAGTACAATGAGTGCAGCTTTTCATAGGCAAAGTCCTTTTTAACCAGTTTTTCACCAAGAGCCACCATATCATCAACATGTTCGCTTGCCTGGACATAGGAGTTGGCCGGAGTAATGCCTAAAGTGGACAGATCTTTTTTTAATAGCGAAATGTTGGCTTCGGTAAATTCCCTTAAACCGACATCAGCCTTTTCGGAGCCGCTGATGGCTTTATCATCAAGATCATTGATATCCGTTAAATGATTGACCGCGTAACCGCGGTATTTAAGGTAGCGAGACAGGAGGTCGGCAAACACAATACGTCGCATTTCTCCAAGGTGGATTCGGGCATGGGCGGTAGGGCCGCAGGAGTAAATAGAAATCTTTCCTGGGATCTGGGGCTCAAAGGGCTCCTTTTTTCGGGACATCCGGTTAAATAATTTCAGGGTAATCTCGTCGCGCACTGCAAAAAGTGCGGTGCTTAAATAACGTTCGCCGTTGTCCGGAAATAACACGACAAGGGTGCCTTCGGTCATTTTTTCTGCAACCTTGCAAGCACCGAGCATGGCTGCGCCACTGCTCATCCCGACAAATATGCCCTCTTCCTTTGCCAGTCGCCGGGCCATTTCGTATGCTTCTTCATCTTCAATATTTAGCCTTTGATCCAGACGCCGTTTTTCAAATATCTCAGGGCAATAAGCCTCCTTCATGTTTTTTAGTCCCTGAATTTTGTGGCCCAGATAAGGCTCCACCCCGACGATTTGGATGGCCGGATTATATTCCTTCAATTTTCTGGAAACGCCCATTAACGTGCCGGTGGTTCCCAGGGTGGCCACAAAAGCGGTAACGTTACCGTTGGTTTGCTGCCAGACCTCCTCAGCAGTCCCATGATAATGGGCTTTCCAATTGGCTTCATTATTAAATTGATCAGGAATATAATAAGTGTCTGGATTTTCACGCGCAAGACGGTAAGCCTCTTCAATGGCCCCGTCGGTACCCAGATGACCCGGTGTTAAAAGAATATCAGCACCCCGGGCTTTTAAGATCTTTTGGCGTTCGACACTGGCGGCGTCGGACATCACCAGCAACAACCGGTAGCCCTTGACCGTACAAACCAGGGCCAGACCAATCCCGGTATTACCGCTGGTCGGCTCAATCACTTTTTTTTGCGGTGTAAGCTCCCCTGATTTTTCTGCGGCCTCAATCATATAAAGAGCCGCTCGATCTTTAACGGAGCCGCCGGGGTTAAAATGCTCAAGCTTGGCCAGCAGTTTTATGTTCGGATTCGGATTTAATTTATGGATTTCAACCATGGGCGTATTGCCAATGGTATCCAGGATAGAGTGCGGCATGCCTGAAACCTATCTTGATCTAACGGGTCAAAATTTTGGTTATTAACCAGGACCCATATTCCCATTACTCCATAATTCCAACATTCCAGTTAGGGCGGTCTTGTCTTTTCCAGACGAGGTGTCTCGTTAATTTGCCGCTACGAAGTGATGCAACCAGACATCGGATTATGACTTATCAATAAAGGATGATAAGATTTTGCTTATATCGGCAAACACCTGATCATGTGTTTGGGCAGCATCGATGATTCGAATACGATCCGGTTCAAGACGGGCCAGTTCAAGATACCCGGCCCTGACTTTTTCATGGAACGCAACGGCTTCGGCTTCAAAACGACTTTCATGCCCGGCTCGTTGGCCGGTATTTAATTGTTCCCACGCACGTGCCAGACCTACCTGAGGAGAAAGATCCAGCAACAGCGTGACATCCGGCTTTAAATCATCAAACAAAAGTTGATGCAATTGCTGTATCAGCTCAATATTCAATTCCCGGGCAAAGCCCTGATAAACCACCGTGGCATCAAAATAACGATCGCATATCACCGTCTTGCCCGCCTTTAGGCTGGGCCTGATAAGCTCAAGTATATGCTGGGCTCGGTCAGCCATGTATAAAAGCAATTCGGCCATCGGCGCCAGGGCACTGTTAGATGGATTCAGCAGGATCGATCGTATATTTTCCCCGATGAGCGTGCCCCCCGGCTGCCGAGTCGAAACGCATTCAAATCCCCTGTCTTCAAGGAACCGTACCAGTCTCCCCATCTGGGAAGTTTTGCCCGAACCTTCGATACCTTCGAGTGTAATGAACATAAGGTTAACCTGTTGCCATTGATCTGTTACCCATTTGAAGCCATCTCAAAAATGCATCAAAGGCAGTGCGCTAAAGTTCAAAGTGATCTAAAGTGACTAAAGTTAAGGAATTCTACCCGTCGAGAGCCTCTGGGTCGAACGATCATTTTAATAATAGATGCTGGAGCGAAGCGACACCGAAACTTTAGGCACTTCCAACTTTAGTTCACTTTAGTCACTCGTTGTTTTTGTGCTTTTAGACTTGATCTACTATTTCTGAGAAAGCTTCTCCTCTTTTGATCGGGCGACAATTTTCCAGCTCTTCAGGTCCTCCAGTACACGATAATCTGTCTGGTCGCACTTTATGGGTGTAATCGAAATAAAATCTTCGCACAAGGCCGAACCGTCAATATCAGTGGATTTCCCCGCAGGCAGCGAATCACATCCCTGCCAATAATAGGTCCGCTTGCGCGGATCTACCCGTTTATCAATAAATTCCGGGAAAAAATCCATATCGAGTCGGCTGATGCGGATGCCGGCAATTTCCTTTAAAGGCCGATTGGGAATGTTGACATTTAAAAACGTACCAAACGGAAGCCGGTTGACATACAGCTGTTCTGCCAGTTCCTCGATAAAGATGGCGGCCTCGTCATAATATTGGACGTCACGGCTATGTATGGATACCGCAATAGCCGGCATGCCGTATAACGTCGCTTCCTTGGCGGCCGCAACCGTTCCGGAATAATTAATATTCACGCCGACGTTGGCACCCGGGTTAATTCCTGAAATCACCATATCCGGTTTGGAATCGAGAATCTCCAATACCCCCATTTTAATACAATCGGCCGGCGTCCCTGTTACGGCATATCCTTCAAAAGCCCCGTTAATAGACACTTTGTTTGCGCGCAGCGGTTCATTTAAGGTAATCGCATGGCCGACGGCACTTTGCTCACGATCCGGGGCAATGACCGAAACGGAATGTCGCGCCGTCAGGCGTTTATGAAGTGCTCCCAGCCCGGGTGCATAAATACCATCGTCATTGGTTATCAGAATATCCATAATTATTCACACGATTTTGGTTTTCGAAAGCTCATGATTTTCAGCTCAATTGACTTTCCAACAATATCTTGACATATTTAATTTGCTTGGATTTATATCCTAAATCGTAATTATATTCAAGATATATGAACGCAACCCCCGGTTTGCCAGCTGAGCTTTATAGTGATTGTCAAAAAAACGTTGCGGTATTCAAACGTTTTTTTCTACAACCCCTTATGCCGCAATTCCGTCATTGGGTGTTTTCAAACCGGGTGCAAAGCACCCGGTTACACCCGCACCGATTAAGGCACTGCCGTGCCTTTGTATTTTTCCGCCGATAGCGGAAAAATCCAAGCCACCCGCTTTGCGTGTGGTCGGTGACCCGGAACATTATTATGGAAAGCGGTATAAAACCCGGACGGGAATGAATAAAAAGACTTGATTGAATGTTTCAATCCATACCGAAAAAAAAATGCAAGCCGGCAGGTTCCAGACGGAAACGATTCAATGGCTTGCATCGAATTTTCATTTCGAAGAAGTACATTCTGGCAGCCTTTTTGGCGGGGATGGCGTTTACTTCTTTTACATGTCCGGATCAAGCGAGTGCCCAAATCAGTGAACCGAAAGCAGATCAGACCTTGGAAGGCGACATTCAGCAACCATGGGTGCTGGAGGCCGATGAGATCGTCTATGACCGCCGGCTGGATCAATATATGGCCCGCGGCAATGTTAAGATATCCAAGGCCGATAAACAGCTGACGGCAGATTTTATTCGATTTGATCACAAAACCATGCACGCATATGCCCAGGGCAATGTTGTCCTGACCGTGGGCCAGGATATTCTTTCCGGCAGTTCCCTGGAAATTGACCTCGATAAGCAGGTGGGTTCCATTGAAGAAGCTTATCTGTTCCTCAAAGAAAACAATTTTCATATCACAGGACACAAGATTCAGAAAACCGGCGAAAATACCTACCGCATCGATGAGGCCACTCTTACCACCTGCGACGGGGATAAACCGGACTGGAAAATTACCGGCAAAGATATTAAGATTAAAGACGATGGCTCCGGCACTGCAAAACATGCCACCCTGCGCGTGAAAAATATACCGGTATTATACTCGCCTTACTTTTACTACCCGGCAAATCGTGATCGGCAAAGTGGGTTTCTGATGCCCGAATTTGCAAGTTCGGAACGAAAAGGTGAAGAATACAACCAGCCTTTTTTCTGGGCAATTTCGGATAGTTCCGATGCCACCTTTTATGCCGATTACATGACCACGCGCGGCTTAAAACTCGGAGCCGAATACCGGTATATCCTCAGCGAACGGTCCCAGGGTACGCTCATGCTCGATGGCTTGCACGATAGCAAGGTGGATGACGGCACCGGCGACTCAAGCAAGGATTACGGCTATGAAGACGATCCCGTGGATGTACTGCGAACCAATGAAAATCGGTTTTGGTTCCGGGCCAGTCACCATCAGCAATTGCCCTATGATATCTTTGCCAAATTGGATCTGGACATTGCCAAAGACCAAGACTATCTGCGGGAGTTCCGAGATGGATATATGGGATATGAAGACACCGAAAAGTATTTTCTCAAGGTGTTTAAACGCCAGCTGAACGACATTAATGATCCGTTAAGAGTTAACCGCTTGAATTTGAATCGAATCTGGCCTAAATTCAGTTTCAATTTCGAACCCCGCTGGAATGACGATACCCGACGTAATGGGAATACGAGTAAGACGCTTCAAAGATTACCGTTTATCGGGTTTGATGGCGAAAAACAGAAGATTTTGGCCTCACCGTTTTATTTGGACCTGGAGTCTCAATACAACTATTTCTGGAGAGATAAAGGGCCCAGGGGCCAGCGCATAGACGTGCACCCCAGGTTTTATCTGCCGTTTCGTGTTCAAAACTACCTGACCATCGAACCGTCGGTGGGCCTCCGAGAAACCACCTATCGATTGGATCAGAAAAATTTCGGCGATGAATCCAGCAGCGATCGATGGGAGCATCGTGAGCTTTTTGACACCCGTTTAGATTTTTTTAGCGACATAACCAAAGTATTCGATTTGGAAAATCAGGGATTTGAAAAAATAAAGCATACCATCAGACCCCAGATTACCCATGAATTTATACCCGACGTAGATCAAGGTGATCTGCCCCGTTTTGACCCGATCGACCAAATCGATGAAACCAATAAAATTACCTACTCTCTCACAAATACGTTGACTTCCAAATCGAAACCGGTTGAAGTTAAACAGGCGATCTCACAACACCCAGCAGCCGGCGGCAATCGTCAAACACCTGTCAACTATGATTATAACGATTTTTTCCGTTTTGATGTGAGACATAGCTACGATTTTGAAAATTCAAATAGATCCTTTTCACCGATTTTGGCCAGACTGGACATCACTCCCGGCAAATACATCCGGGCAGATGCAGAGGCAGCATGGTCGGTCTATGATAATGACTTTCTGTCCCATAATCTTCAGGCATCCCTGTGGGACCATCGCGGCGACGAGTTGTATGTCGACTATCGATATACTAAAAAATCTAAGGAAATCGACACCGATGAGACCATCCAGTCCATTTCCGGAAAATTAACAATGCAGTTGACCGATCGGCTCTCCATCCTCCTAGACCACAAACAAAACATTGAAAAAAGTTTAAGGATCCGGACCGGTGCCGGTTTCTCCTATCAGGCCCGCTGCTGGTCCTTTGATTTTAAATATACGGATGAGCCCAATGACCAAATATTTGAATTTAAAGTCAACCTGTTCGGGCTCGGAGAAGTCGGCTATTGATAAAATGAGGTATTTAAAATAGGATCATAACGAATGGAAGACAAACGATTAAGCCGTCTCTGGTATGTGTTACACACCAAAAGTAGATTTGAAAATGTGGTCAATGACGGCCTGGGGAAAAAATCCATAGAGGTTTTTCTACCGAAGATTACAGTTAGGAGCAAACGCCGGGACAGAAAAGCTATGATTCGAATTCCGCTGTTTCCCGGGTACCTTTTTGTAAAAACCGATCTTGCCCCCGAGTCTCATCTGGAAATTGTTAAAACCGCTGGAGCGGTTCGGCTGATCGGTAGTAAACAGGAACCCGTATCGGTACCTGAAGAAACCATCGATTCATTGAAAATCATGGTGAACGGTGACCATCTCGTAACGACCGGTAACAGTCTGACGAAGGGAGATAAAGTTCTTGTTGTTAGTGGACCGTTTGCCGGTGTTACCGGAACCTTTATCCGCTACGGTGGGAAAGGTCGCGTAGTTGTCAATATCGAAGCCCTCGGACAATATGCCGGGGTAGAAGTCAATGAAGACGAAATTGAAATTCTACCCAAAATATTAACATAACTACTTGACATCTAATTAAGTTTTATCTTATAAATTTCGAACATTTTAAGCCGACTCGTATTTGGAAAAAGGAGGTTCTATGAATAAGTTGGAGCTTATCTCCGCTCTGAAAACTGAGGCCAACATTTCGAAAGCGGAGGCAGCAAGGGTTGTTAAAATATTTTTCGATAACATGGCAGATGCCATGGCGCGTGGAGAACGGGTTGAAGTTCGTGGTCTTTGCAGCTTTTTTGTAAAAAATTACAAAAGCTATACCGGTAGAAATCCAAAAACCGGCGAGCAAGTTACCATACGACCAAAAAAACTTCCTTTTTTTAAATCCGGAAAAGAGCTGAAAGAACGGGTAGATTATTGAAGTTTTTCAATATTTCAACCCGCTTTTGGCGATAAACCGTTCAGATTCTAAAGGCGATCGATTTGCCCTTAGCGCATGGAATATTGGAAAGTTGGACTAATGGGAAAATGGGTAAAGATACCGAAAAGGTCTAATTTTAAATGGTCCCTATCCATTAGATCCATGATTCCAGCCTTCCGATACGCCAGGATGCAATTGGCCAACGGAGCGAAATGAATTGTGCCTGGGTTTGCACCGCCTATAAATCAAGAACGACCCATACGAATTTTACACACCCTCCTCAAAAACAGGACCCTCCCTCACGCTCTTCTTTTTACAGGTACCGAAGGTGTGGGCAAACAGGCGGCCGCCATTGCCCTGGCAATGGCATGTAACTGTCAGGGGGAGAATTCCGGGCTCAAGGCTGAAGATCGGGCAAAACAGGACACAGGCCGTCCATCCGTCAAATCTGATTTTGCAGCTTTCGAATTGTGTGGTGTCTGCAAATCGTGCAGAAAAATCGAGTCCGGGAACCACGCGGACATCATCCGAATCCAACCGTCCGGTGCATTTATTAAGATTTCACAGATTCGGGCACTGGTTCACACGCTGGCCATGAAACCATACGAGGCCAGAACCCGGGTGGTTGTGATATCCGATGCCCAGGAACTGAATGCAGCGGCCAGCAATGCGCTCCTTAAAATATTGGAGGAACCACCAGATCGCACCATGCTGGTACTAATCGCGACACACAGATCCGCTCTTCTCCCAACGATCGTATCGCGCTGTCAGCATGTTGGATTTAATCCGATCTCCAAAAAAAATATGGCGGTTTTGCTCAGCGAAAAACATGGGCTTGCACCTGAAGCAGCCGAAATCATTGCAGCGATGGCCAATGGAAGCTTTTCTCGAGCTCAGGCCATGGTCCGCCACAACTGGTTAAAACGCAGAAAATGGTTGCTCGATGAAATTAACACGCTATCATTACAAAAGATGGGTCGCCTGTTTGCGCTAGCTGAAAAATTATCCGGGGAAAAGGAGGCACTTTCGGAAACCCTTGAGGTCATAAAAGTTTGGTTTAGAGATCTCATAATCGGACAGTATGATCCCGGGAAAATCATCAATCAGGATGTTGCCGATAAAATTAAAATTGCATCAGAAAAGGCCAGCGTACCATCGCTGCTGTCGAAAGTTGATGCCGTTCAACAAGCCCAAAACCGTATCACCGCAAACACCAATTTGAGACTCACTATGGAAGGTTTGCTTATTCAGCTGGCACGCAAAACCTAAAAATTACGCTAATGAAAAAAATAGTCGGCATACGATTCAAACCCGCAGGTAAGGTTTACGATTTTGACAGCGGTGCATTTGTCCTTAACCAGGGTGATCATGTGATCGTTGAAACAGAGCAAGGACTCGGTTTCGGAACGGTGGTGGTGCCTCCGTCCCTCAGAGAAAAGCCGCCGCCCGGCAAGCCACTCAAAAAGGTCTTTCGGTTGGCTACTGAAAAAGACTTCAACCAGCGTAAAAAAAATCTGGCCGATGAAAAGTCGGCGCATACCTTTTGCCTGGAGTGCATCCGAAAACTCGCGTTGAAAATGAACCTCTTTTCTGTTGAAAAATCATTCGATGGGAGCAAATATACTTTTTTTTTCACAGCCGAGGGGCGTGTTGATTTTCGGCAACTCGTAAAAATGTTGGTTAAAGAACTCGGGGTCAGAATTGAAATGCGCCAGGTGGGGATACGCAACCAGGCCAAAATGTGCGGCGGTATCGGTCGCTGCGGCCGCCAACTGTGCTGTTCGACATTTTTGAACAAATTTGATCCCGTATCGATACGCATGGCCAAAGAACAAAGCCTGTCGCTTAACCCTACCAAAATTTCAGGACAATGCGGTCGGCTGATGTGCTGTTTAACCTATGAGTTTGAAACATACCAGGAGCTAAAAAAGAATTTGCCCCGCTTGGGAAAAACTGTCATCACCCCTAGTGGAAAAGGCAAAGTTGTTCGTCATAATGCCATCTGCAACCGCATTGCCGTTCGGTTAGAAGGCGACCAGGAAATCGAATTCACCGCGGATAAAGTAAACCAGGAGAAGGAATAAGAAGGAAAATGGCCAAGCCGTTTTACGTCACCACTCCCATTTACTATGTGAACGCGCGCCCGCATTTAGGACATGCCTATACGACCATTGTCGCCGATGTAATTACCCGGTTCCATACCATGCGCCCGGCAGAAGTTCATTTCCTGACGGGAACCGACGAACACGGAGACAAAGTTGTGCGCGCGGCTAAAAAGGAAAACCTGAGCCCCAGGGCCTATGTCGATAAAATCAGTCAGCTATTTAGAGATCTGTGGCCGGAACTCAATATTTCCAACAATTATTTTATCCGAACCACCGATGCCGCCCACATGGAGATCGTGAGCCAGATCCTTCAGAAAATATATGATGCAGGCGATATTTATTTCAGTGAATATGAGGGCCAGTATTGTTTCGGATGTGAGCGATTTTATACCGAACGGGAATTGATCGACGGCAAGTGCCCGGATCATGAAACAGTGCCCGAAACCATTAAAGAATCGAATTACTTTTTTAAGATGAGCCGCTACCAGGATTGGCTCATCGATCACATCAAGCAGCATCCGGGATTTATCCGCCCGGAGCGCTACCGTAACGAAGTGCTCGCATTTCTCAGAGAACCGCTTGAAGATCTTTGTATCTCTCGGCCAAAGAGCCGACTTAAGTGGGGCATCACGCTTCCTTTTGATGAAAATTACGTCACCTACGTTTGGTTTGATGCCTTATTAAACTACATTACAGCCCTTGGATTCCCTGACGGCGAGTTGTTTCATAAATTCTGGCCGGTAGCCCAGCACATCGTCGCCAAAGATATCCTCAAACCCCACGGTATTTATTGGCCCATCATGCTCAAGGCTGCCGGAATTCCAATATACCAGCACTTAAATGTGCACGGATACTGGAATATCGAGCAGAGCAAGATGTCGAAAAGCCTTGACAATGTGGTCGAACCGTTGCAGCTGAAAAATATCTATGGTCTGGATGCGTTTCGGTTTTTTCTAATTCGCGAAATGAACTTCGGGCTGGATTCAAGCTTTGGTGAAAGCGCATTGGTGCAGCGGATCAACTCGGATCTGGCCAATGATCTCGGCAACTTGTTTTCCAGAATTATTTCAATGGCCCATAAATATTTCAAAGGACGAGTCCCCGAAGTCGATCCTCAGGCAGAGCAGGAATTAGGCCTTGATCTGCAATCCGGTGCCCTGAAAACCATCAAGGAGTTTGAAAGCTTTATGGGATCTTTTGAATTTCATAGAGCCCTGATGGCTGTATGGGAATTTATCAGGCAAATGAACAAAACGATCGACGTAACTGCCCCCTGGGTCCTGGCCAAGAAAAAATCAAGTCGCAAGCAATTGGAGGCTGTTATTTATCATCTGCTTGAAGGGCTTCGAATCATCTCAGGCCTTATTTACCCGGTGATGCCGGATACGGCAAAAAACATGCAAAAACGTCTCGGGCTGAAACCAGACGACTCTTTTTATCACCTCGATCATCTCAAAACCTGGAAAGCAATAGCGCCGGGAACGGCGCTATTAAAATCGGTCGCCCTATTTCCAAGAATAGAGATCGGAGAAAAAGCTCCGGATTCGGCCCCTCAAACGCAGGAGGAACCCGCTGTTTTGAATATCAAACCCGAAATTACGCTGGACGAATTCAGTCGCATCGATCTGCGGGTTGCGACCGTTGTGCATGCCGAACAGATCCCTAAAGCAAAAAAGCTCCTAAAACTGGAAGTGGATATGGGGCAAAAACGAACCCTGGTAGCCGGAATTGCCGAAAAATACTCGCCTGAAGATCTGATCGGTAAGCAGGTGATCATTGTCGCCAATCTGAAGCCCGCCAAACTCATGGGAGTGATATCCAATGGGATGGTGATTGCCGCAGTTGACGACTCCGGCCCTACCCTGGCAACTTTGGAAAAACTGGTGGCGCCCGGAACACCCCTCAAATAAGACAGATGACAGAGGACAGAAAACAGAGAACCGAAGTATGCCATCACTGTGCCGACTCCCACTTTAGCGTGCAAGGTTACCCGCACTACTAAACTTTTAAATTGCGAACCGCAGAATATAGAATGTTGAAAATCGAAGGAAAAGAAAACTTCATCATTCGAAATTCTTGACTTTAGATCACGTCTTTAGCGTGATTCGATATTCGATATTCAAAATCGGCAAAACTTTCAGGGTTCATGTCTTTGGCTGCGGGTTTCTGGCTGACCTCAACATTCCGCAATCCGAAATTTGAAATCCGCAATCACCAGGATCTGCCATCTGTCTTCTGTCCTCTGACCTCTGTCCTCTGTTCTCTGTCCTCTGACTTCTGACATCTGAAACCTGACAGAAAACTTGACCCCCGGTAAGCGATGGGAGATAATATTGTTTTGGACCGAGTATGGATCTGTTATTAACTGCTGAAAATAATCAAAAAAAAGATACGAAATGAAACCATCATTGAACACTGAGCAGCTCCCGTTTTTGAGGCACATCTGTAATTTTCTCCGCAATCGGATTCTGCGGGTCCGATCGCTTTTGCAAGCCAATGTTTATTTCGGTAAACATATCCATCGAGTCCCTGATGGCGCCATTGTTTTTTTCCCGTGTCGGGAAACCATGCTTTATTGCGGCATTGCTGGGATTGTTGCCTTTAAAAACAAACCGGCGATGCGTCATCGTTTCGACCTTGAATCGCTGGAAAAAATGGCCCGGCAGATCGAGGCCGGTGGGTATCAGTCCTGTCAGCACACCGATGCGTGGAATGAATGCTATCTAGGCGGCAGTGAAAAAATCGATGCGTTATGGCGCGGCGTACAGACCTTAAAAACCGACACCCAATTTTTTTCAGTTTATTCAGACGAAAAAGCGCAAAAGTATCTTGAACAACTGGCAAATCGTCTAAGAGCGACCATTGAAACTGAAACCGACCTGCTGGCCGAACAAATGGGCCATCTTTCAGCAGAACGGGTAGATCTAATCTCCCATCGTATCGAAAAACTGAAGGATATAACCTGGAGTCTTGACACCGATATTCTATCCAATACAAAAAAAATACGAAATCTTTTGGTTCACAGTCCTGAGCCGCCTTCACTGTCAAACGTAAGCCTATTTAAAAATCTAAATGCTGTACTGAACAGCATTGACCGACTAGAGGTCAGGGGCAGAGATTCGGCGGGAATTTCCATCATGTTTATTTTCGAGGTGCCTGAATTTCAAAAATTTGAAGCGGCCCTCGCACAGGCGGACGTACTGGATCAATTTAAAGAGCGATGTGAGCCTGACCCGTTGATCAACGCCGGAATCAACTGCCAGCCGTCAACAAAAACGGACGGCAAAAAGCAGGTGGCTATTGCGGTTACATATAAAATAGCGTTGGAAATCGGACGCCTGGGAGACAACGTCCAATATCTGCGCCAGCAGATCGCAAATGATCCCGTTTTTCAGATTCTGGCGACGATCCCCGCATCATTTGAAACGGTTTCAGCGCACACTCGTTGGGCGTCGGTGGGAGCGATCACGGAGGCAAACTGTCATCCGGTCGACAATCACACCCCCGGCAATGAGACGCCAAAATGTGGGATCATTCATACCTGTCTGAATGGCGATATCGATAACTTTCAGGAGCTTAAGGCTGAATTCGAACGTAATGGAGACCGAATCCACAGCGAAATAACCACCGATACGAAGATTATTCCCCTTAAGATCCAACAGTATTTCCAACAGGGCCATGCGGTTGATGAGGCCTTTCGGCTGGCAGTGAACGATTTTGAGGGATCCCATGCCATATCCATGCATACGGATATAGCCCCTGGAAAACTATTCCTGGCGCAAAGAGGCAGCGGCCAGGCTGTCTTTGTGGGGATCGCAGATGAGCACTATATTCCAAGCTCTGAGGTATATGGCTTTGTTGAAGAAACCCCCTATTACCTTAAACTGGATGGTGAAAAAACGGTTGAAGGTAAACAGGGAAAAACCCAGGGTCAAATTTTTATTTTAGACCAGATGAGCACCGGGGGATTAAATGGTATTAAAGCCCAGTTTTATGATGGCACCCCGTTGGGGCTCAATGAAAGCGACATTAAATTTACGGAAATAACGTCGCGGGATATCGACCGCCAAAATTCTCCGCACTATTTTTTAAAAGAAATCTCAGAATCTCCGGATTCGGTTGCAAAAACCCTGCAAAACCGATGGAAAATCAAAGAAGATAACAAATCTCAATACGCGATTGTGCTGGATGAAACCATTATCCCACAATCCCTGAAAAAAGCGCTGATAACGGATAAAATTAAGCGTATCTTTTTTATCGGACAGGGCACCGCCGGTGTGGCAGCATTAACCTGCGCCAATATCCTGAATTATTACCTGGATAACCCGTCGATTCAGATTAATGCCCTCAAAGCCTCTGAATTCAGCGGGTTCCAATTAAATGAAAATGACAGTGATAATTCCATGACCGACACGCTGGTTGTCGCGATCAGTCAATCCGGCACCACTACCGACACCAACCGCACCGTTGACATGGTCAAAGAACGCGGGGCTTACACACTGGCCATTGTCAACCGCCGGGATTCGGATATTACTTTTAAAGTCAACGGGGTGATGTATACCAGCAGTGGTCGCGACATCGAAATGTCGGTGGCTTCCACCAAAGCTTTTTATTCCCAGATCGTTGCCGGCGCCATTTTGGGTCTTTATATCGCCAGATTGAAAAACCGCCGCAACGACGCATTTGTAAACGAGGAAACCCGGCGTCTGTTGGAGCTTCCGTCACACATGCGCAAAGTGCTCGCTCTGGGAGAGGCCATTAAAAAATCCGCACAGAAACTTGCGGTAACCAAAACCTACTGGGCGACTGTCGGCAGTGGACCCAACAAGGCCGCTGCCGATGAAATTCGTATCAAGCTGAGCGAACTTTGCTACAAAACGATCTCCTCGGATTACGTTGAGGACAAAAAACACATCGACTTGTCATCCGAGCCGCTGATCATCATGTGCGCCGCTGGGTCACGGAGTACGGTAATCGGCGACATCATTAAAGATACGGCCATATTCAAAGCCCACAAAGCAACCCCCATTGTCATCGCAAACGAAGGCGAAGACCGATTTTTCCCATATGCCGCTGATGTTTTTCAGGTCCCACCGATTAAAGAGCATCTGGCCCCCATCTTAAACACGCTGGTGGGTCATATCTGGGGCTATTATGCCGCCCTGGCTATCAATGATGGCTCGCGGTTTTTGTATCAATTCCAAGAGGAGTTACAAAATACCATTGATGCATATGCAGAAAAAGGATTAGATGTATACGAAATCATTCTTGAAAGGTCATTCCGAGAAAAAGTTGCTTTTTTTGATAAGGCATTTAGAAGAAAAAAAGTCGAAAAACAGTTCCCCTCTGCGATTGGTTTTGAGGCCACTTCGGACTTAACCCTTTTGCTCAAATATTTATCGGGAAGATTGCCGGTTGCAGACTTTGAGCTTGATTTTAGCCAAAAGGGAACCGCCACCAATCTGTTAAATGCAATGTTTAAGTGCCTGGGGGATGCCATTAACTGCCTGGCGCGCCCGGTGGATGCAATTAAGCACCAGGCTAAAACCGTAACCGTCGGCACCAGTCGGATTAGTGAGCGGATTGAAGGAATCTTATTTGATGTTTTAGCGACCGAAAAGTTTGGCATTTCTCAGCTAACAGCTAACAATATTATTGTACTAAAAAATTTTCAGGACATTGTTTCCGAGGTCGCCGGCTCCGTGCTCTACCGGATTGAAGGATTAGACCTTTTAGGGGAACCGGTTGAAGACACGACAATCCATATGATTACCAAAAGGGGCGTCATCAAGAAAATTCCTTCACGGGTTGAAACCGATACGACCCTGAAAGGAACCAAACGCATCATTGTCAGACAGGGCAACGTTTACATCGGCAAAGGCCGTAAAGACGAGCGCAGCATCGTGGTGATACCGATCCTTTCCAGTTCACCTGCTTCACCGAACATCATTGAATTTCTGGTATTGCTTCATGTGAAATTTAAAGAAGACATCTCACTGAGTACCCGAATTAAAGCTCTGGGAGGCAAATACGAACACATCAAAAACATCGTTCAGGAAAACAGTGTCGCCTGGGATGATCAGCTTCTCGAACGCATCCAGATAGAGGAGATGTTTGGACGATCCGCTGAAAAAGTGGCGGAATTCATCGTAGCCCAAGTAAAAGCCTAATCACTCAAAAACACAAACACCCAGTTTTTATCAAGAAAGAACGGACGGCCATCCGTTAAACCAAGCCACAATCCACCCTTTCTGAGACCGCCCATGCGATTCAACCTTCTCATTTACGCTATTGTTGCCCTTTGCTTAGCTGAAATTCCCGGTGTTGCATCGGAATTGTCGTCAGGGAAACCCATAGAAAAAGAACTGCTGGACGGCAAGGCCTTTATCACCAAGCTCAAACCGCCACATCAAACCGGCAAGGGTTATAAACTGGTATATGTAGTAGAGGCACCGATAGAAGTTTTTTGGAAGTTTAAGACCGACTTTGATAATGATTTTTTATTAAACAATAAATTTATCAAATCTCACCGACTACTGAGCCGCCGGGGAAATGTTGTGGTTACCGAGGACATATTCACCGAAAATGTATATACCCATAGGCCAAGTGCAAAATTCCGCTGGCAGATTACGGTCTCCCCCGACAGGTATCGATTGGATTTTGTTCTTCTAAATCCGGAACAATGTGGCCAAAAATTTCATTATGGGCATATTCAGCTTGAGATGTTCGAGACCATCGGACAAAAAACCAAGGTCACACAGGTAGCGTATTTCGACTTTTTTGGCGCCTTTTTTTGGGTCAACTATCCCTGGTATGGTGGGATGATGGACTTTTTAAAATACACAGCCCGCTGGGAACAGGAGACAATTCTGAAGTTGAAATCAAAATATGGCAAAAGTGTACAATAATCTATATTAAAATTGACATAATACCGGGGTATGTTATAATCTGTACACAAAAGTGAATATATGTCCTTTTGTCGATTTTCCCGAACATCATAAGACTAAAGCCGGTTATAAAAACATAACATATTGTTTTTATAACAATATTATGACAACTCGCGCGAATTATTTTAAAAATGCAACGCCATAATTGCTTTCCCAAATTGATCAAATTCATACTATTGCAGATTAAGGATGTATAAAAATGGATAACAACCTGAAGCACACGGATACTTCTATTGATCGTTTGAAAGAAATCTCCACCTGGGTTTCATCGGTTCAGGATCTTGACCGGCTACTTGAGCTGATTATTGAAACAGCCACCCGAATGATGGATGCAAAAGCCAGTTCGTTGCTGCTTTTGGATCCCAAGACCCAAAAGCTATATTTCAAGGTGGCCACCGGAGAAAAAAAAGATGATGTCAAGCAGTTCGAAATCGATCTGGGGCAAGGCATAGCGGGTCATGTGGCTCAGACAGGAGAACGCCTTCTCATCCCTAATGTTTCCAAGGACCCGCGTTGGTACAAAGAAATCAGCGAAAGCATCGGGTTTGAAACCCGCTCAATTGCCTGTGTACCTATGAAAGTTCGCGGGGAGATTATCGGCGTTGTTGAGATCATTGACAAAGTAGATGGAAGCGCCATCACAGATGCGGATTTAAAGATTTTGTCCGTTTTTGCTGAACTTGCCGCGGTAGGGATTGGCAATGCTCGTAAAATCGAGCACGATAAAAAAGAAATCAAGGACCTCAAAGAAGAACTGGATCTTAAATATGAGCTGGTCGGTGAAAGCCCGGCACTTAGGAAGGTCATTTCCGATGCGGTCAAAGTCGCCAATTCAAAAGCCAGTACCTTAATCTTAGGCGAAAGTGGAACCGGCAAGGAATTGCTTGCGCGTCTAATTCACCGGGTGGGCGCCAGAAAAGATGAGCCGATGATTGTGCTCAATTGTGCCGCCTTGCCGGAATCGTTGCTTGAAGATGAGCTTTTCGGCCATGAGAAAGGCGCATATACGGGCGCCGTGGGCCGCAAAATAGGAAAATTTGAACTCGCAGACAAAGGCACAATTTTTCTTGATGAAATCGGCGAGATGAGCCCGGGTATGCAATCAAAACTGCTTCGTATTTTGCAGGAAGGGGTCTTTTACCGGGTGGGCGGCAACAAATCAATCCCGGTGGATGTCCGGGTCATCGCAGCTACCAACCGAAATATTGACGAAGATGTCACTGAAGGAAGGTTTCGTGAGGACCTTTATTACAGGCTAAATGTTGTTCAAATTCAAATGCCTCCTGTTAGGGAGAGAAAAGAAGATATCCCCTTGTTGGCGAATTATTTTTTAAAAATTTTTAAACACGAAAGGGGCCTGTCGAATCTGACCATCGCAAAAAAGGCAATGAATGCCATGCTCCAGTATGATTGGCCCGGCAACGTGCGCGAGATGAAAAACGCCATTGAAAGAGCCGTTGTAATGGGAAATGGGCGAGAAATTATGCCCGAAGACTTGCCTCAATTTGCCTCCAAGCCGAGTTATCCAGGGATGAAAGTCGGCTTAACGCTAAAAGAAGCGACTGATATGTTTAAAAAGGAGTTTATCGCGTTGAATTTAAGACACACCGGCGGCAACCGAAGTTTAGCGGCCAAACAAATGAGTATTCAAAGAACCTACCTATCGCGCCTCATCAGCCGGTACAACCTGCTGGATACATGAAAATGTTTGGTAATATCAAAAAACGTGTTATGTTGTGTTCAGATCAGCGCTTATCCAATTCTTGCCTGCTTCAAAACATCCGCCGACCTTGAGAGGGTAGACCGCTATGGAAAAATTTAGCATCTTATTAGTAGATGATGATCCGTATATTCTTGAAGGTATTGGAGCGGATCTTGAAAGCCAGGATTTTCACGTGACCAAAACCAATAGTGGAGATACGGCGCTGGAACTGCTGCAGGAAAACAGTTTTGATCTGGTGATTACAGACCTGGTAATGGAAGATACCGATGGGATTCAGGTTTTGAAAAACACCAAGGAATTAAATCCTGACACCATGGTCATTATCCTTACCGGCTATGGCGATATGAAATCCGCCATTGAAGCGTTACGGCAAGAAGCTGACGATTTTTTACTTAAACCCTGTGAATCCGCAGAGATGCTTTACCGCGTTAATCGCTGCCTGGAAAAAAGGGAGCTTGCACGCAAGATTAAAATTTACCAGAACATTCTTCCGATGTGCTGCGTATGTAAAAAAATCAGGGATGACCGTCACAAGGAGCCCGGCAAGGGAGAATGGGTTTCGATTGAGCAATTTATTCATGAAAAAGCTAAACTGGATATCACATCCAGTTACTGCCCGGAATGCGCCCAGGAGACCATGGATGCGTTCTCTAATAAAAAGGCGACCCGAACTACAAAATAGACAACGCGTTCCCAAACGCTCTCAAGGTGTAATGGAAAGTTTGTCGTTCTTATGGCCCGGCCCGCATACCCGCGAGCACGCACCTATTTGGAGGTGAAGGTGAAAATGAAATCTAAATTCTGGAAAGCATTCCTGTTATTATCGATTTGGATGGTACCGGTTCCTCTTGGTTTTGCAACTGTTGACTGGGAGATCCTGAATACGTTGCAACTTGAGGCTCCTCCCCTGGATGTGGCCATCTCGCCCGATGGCAAAACTGTATATGTACTTAACAATAAAGGTGTCATACTCGTTTACGCTTTAGACGGCAATCTCACCGATAAAATTGAAGTCGGCAAACAGATTGATCAGATTAAACTGGGTCCCAAGGGAGAGCGTCTGTTTGCAACCAGTCGACAGAGCAAAACTGTTGAAGTCATCGCCCTTGATTTTATTCAAGAACTATCCATCAAAGGATCGCCTTACAAAGGCCTCAAAGATGCACCAGTTGTTATTGCGGATTTCAGCGATTTTGAATGACGATACTGCGCGAGGCTTGTGCCTCTACTCGATCAGGTGCTCGAGAAAAATCCCCAAACGGTCAAAATTGTGTTTAAAAACTTCCCGATTCGCAGCCATAAGTTCGCCTTTAAGGCAGCCGTGGCAGCCCTCGCTGCCGATCGTCAGGGAAAATTTTGGGAATTTCATGATGAATTGTTTAAAAATCATAAAAATCTTAATGAAAAAAAAATCGAAGAAATTGCTTCACAACTCAAATTAAATAAAGCAAAATTCGAAAAAGATCGGGAAGATCCCCTGCTACTCGAAAAAGTGAAGCATGATTTCAATGAAGGCATTAAAGCGGGCGTAAATGCGGTGCCGATGGTTTTCGTCAATGGGAGAAAACTAAAAAAAAGAAGCCTGCAAGGATTTCAGGAGCTGATAGATAAAGAATTAAACACCCTTAAAATAAAAAAATAATCGGAAAGTTATATCATTTTATTATGTAGTAGAAATTCCGAGATGTAAACTTTACTGCTGGTTGCGACTTTGAGAATTCCTCAAGGATGCCCCAATAAAATCTCGAAATAGCGGATGCGGCTCCATCGGTCGAGATTTGAATTCCGGATGAAATTGACAGCCAAGAAACCACGGATGATCACCGATTTCGATGATCTCGACCAGTTCGCCGTTGGGTGAAGCGCCGCTGACGATCATCCCTTTTTCCTTCAATTGATCCATAAACTCGTTGTTGAATTCATAGCGGTGGCGATGCCGCTCGGAAATATCTTCTTTTTGATAGGCCTGGGAGGCAAACGAATTGTTTTCAATATGACAGCTGTAAGCGCCCAGCCGCATGGTGGCGCCTTTATCAGATAAATCATCACGTCGCTGGACGGTCTGGCTTCTTTCATCAAACCATTCGCGCATCAGATAAATAACTGGATACGGCGTATTTGCATCAAATTCCGAACTATTCGCATTTTCCAGACCGGCGACATGACGTGCAAATTCAATAACGGCAATTTGCATCCCTAAACAAATGCCGAAATACGGCACTTTGTTCACGCGCGCAAAATTGGCAGCGCATATCTTTCCTTCAATACCACGTTGTCCAAATCCCCCGGGCACCAGAATACCTTCAGCATCGGCCAGCATCTGAATACAAGTCCCACTGTCCAGTTTTTCGGAGTCAATAAAATTCAAATTTACCTTACAATCGTTGGAGATACCTCCGTGACACAGCGCCTCATTTAAGCTTTTATATGATTCGGTAAGATCAACATATTTGCCCACCACCGCAATCGTCACCGAATGCTTGGGCGCCTTGATTTTCTTGATGAGTTCCTCCCAGTTGTCCAGTTGAGGGTTTCGCGTCCAGATATTGAGTAACTCAATAATTTGGTCATCCAAACCTTCTTGATGAAAGATAAGGGGAACTTCGTAAATATGATCCACATCTTTTGCGGTGATAACTGCATCAACACTGACATTGCAAAAGAGGGAAATTTTAGCTTTGATATCTTTGGACAGAAATCTATCGGTGCGGCATAAAAGAATGTCGGGCTGGATGCCGATACTTCTCAGTTCTTTGACACTGTGCTGGGTTGGCTTGGTTTTGACTTCACCCGCGGTGCTGATATAAGGCACCAGCGTCAGATGAATATAAAGCGAATTTTCTTTGCCCACATCCGCTCTGAATTGTCGGATCGCTTCCAAAAACGGCAGACTTTCAATGTCGCCGATAGTACCGCCGATTTCAACAATGAGCACATCAACATCGTTGGCGGCCAGTTTAACACTGTTTTTGATTTCATCTGTGATGTGCGGAATTACCTGAACGGTTCCACCCAGGTAATCCCCTTTGCGCTCTTTGGTAATGACGGAATGGTAAATTTTCCCGGTCGTAAAATTGTTATTTTTGCCCATTTTAGCATGGGTGAAGCGCTCGTAGTGTCCCAGATCTAGATCGGTCTCTGTTCCGTCATCGGTCACAAACACCTCACCATGCTGAAAAGGGTTCATCGTTCCCGGATCCACATTTATATAAGGGTCCAGTTTTTGAATGGTCACGGTCAGGCCCCGGCTTTCAAGCAACGCTCCGATCGCCGCCGACGCTAATCCTTTGCCAAGAGATGAAAGCACACCACCGGTTACGAATATATATTTTGTGTCCTTTGCCATCTTCTCCCCTCATACAGTTGCAAGCATAGAATTAATCATCAATTAACTGACGTATAACCTGGCGCAAAAAAGAGAAAAAGCCCTTGGTGCGATGCCCAAAGGGCCTTTCATTGCCGGCAACTATCAAATTTTGGGTTGTGCAAATTTTGAAAATGTTTGCTGCCTTTCTAAAGGAATGATACGTAAAAGCGATATCTTGTTATCTATATAATTTCTCAAAAAACGCAACAAATTGCAATATTAAAATTGGACCTGGAAGCTCAAATTCCAACTTACATCTCTTATTCAAATATTTTTTTGAATTCCTCGATGGTTTTTTGAACTTCGCTTAAGCCATCGGTCTCATTTGCACGAGTCGGTGTTTTAACAGGTTGCCGATATTCCAACTTCAGACGGGCAATATCAAATATGTCTTTAGAAAAGTTTGGGTTGATCTGATAATCATTAACCTCAATCGCCCGCACGGTTATGCCATCCTGAATGAACTCAGTTCGCATCGGATACCATATTTTGCTAATTTTTCGCCATTCTGAGTATCTGATTTCCAAAAAATCAGTACTGTATGCGCTGCTGCCACTGGGGATTATCATGCGCAGGGGGTGAAATGTTACCTTATCGATCCACACTTGCGGCCGGCTTTCATCCGGATATTCGGCCCCCAACACAAAGGCATTTAGCCCTTCCAATTTCCCTAAACTTGATACAGAAATATCAACACCCAGAGACGAGAGTCTCTCAGAAAGCGCCTCACGAGACCGGTACAATAACAGATCCTTGTAAAGGTCAAACCGAGTCTCGCCGCCACCTGAAATGACACCGTCAATCACCGTTAGCGTCTGACCGTCCCTGAAAACAAAAATTCGCTGATTATCATCCGAGACGATATCTGAACGAAAGGCCTCAGAAAACACATATCTCAACGACTCGTCTAATTGAATCGTCTTTTGCTGGACCGCAGCCTCATCTGTCTCATCGGATACGGCTTGATGGTTATCTGGATTTTCCGCAGCACCATTACCGGTTTGACGGCTGTCATTTTGGCTTAAAGATACGGGCTGAGGCTGGATGTTGTAAAAAACCACTTTTTGGGAAATAAACAGACTGTCTGCTTGCCCCAGTTGCTCGGTCATGAGCTGAACTATGTGAGGGCCCTCAAGCACATAGGCGGAAATAATCGTGGGAAACAAAGTGGCAAGGAACAGACCGAGGATGTATCCGAGAATTTTGTTTGATCGTGCAATCATGTTAGAACAGTTCTTTGGAGAAATTAGCCGCTGGCCCGAGTTCTTCTTCAATCCGAATAAGCTGGTTGTATTTTGCCACCCTGTCACTGCGCGACAAGGAGCCCGTCTTTATCTGGCCGCCGTTGACGCCAACGACCAGATCGGCAATAAAGGTATCTTCAGTTTCACCGGAACGATGAGAAACCACGGTTGTATATCCTACCTGTTTGGCCAATTCGATGGCATCAAGGGTTTCGGTGACCGTTCCGATCTGGTTCAGCTTGATCAAGATCGAGTTTGCGATGCCCTGTTCAATGCCTTTATTGAAAATCTTGGGGTTGGTCACAAAAATATCATCCCCGACAATCTGGACGGCACCTTCCAGTCGATCGGTCATAATTTTCCAGCCATCCCAATCCCCTTCGGCAAGACCATCTTCAATGGAGAGAATGGGATACTTATCTATGAGTCCTTCATAATAGTCGATCATTTGACTCGCATTGAGCTTTTTATCTTCGGATTTTAGGATGTATTTACCACTTTTAAATATTTCACTGGCAGCCACATCCAGGGCAAGGCCTATATCCTTGCCGGGTTTATAACCGGCAGTTTCAACAGCTTGCAGGATATTCTGAATGGCGGCCTCGTTCGACTCCAGATCAGGCGCAAAACCGCCTTCGTCGCCTACCGCCGTGTTGAATCCCTGGCTTTTGAGGATTTTTTTTAGTTGCTGAAATGTCTCCGCGCCCATCTGAACCGCCTGGGCTATCGAGTCGGCACCCAAGGGTAAAATCATAAATTCCTGGATATCCAGATTGTTGGCCGCATGCACTCCGCCATTTATGATATTCATCATCGGAACTGGCAGGTACCTGGCATTGATGCCGCCCAGATATCGATAAAGGGGCAATCCATAAGCCGCAGCAGCAGCACGAACCGCCGCCATGGATACACCCAGAATTGCGTTGGCTCCAAGCTTTGATTTATTGGGAGTACCATCAAGCTCAATCATCCGTTTATCCAATGTGGCCTGATCCGCGGCGTCCATTCCCTCGATAGCCGGAGCAATCTTAGTCAGCACATTTTTTACGGCAGCGGTCACGCCTTTTCCACCAAAACGTTTTAAGCGTTTGTCACGCAGTTCCAGCGCTTCCCGTTTTCCGGTAGAAGCACCAGAAGGTACTGCAGCTCTGCCAACTGCACCGCACGCGACCACAACGTCCACCTCAACAGTAGGATTACCTCGTGAGTCCAGTATTTGTCTTGCATTTACTCCAACAATTTCAGTCATGACTGCCTCCTTCTTAGCGGCCGAAAAAAGGATTATTGAGGACCACCGGTTGATTGAAAAAGGCGACTCCTCGGTTTGCGATTCGTTAGGTTACGGCATGCCACAGTCCGAGCATCGCCTGGCAAGCTTCCCTTGTTGCTTGACAAATTTTAAGAAAATGTTACTCTGCTAAAGAGCTGATGTCAAGTACAGCCAGCAGCTCTTTAGCACATCATCTAAAGTAATAACCGGTAATTATGGAAACTCAAAGCAAAGATTTATATACAAGCGCCCACCTTTTTATATCGGCCATAAGGGTTTGTGAACATCAAAATAGCACGCCCCCGACTGTAGAAGATATATGTCGAGTTCTATCGATGTCAATTGAGCGCAGCAGTTATCTCTCCAGAAAATTAAAGGAAATGGAGATTATTGATGTTGTCGAAGGATCTTATGGTAACAGACTATTTATCCGTGATTTTCTGAAAATTGAGGAGATTCCGCGAGGTGATGATGAGAGCAAGCTAGAAGAGGAACTTAAAAAATTTAAGGAATCCCAAAAAGGTCTTTTACAAAAAATTGAGTCAATTCAGACT
This sequence comes from Desulfobacterales bacterium, assembly GCA_030601425.1. Classification (GTDB taxonomy): domain Bacteria; phylum Desulfobacterota; class Desulfobacteria; order Desulfobacterales; family JAHEIW01; genus JAHEIW01. The sequence continues at coordinate 25,328 of JAUVTR010000005.1, forward strand.
CAGCAGGCAGAAAAAAAGAAGAACCTTTTTGCTGAAATGGAGAAAAAACTAAAACAAGAACTAAATAAAAAATCAACAGCGCGTTGATCCACACCATCAGCCATTAGGGTCTGCAAAGTCAGCTGTTGGAGGATTCTACGGCTTTTATGATGCGCCTTCCATCCGCAGCCAGCCTGATCCGTTTTCCCTCTTAACGCCTAAAACCAACCCAAGTATCAAATATTGTGATATTTTTTTCCTTGACATAAATTCGCCTTTATCATTAAGCTTAATGTAATAAACCATCCATTCTCTATTGTTTTCAAGTAGATAAAATAATATCGTTAAGCACTCAACGCACAAATTGGCAACCCTCGGCAGGTTTCCAGCACGCCGAGGTTTATTTTATCCAATATCAACTTATAACGAAGAATGGGATCGAAAATGGATATTGGCATGTCGGGCCATCAGGAGAACTATTACCGAAAGGTGATCCGCACGGATAGTGACCAAATATCCTTGGATGCGGACATGATTCGTTTGCTCATTGCTATTGATGAGAGTAAGAGCCTGTATCAGATCGCCGACGAAGTGGAAATGAAAGCGGTCACTTTGAAAAAAAATTTATCGAAGTTACTGGAACAGGGGCTCATAGAACCTGTAAAAAAGGACCTACCTGTCCTGGATAAGATTTTCCTTCAAGCACTTAAAATTAATCTATCTATGGTCATAGGACCGATGGCCGAAATTTTGATCGAAGAGGTTGTGTCAGAAATGGAATTAACTAGTCCTGAAATCCCGGTACACCAGGCTGCCGAATTGATTACGATCCTTTCTCACGAAATCCTCGATGAGGGAAAACGGATCGAATTTAAAAAATCCATGATGGATATCTTAAATAAAAAGCGAACTTAAATTAAGGAGCACAGCCCATGATGGACATTATTTGTGATTCATGTGGAAAAAAGTATCGAGTTGATGAAACGAAAATGAAGGGTGAAAGTGCCAGGGTTAAATGCAAAGCCTGCAATAACATCATGGTCGTAACCAAACCAACGCCTGTATCCCACAGTGAGCCTGCACGCCCTTATGAAGTACCAGAGCCTGAGGTATCCCGGGCGTCGCAGAAGCCCGATCGGTACGTTGAACGCCCGATTTCGCGGCGTGAGGACGTTGAGGACCTCGCAAGCGAAGCACCGCCGTTTTATGGAGGCCAGAAGGTTCGCTTTGGTCTGTTCGGCAAGATTATCACAGTGATGCTTATCGTCAGTTTGTTGCCGTTTGCAATATTCTGGGGGATCACTTTGCGGGAAACCAACGAACGAATTCGTACCGACACCGAAGCATTGATGGCGCAAACGGCCCGAGGATTGGGAAATCAGGTCGACGGCTGGATCAACAACAATGTTTCCATTTTGCGCACAGCGGCAAATCTTCCAGAGATCATTACCATGGATGGGGAACAGCAAAAACCGATTTTAGAAACCATTCAAAAACAATACCCGTGGATGTATCTTGTATTCACCGTTGGAACTGATGGAATGAACATCGCCAGAAATGATGATGTGCCCCTAAAAGATTACTCGGACCGACAATATTACAAGAGTATAATGCGAGGCAAAAACCTCAGCTGGCAGACTCTAATCGGAAAAACCTCTAAAAAGCCGTCCCTTGTTCTGGCGGTGCCGATCAAATCGGAAAACCAGACCATTGGTATCATGGCGGCCGCAATGACGGTAGACGACATATCCAAAAATATCGGCACATGGAAAAAAGGGAAAACCGGTTATGCATTTTTGGTGGATGAAAAGGGTTATGTGATCTCCCATCCAAACCGACAATATATAGCAAAACGTAAAAACCTCAATAGCCATCCACTCATAGCCAACTATCGCAAAAAAGGCTGGACAACCATCACAACTCGATTCAATATGCCAAACGATCGATCGGCTTTGGGTCACGTGAGAAGTAACAATTATGGATGGGCTCTGGCATTACAGCAGGAAGAGGAGGAAGTATTTTCTGCTTTGAACCGCGTACAGAAGTTCGCTTTGACCCTGCTGGGATGCACAATTTTATTGGTAGCGGTGATCGCATGGTTTTCCGCCCGCGCCATCGTTACGCCTATGATGAAGTTAACCGATGCCGCCGAACGCATGAGCCTGGGAGAACTTAACGTAAAAATTGATATCAAATCCAGAGACGAGATCGGTCTATTGGCCCAGGCAATCGGACGGATGCAGACCAGTTTGCGGCTGGCTATGAACCGCCTTCGCCGTAAACGCTAAAACCGGACTTAGAGCATTTATCTCTTGCCCAGTGACTGTGTTACATTCCGCTTCAAAATGCTCGCGTACTATCGTGTACGCTCCTCTTTTGAAGCGGAACAAGCCTTGTCACTGAACAAGATCTAAACGCTCTAAGTCCGGTTTACTTTTTTTATTTTGTCTTTTTAAAGTCTACCGATAATCGGAGATTCTGACCATCTTCACAGCGTATTTTCTTGTATCGCGTCCCAGAAGAAATTATAGGACACAATACCGGCCTAAAGGTCCGAAGGACCGCTCCTAAAGGCTCGCAGAGCCGCTCTTCAAGGCCTGAAGGGCCGATCTTTAAACGGTTGTACCCGTGATGGTGACTTCTATGGTGCGTTGACGGGATCGATTGTCATGGTTGATGGCGACAACCTGCTGCCAGGTTCCCATTTTCAATTGCCCCATTCTGATCGGCAAGGCAATGGACGGGCCCAATAACGCTGCCTGAACATGGCTGTGACCGTTGCCATCATGCCAGGCCTTTTCATGTTCATATTCAAGATCCGGCGACGCAAGGCGATTAACAGCAGCCATTAAATCTCTGACCACCCCGGGTTCATATTCGATGGTCGTCAAAGAACCTGTTGAACCTACCATAGTGGCACACAGACTTCCCTCTTCAACCTGTGAATCATGAATCAGGTGCTCAAGTACCGGTGTAATATCACGGATATCCGGTCCTGTATCCAGATTAACCTGAACGGATTTACAATAAATTGATACCGCTTTCATATTTTCTCTCCCTGCTGATAAAGTATCCTACTTATACAGCTTATATCTTTTTATGTACAATAGATGTTTGTTTAAAGGCCAAAATAAATCGAATATTATCCATTAATTAGACCATAAGGACCGACGACTGTATATAAAAGTGTACATAATTAATTGAAATTCTTATAGACAAGATCAGAAAATGAATACATTTTCATTTTTTATAATATCATAACTATTTAAAATATATGCAATAACCGGGTGTTGCTTAAAATTTACCGCCCATTAAAAAGATATTGGCAGGAAAATTGCTCATTATTTATGTTGTACATTCCCTATATTAAGAGGTAAAGAAGATGGAGCGCAGAAATCACCAACGTTATGAGGTTCAACCGGGTACTTTCGCTGTTCTAAGGTCCACATCCATCGAGTTGAGCAAAATAAAAGATATGAGCATGGGTGAGATTGCCTTTGCGGTGATTAAGTCCAAACCCATTAAAATGGGTCAAATAATCAATATCTCGAAAGACGGGCTTGCATTTCATTATATCGATCGTCAAGGGGCATCGAACAGCCTGTTTAAAATGGATATCTTATTTGCTCAAGACGCATTTTATCTTGATCGCTTACTCTTTAAACCGATCTTTGATGTTGAGATTGATACAGATATCCCCCTAAATTCGTTTGCAATTCGCAAATGCGGCGTACAATTTGGCGAACTGAGCTCCCAGCAACATTCTCGTTTAGAGTATTTCATCCGTAATCACACGCTGGATTCAGCAGATTTCAATAAGATGTTACAACCCTGGACTGATGAAAAAATGGTGCTATATAAAGAAAATGAGATGGTCGAGTCAATCAATTAAACAATCTTTATCTGAACCTGTGTCCAAGGCAATGAAAAATAAAAGAAAATATCCGAGGAAATTTTGCTCCGAGTCTTCATTTTTTGCGACTCGATACGGCATCCACGAGTGTTTTATTAAAAACATAGGTAACAAGGGCGCATTTATTGAGACCGATTTATTTTTGCCTGAAGGAAATGTAGTAACGGTGGCCGTGCCTTCTATCGAGAAAAATAGCAGTATTAAACTAAAAGGCAAGGTGGTCTGGACGGATCAATATGGATTTGGTGTGGAATTCAGAGAAGCCGTTCATTTTTAGATCATTTTAAGATACCTGCATAAAAATTCAGACGCTATACCTCCCCCAATTCTCCCGGGCACCCTTCACAACGCTTTCCTGCCACAATACCTTCCTACCGCCTTCAAATTGTGAAGTAAATTGCACAATATCTGACACCTTTTTTTCAGTTCCGAATCTGCCTCCGTTTCATCTAGGTAGATAAGTATTTGTAATTTTTTGCAATGTCTCATTAATCCCTATAATACACCGTTTTTGCATGATTTTTGCAGGAGGTAGGGGGTGGAGCAGTATATAAAAGCCTGGATACGAATAGCTACTCCACCTAGAAAAACCAATTTTTCTATATAACTATATAACTATAAACCTTGAATCTATGGGGACTGATAGGGAATTGGTATCAATCAAAATAAAGAGGATGTTTTACATGAGTAAAAAGCTTAAAGGTTTGAACCAAAAAGGATTTACTTTAATTGAGCTCATATCGGTAATGATTATTATGGGGGTTGTGGCATCGGTATCTATTCAGAAGTTTGACATTGTATCCGACACTGCAAGCGAAAGGGCATTGTATACCGGGATTAAAGAACTCAATATAAGAGAGTCACTGGTATGGTCAAACATTAAGATATCCAGTGAAGGATATTCGACAGATGAGGAGTTATATGGTCCGGAAATTACGGATCTGGGCAGCATCTATAAGTGGGGCCCCGGCCAGCCTGGTCGATTGACTGGGGGTACCCTGTCATTCAAATCAGCATCAAAAACGCTTAGCCGACAGGAATCAACACAATCTTCCGCGGGCAAATGGGAGTAATATCTATTACGTTCAAATGTTTCGCCACATCCGAGTTACGAGATGCAGCTTTCACAAAACAAGCGATTCAATAAAATCCAGCAGTTGGTTTAAGTTCTGACAGGGTCGCACCTCATCACAATATTCCATGTAAGTTCGCATTTCGCTATCGCCCGTATACCAGAAATACTCTGTTTCCGGATTCAGCCAGATGAGCCTGCGGCTTCGTTCCCGCATTTCATCCAAAATGCCTTCTTCCGGATTGGCATAGTTGGTGCGACCGTCACCGATAATAATCAGTGTTGTTTTTTTGTTAAGAATATCCAGATACCTGTTTTTAAACTGTCGAAACGTCAGTCCGTAATCGGTGGCGGCGTTGTATTCAATGTTGGCTTCCTTCAGAATTTTTTCGATTGCCTGATTGATTTCATGATCCTCAAAAACATTGGTTACTTCATCCAGCCCGGCCACAAACACGAAGCTTCGCACCTGGGTAAAGCATTCCTGCAGCGAATAAAGCATATTTAACATAAACCGCGCCGCCGACCATACGGACCCGGAAACATCACACAGGGCAACAATCTTGGTTTTGCGTAACGGACGATTTCGATAAAACAATTCCAGCGGAATTCCTTGATAGCTTGCAGAACGGCGCAGCGTTTTCTTAATATCCAACACACCCTTGCGATGATGGGCATATCGTCTGCCGATCGTGTCTTTTAGTTTGCGCACCAGTTGCTCGATGACCTCCCGCATGGTCTCCACTTCCCTTTTGGTCAGGGACGCAAAATGAATTTCACCCAGGTGATCCAGACGTTGTCGGTAGGAAAGTGTTTTTTCAGCTTGATCCTCATAGGCATGACGGTCCTGAGTCAAGAGGCGGCGCGCACTTTCTAAACGGTCTTCAAAATATTCTTTTAAATCCCGACGCATTTCCCAATTCATCTGATCACGGTGATCGGCGAACAACTGCTCCAGGGCATCTTCGACTGCATTGAGCCCCAGCATGATTTCAAGACGCCGGGTCAGCGCGCCTAAATTGGAACCCAGGCCGCGATTTTGATCATCAGCGTTTGATCCGATCTGCCGGAGTTGTTCAAAATAAGGAAGGGGGTCACCACCTAAAAAATCAAGCATCGCCTGAAAAGTTTCATTTTCCGCTCCCTCTGCGGTCAGGGCTTGAAGAATATTTTGGATCTGTTCAGCAAGGGGTTCGGAATAAGCGACCGAAGCATTCTGGCGCAATTCGTGGAAAAATAATCGATAAAGCCCTTCAAAATGATGCTGTTCGCGCCGGCTTTTCGCAAAATTTGCACGTAAAACCGCCGCAAACTGAGATTCTTCTAGAATATCGACCAGTTCCAACTGATTCAGGCAATCCAACACCTCAGAAGTCGATACCCGCAAACCCGCTGTCCGAGCACAAGCCACAAATTTTAAAACGAGGTTAACCATATGAGGAAATAATAGCAATTGAGGTAGAGTGACTAAAATGATCTAAAGTGGGAAGTGACTAAAGTTAAGGTGTCGCTACGCTCTATCTTTTAAATATAAATGACAGAATTCCTTAACTTTAGACACTTTAGTCACTTTAGTTCACTTCTCACTTTTTAATTAATTGAGCCAGCTTCTCCCTGACCTGATCCACATCCGCCTGATACTTGAGAATAACGTTCAGGGTATCGCTAACCACTTCCGGGGACAAATCTTCGATTTGAAGTGCAATCAGTGATTGGGCCCAATCCAATGTTTCCGAAACACAGGGCTTCTTTTTAAGATCAAGATCACGTATCTTGTGGATCGCATCGATCAACTGACCGGCCAATCGATCCGTAATTTTGGGAATTTTGAGTCTGACGATTTTCATTTCAAGGTCGCGACCCGGATAATCGATATACAGGTGGATGCAGCGCCGCTTCAAGGCATCGCTCATGTCTCGCGAATCATTGGAGGTCAAAAATACAAAGGGTATGCTGCGCGCCGTGCGGGTGCCCAGTTCGGGAATGGATACCTGAAAGTCACTCAGCACTTCTAAAAGAAACGCCTCGAATTCAGGATCGGATTTATCGACTTCATCGACAAGCAAAACAACCGGCTGTGCGGATGAAATGGCCTGCAGCAGCGGTCGCGGTTGAATAAAACGTTCGGAAAAGAAGGCATCTTCCTGCGCCGCGATGCGATCCACCGCTTCCGGCAGATTTTGAGCGCCGGCAACCACATCATCAATTTTTTCTTTCACCATCTGCGTATAAAGCAGTTGCTTGGCGTACTCCCACTCATAAAGTGCTTTGGTTTCATCCAGCCCCTCGTAACATTGCAAACGAATCAATTCACGTTCCAGACTGCGGGCCACGGCTTTTGACAGCTCCGTTTTACCCACTCCGGCAGGACCTTCCACCAGCACCGGTTTCTGGGTTGCCTGGGCCAAAAAAACGACCGTGGCAATCGTTTTTGAACAAATATAGTCGGCCGACTCCAGCGATTCAGCCACATGGTCGACATTTTTAAATTTCTTTAATTTTTTAACCATCAAAATTCACCCGGATCTATCGTGCGGTTG
>JAUVTR010000029.1 GCA_030601425.1 Desulfobacterales bacterium
GAATTACAGAATTAAGGACAGATTTGAATTCAAGACCCCCGTTCGTCGGGAATTTGGGTTCTGGGAAAAAATAAGTGCTGAGGACTGAGCTCTGAGGACTGAGGGCAAAGGGAGGTAAGAGATTAAGGGTTTTGGGCTTAAGAACAATAATTTTCAAGGCGTAAACAGATGTCGACTTTAACGCTGCAATTTAAAAATAAGCCCCTTGAAGAATATCAGCTTCAAAAGGGCGTTTCTTTATCGATCGGCCGGCGGGACACCAATGACGTGGTCATCGAAGATCCTGCTGTTTCAGGGCATCACGCCAAGATCGACTCCCTGGGAGACCGGTTTGTGCTGATCGATCTGCAGAGCAAAAATGGCTCTTTCGTCAACGAGCAGCTGGTTAACTCCCACTGGTTAAAACACGAAGACGTTATCACCATCGGCGGGTATTCGCTGGTCTTTCATTATGATGATGAAGTACAGGCGCTCCCTGGCGGTTCGGATAAATTTGATGAAACCCAGGGGATGAACACAACCCAGCATCGCAGGATGATGATGCAGAGCAATCCCACGAAAAGCATTAATGTAACGAAATTCTGGAATAAGAGTCAGGGTCGCGGCAAAGTGAGGGACCTTGAACCGGACGATCCCGGGTACAACACCGAAAGCAAAGAAAAAGAACCGGTCGGCGCACTAACCTACCTGGCCGGCGGGAAGGGTCAGATCGAGCTCACCCGAAAAATTACATCCATCGGAAAAGATCCCGCATCCGACATCGTGATCAAAGGTCTGCTGATCGATCCCACGGCAGTCATCATTACTAAAAAGGCTGATGGTTTCTACCTGAGCAATATCGGTGGGAGGCCCAAGCCCAAAGTCAATGACGAGCCGGTTAAGAAATCGATCACCCTTTACGATCAGGATATCATTGAAATCGGTTCGGCGAAGCTGCTATTTTCGATCGAAAAACGATAAAATAAAGTTCAGGGTTATTCGATTGCGGATTTTGGATTTTAGATTTTGGATTTGGAATTAGAGACTGAAAGTAGTTTTTGAAAAAAGCGCTAACGCGAAGCAAAAGGCAGCCATATTTACTCTTCAAATACTTTCTTAACAGCCTCATCAGATCGAACTGCGTCACCTCCATAGGTTGCAACCGAGTTTACATCCAGCCAGGGAATGGATACGAAGCCAAAATAGTTCGCAAAAAAGGCTGCAACCAAAAGCGCTCCCACGAATATAAATGTTTTCATTATTTTATACATCACTTATCCTTATATACCGCTTTCCATAATAATGTTCCCAATAACGGAATTGCGGCATAAGGGGTTGTAGAAAAAAACGTTTGAATACCGCAACGTTTTTTGACAACCCCTATTTAATCCGGTCAAAAAGGAAATCATATTTTCCTCCCAGAAATTATATCGGCATAAATTACCCAATCCTTGAACAAATCACAACCCCCCTAAACTTTGATTGGCCTGTGTATTAACAGGTGGGAAAAAGGAGGACGTCCGTGGCGCCTATGGCGCCAGCTTAAAGCTCAAAGTGGTCCACAGATTACACAGATTAATAAAGAAAAAAAATAACGGGGACGGTGGTGATAAAAGAAAGGTTCAGGGAAAAAATAAGTGCTGAGGACTGAGCTCTGAGGACTGAGGGCAAAGGAAGGTAAGAGATTACGGGTTCTGGGTCCCCCGGTTAAATCTCGCCTCAGGCGAGTCCCCTATGCGGAATTTCACTGGGCAGGCATAGCTGAAAGCTCAAAGTGGTCCACAGACCCGTCTTCGCTCTGGCGAGCTTCGCCGCGGCAGGTTACCCCGGTTAAATCCGCTACGCTCGTTTTCCTCTGGAAAAATTCACCTGGGCAGGCTTCGGTTGAATCCCACTTTCAGTGGGGTTGCTGCGCAACCCCGATGAAATAGCTTTCAGATTTCATTGGGCAGGCATTCAACAGGGCAGGCAAGGTTCAGGGTTCAAGGATGAAACAAAGGCTAAAAATGAGGTGCAATTTGTCAAGGCGCGAATTTATGAGGTTTCTGACGATCGCGCTTCCGGCAACCCTATTTGGCTTTAAAAGTAAAGACTGCTTTGACAGGGAACTCGTTTGCGTCCATGTCTATAATCCCGCCCATGTATTACCTGACCCGCTAGTTATTCAATCCAGTGAAATCGGACACCACCGCCCAAATAAAGAATATTTTCAAATCGGACTGCCGGAGTTGATTTTATGCCGAACGGAAATGAAGCTACTTGACATGTTTCAATACTTTTGGCCGGTCTCACGCCCTGAAGTCAAACGCACACAAGGATCGATAAAGATTTTGTTTAATAAGCCCGTTATTGAAGGAATCGATAGCCTGATCGATTTTCAAAAGATCGTGGAAAAGCAAAATAACCTCCGGCTTGACAAAAAAGAAGCTCTGGCTGTCATTTTAACACTGAATGATTACACAAAATTTGGGTGCTCTCTTATCGTAGACATATGCCGTAGCAACAGAATCGATGAATTCGTTATTTTTAAAGATCCTTCACGACCTCCGTATCTATGTTCCTACCCGTCACAACAAAAGGGTTTCAAACGGCCACCTCCAATTGGGCATAAAGGGGAGACGTTGGTGAAAAGTTGAAATGTTGAACCCTTTCCCCTCTATCCATCTTGCCAAAACTTCTTGACCTTGATATTTAGGTGCCTACCATAAATTATAACTTTCAGTGAGGTACTGCCATGCTTAAAGTAAAAGACATTATGACAACAGAAATAATTACCGTGTCTCCCGACACGGAGATTGTTAAGGCCGCTAAAATTCTGCTGAAAAAGCGGATCAATGGGCTACCTGTAATCGATGATTCCGGCAAACTGGCAGGCATTCTCTGCCAGAGTGACCTTGTTGCCCAGCAAAAAAGTATTCCCATCCCCTCCGTGTTTACTTTGCTTGAGAGCTTCATACCGCTGACATCCATAAAACGGATCGATAAAGAGGTGGAAAAAATTGCGGCCCTGACGGTGAAGCAAGCCATGACACCCAATCCGGTAACGGTCGGCCCGCAAACCGATATCGAAGATGTTGCCAAATTAATGGTCGACAAAAAATATTACACGCTGCCGGTCATGGAGGGCGACAAAATTGTCGGAATTGTCGGCAAAGAGGATGTGTTAAAGACGCTTTTACCCTAACGGCAAAAAAAAATGCGGCATATAGGGGACAAAGGTGAAAAGTTGTCCCCTTCCCTCCCCATTAACAACCCCGCCCCAAATCTCTTGACAATTTAATTGGGCCCAAGGTACGCTCGTTAAATTCGCCACGTCCCTGTTGAACACCTGTCGGTGTCTGCTACGCAGATTTCAACTGGACAGGCCCCGGTTAAATCTCGCCTCAGGCGAGTCCGCTATGCGGAATTTCACTGGGCAGGCATGGTTCAGAGTATGGGCGCCTATGGCGCCAGCTCAAAGCTCTAGGTTCAAAGCTGAAAGCAAATATGATTTTATCTTTTTTTATAAAAAGCGGTAACCACAAAACCAGAGATAGATTTAATTGAGGCTTAACGCGTAACTTTTAGGCCCTCATATCTTTAAAGACAACACAAAGGAAAATTGCGGATGCTTGATATCGTCAAACGATTCTTTAACAAAGCAACAGCCGAAGTTTCTAAAGACGCAAACCAAAACACAGAGCACGACATACGCGTTGCAACCTGCGCTCTGTTCGTGGAGATAGCGCGCATCGATGAAAAGTTTACTGATGCGGAGATGGAAACAATTCTATCAATTCTGAAAGAAAAATACGGCTTATCCCAGGACCACGCCGACGCCCTGATCGCAGAGGCTGAAAAGGAGCTGGAAAAAAGCGTGGATCTCTGGCAATTTTCAAAACTCATCAATGAGAATTATTCAAACGAAGAGAAAATTGAAATCATCGAAACCCTGTGGCACATCGTCTATGTAGACGGGAAAATGGACCAGTATGAACACTACCTGATGAATAAGCTTCAAAATTTACTACGCCTTACTCACGACCAACTGATTGCTGCCAAGCTAAAAGTCCTTCATCCGGAAAAATAGGAGACAATTGATATAATGGATTCGTTGGAGTCTGAAACATGGCCGGAAGATATTTACCAGGTACTGGTTGAAAACCGTGTGCGCCAGGTTGCTTATGTACCAGATATTGGACACGCGTCTCTCATCAAAATGTGTCACAAAAGTTATAACATGAAGACAATGGTCTTGACCACCGAGGAGGAAGGTGTGGCACTGCTCGCTGGTGCATGGCTCGGTGGCGACCGAGGAGTCCTTCTGATGCAAAGCAGTGGTGTCGGAAACTGCATCAATATGCTGTCTCTAACGCGCGTCTGCCGAATGCCTTTACTGATTCTGGTAACCATGCGAGGCGAAAGGGGAGAATTCAATCCCTGGCAGGTGCCGATGGGCCAAAATACAAACCAAATATTGACAGTGGCCGGGGTATTGACTTTTGCGGTAAACGACAAAGACCATATTAAGGAGGCCGTAGAGGCTGCAGCCAAGATGGCGTTCGAGGGCCCGGCAGCGACAGCCGTTTTAATATCACAGCGTATTCCGGGCGCAAAGACATTTGGCAGGTAGAGCATGAATTCTGAACGCAGCAAAAGCTACCCTCTTCGCCGCCGCGCAGTTGTCAAAGAGCTGCTCGCACAGCGGGGGGATGCACTAGTGGTCGCCGGCCTCGGAGCAGCCGCATGGGATGTGACAGCAGCGGGCGACGAGCCATTAAACTTTCCTTTATGGGGCGCAATGGGAGGTGCTGTGCCACTTGGCCTCGGTCTAGCCTTGGCCCAGCCGTCTCGACGCGTTCTGGTTATCACCGGTGATGGTGAGATGCTTATGGGGCTAGGTTCGCTTGCGACGGTAGCCACTCAGCGCCCACCAAATCTGGCTATCGTTGTGCTGGACAACGAGCGCTATGGAGAGACCGGAATGCAGCTCACCCACACTGCGGGTGGTGTGGACCTTGGGGCGATCGCAGCAGCAAGCGGAATCCCTATCTGCAGGACCGTAAGCGACAAGAAAAGCTTTAGATCTGTAATACCGCAGATCCAAAAAGAGGTGGGCCCGCTTTTCTTCAACATCAAAATCCGTGCAGAAAATCTTCCACTCGTGCTCCCGCCAAAAGATGGTGCATATCTTAAGGACCGTTTTCAATTAGCATTACTTGGAACAAATACGATCATATAAGTTACCCCGTTTCTCTCAAAATAACAATCGACCTATCCTTAAAAACGCGTTTCAGCAGGTGGCGCAATATTGAATGGTCTCGTAAGCTGGCGAAAACAGGCCCTGGGCGTGATATTCGTCAACCTGGCAACCCTGTGCTGGGCCACCAATGCTGTTCTCGGTCGTTGGTTACGCGATGATATCGGGCCCCTGGCACTTACCACCCTGCGCTTTACCGTCGCCACTGCTTTTTTTGGCATTCTTCTCAGGGGCAGGCCCGCGCAGGAGCGCCGGTACGGAAAGGATAAGTGGTGGATTTTGGCTATGGGCCTGGCCGGGGTGGTCGGTTTTAGCCCTCTGCTGTATCTGGGACTTCGGTATTCCACAGCAGTAAATTGTTCTTTGATTCAAGGATTTTCGCCGCTGATTACGGCTCTGATCGCCGGGTTGATTATCCAGGAGCCGGTCACCAGGCGGCAGCTGGCGGGCGCGATTCTGGGCCTGGTCGGGGTGGCGGGATTACTGTCGAACGGTTCGCTCACGTTTCTACTTCGGCTCCAATTTAACCCGGGAGACCTGATCCTTCTGGCCTCGGCTGTGGTCTGGGCGTTTTACTCTGTTTTCGGCCGCCGGGTTATGCACAACCGATCTCCGGTTGCAGCGACCGCCCTGTCGAACTTCATAAGCCTGCCCCTGATTGCAGCGGCCGCCGCTTTAGAACTTCAACACATCCCCATCAACCTGCGGATGGAGACTATCGCCGCCATTGCCCACATCTGTGTGGTTCCGACCATCATTGGTTATTGGTCCTGGAACCATGGGGTCACGACCCTGGGGGCCGGCGGGGCTATGGTGTTCTATAACACCCTGCCCCTTTACGGCGCTATCCTGGGAGCGGCCTTGCTTGGCGAGCCTCTGGGGGTGATCCATTTTGTCTTTGGAGGGCTGATCATAGCCGGAGGGCTCTGGGCCACCCTGGGCAGAGAGCAGCAACGCAGCTGAACCAGGTAGAAAACTAAAATATTCATGACTGACTCAAAGCAGACCATAACCATAAAAGTGAGGCTTTTTGCCGGACTTGATCAGGATGCCAATCTTAACGGCTATGATCGCCAGGAGGGGCTGAATTTAAATGTTCCCAGAGGAACGCGGCTTAAAAAAGTGGTGAAAATGATTGGATTGCCGGACAGGCATTTGCTCGCGTATTTTATAAATGGTGAACGGGTCGGGCTCTGGAGAAAACTTGAAGACGCCGATGACATTTCATGTCTCAAGCCCGCAGCTGGAGGTTGATGTTGTCTATCGTGAGTTCTGAACGACCGGCATGGAGGTCCAAGGGCAGCCATCCCTATTTCTTCATGACGACAAAATAATCAGGAGATCATTATGCCCGCAGGATTTATGGGTAAATACTGTGTTGTCGATCTAACGAAGGGAAGCTCAGAGGTATTTGAACTTAAAGAGGAGTTCTATAAAAAATACCTTTCCGGCTACGGGCTAGGCGCCGCGATTATCGCGGAACGTCAAAAGGCAGGCATTGATCCGCTTTCACCGGAAAGTCATCTGGGATTTTGCTCGGGACTCCTCACCGGTTCAGGCGCTTTGTTTTCCGGGCGATTAATGGTGGTGGGCAAATCGCCGCTTACCGGAGGGTGGGGGGATGCCAATGCCGGCGGCTTCATATCGCGAGAGATCAAAAAAGCAGGGTATGATGCCGTATTTTTTACCGGTGCTGCCGAAAGTCCCGTCTGGGTCTCTATCACTCACGACAATATCGAGATCAAAAATGCCTCGGAGTTATGGGGAAAAGATACGTTCGAAACGGAAGAAATCATCAAAAGCCAGCTTAGTGACAATAGAGTTCAAGTTGCCAGCATCGGGATAAGTGGTGAGCGGCTTTCCCTGATATCCGGCATTGTAACCGATAAAGGGCGCGTTGCGGCAAGGTCGGGTCTGGGAGCGGTAATGGGAAGTAAGAAATTGAAGGCAATTGCCGTCAAAGGTGATCGAACGATTCCGGTCCAAAGGCCCGAAATTGTAAAAAAAATAAACACTCGGTTTCTAAAAGACTACCGGCAATCGAGAACCTCCCATAATCTTATCGCACGCTTTTTAAACTTTTTAGGCTATATCAGCTCGATCGTCGGTATCTCTGTACCGCCTCGGCCGCCAACCGTAAAGGAGGTTCTCAGCAAATATGGTACGGCCGGATTCACCGCCTATTATTCTCTTGTAGGTGATATGCCCGTAAAAAATTGGGGTGGGATCGCCGCTCTCGATTATCCGATCGGAAAAGCCGAAAAAATATCCGACGATAACGTTATCAAGAATCTGAAGCGGCGATATGCCTGCCAGTCCTGTCCTCTGGCCTGTGGGGGTATCATCAATATCGAAAAGGGACGCTACCAGGGTCTGGAGGGGCATAAGCCGGAGTATGAAACCCTGGGCGCTTTTGGCGGCTTGATACTTCATGACAACCTCGACGCCATAATCGAGATCAATGAGATGTGCAACCGCGCCGGCATTGACACGGTTTCAACGGGCGCAAGCGTCGCCTTCGCAATCGAGTGCTTTGAAAATAACATCATCGACGAGAGCATAACGGGGGGCTTGAAGTTAGGCTGGGGCAAAAGTGAGGAAATCGCCCGCTTGACCGAGATGATTATCAAACGCGAAGGATTCGGAGATACGCTTGCAGACGGCGTGAAACGCGCTGCCAAAAAGATCGGGCAAGGCTCTGAAAAATTCGCGGTACACGCAGGCGGGCAGGAGCTTCCGATGCACGATTCAAGGTATGATCCCGGATTTGCGGTCACCTATAAATTTGAACCGACCCCCGGGCGTCACACCATATCATCCCACCTTTATGCAAACCTATATGGCGTTAAAGAGAAATTCCCTGAAGTACGCCGGCGAGTAAAAGGTGCCGGGGATAAAGAGGCAAGAAAGCTCCATCTTTTGGCGGCAGGCATCTTCTACGTTCAACTGCTCAATGGCTGCGGTATGTGTATATTCGGGGCCTTGACAAGCTCGCTGCCTGTCGTTGAGTACCTCAATGCGGTTACCGGCTGGGATCTATCTGCCGATGAATATCTGGAGATCGGTGAAAGAATTCTAAACCTCCGGAAAGCGTTTAATGTGCGTGAGGGCGCAATAACAGATGATCAGAGCATACATCCAAGAGCTTTGGGAAAACCGCCGCTTTCAAAGGGTCCTTTAAAGAACGTAACCATCGATATGGAGACCCTCCAGAAGAAATATTTTGAAATTGTGGGATGGGATTATCCCGGCGGCAACCCGACACAGGCCAAAATGAAGGAATTAAACATCGCGTCTCTATTTCGCGCAAAACCCGAATAAATGAAAGAAGTTAGAAAACGAGAAAGACCCTGGCTGGTCTCTCAGGGTTTGCTGCCGCTGAGCAGCGCTTCAATGCCGGCGCCGGTTTTAATGAGCTCTTCCTTTTTGCGCCTGGGCAGGTTCTTTACTTCGCATTCAACTTTCAGGGCCCGCCCTTTTTCCCCGATCTGTTTTTTAAAGACCAGCTTCAAAGGACCGCGTCCGCGCAGGTACTTGGCCCCTTTATTTGCCCGGTGATCGGCGAGCCTGCTTTCAACATCAGTGGCAATGCCGGTGTACAAACTACCGTCGCGGCATCTTACCATATATACGTACCAATCAGGCATCGAATCGCTTAAGAAGAGCAGACACAACCGGTAGCGCACCCCGTGTTACCCTGGGTCGGCGTGCTGCTGATAGGTAAAATAAAACGCGCTATCTTATCATGCATCTCCCTTTCCAGCTGCCTTTACCGGTTTGAGCAATGATATCAGCACAAATCCAAGAGCACTCATCAATATAGAGATCCAGATCGCCAGGCCATATCCGCCCGTAACATCAAAAATGTATCCTGCCAGAAACGGACCGATAGCACCTCCAAAAGTGCCGCTGAACATAGCGACACCGAAGAGGGCTCCATGAGACTTTATCCCGAAAAATTCGGCTACAATGGGGGAAAACGTCGTAAAAAATCCTCCGTGAGCAATGCCGTAAATTACGGCAAAGAGGTAAATCATCCACAGCTCTTTTGCAAGTTGCAGCCACAAAAGCCCGGCGACAAGCAGGAAAAAGCAAAATATCATTACCCTTCTGCTGCCGATGCGGTCTATGGCAAGGCCGCTGAAAAACCGACCTACCATGCTCACACCGCCAATTGTTGAGAGGACACCAGCGGCTTTGGTTGGAGATACCTTGATATCCATGGCAAATGGTACAATGTGCACCATGACAATCATGAGGCAAAAGACAACAGTCAGATAGGCAGCGCACAGCGTCCAGAACTGCCGGGTGCGGAGGGCCTCGCGGAGGGAAAGTCCTTCAACGGCTAAAGCCGGCCTGTCCGCCGGCCCGGCCTCATCCCTATCCGGTGAAAGCCCCATCTGCCCCGGGTCACGTCGCATTAATTGTGCGATTGAGACAAGTATTATAAGCACCGCCACACCGATAATGACGCAGGAGTACCGCCAGCCGTAGCTGATGATCAGAATACTCACCAGAAAAGGGATGGTCATCTGTCCGGCCCCGGTGCCGACTTTAACGATGCCGGTCACCACTCCCCTTTTCCTGACAAACCAGCGCGCAATCGTACTCAAGGCGATAACATCGATGGAACTCAAGCCGATGCCGAAAACGATCCCAAAAAACAGGTATAACTGCCAGACGGTTTCAAGTCTGTACATGAGCAAATAGCCCAGGCCGAAAAAAACGCCGGTGACCGTCATCAACTTCCGCGGCCCGATCCTGTCATTTAATCTGCCGATAACAATGCCGAGCAGGCCCATTAGCAAAAAAGCCATTGATGAGGCCCCGGCGATCGAGGCCCTTGACCAGCCAAACTCGGCGATCAACGGATTGAACAAAACGCCATAAGAAAAATAGGTACCGATACCGACGGCCTGGATGCCGAAGCAGCTGGCGGCAATTACATAGCTATAATGAAATTTACCTTTGTGGGCCTTATGCATACATGAACTCCCTGAACCGAAATGTGTCCGGTAAAATACAGCGGCACGAATAATTTAATACCGATGTCTTGTATAATAAAATCATTTCTAATAACAGCAAAATAAATAAAATGGTTGAAAATTAAAATACAAACTTATGGATATAGGAAAGGCATGAAACTTCGAAAGGATGTGAATTCCGCTGATATGGCTTTAAATCTCAGAAATGCTATCTGGGCCCTGCCCTATCTCGCCGTGATGGGGCTAATCTGGGGTTACCTTGCAGGCGGGTCTTCAGGTGCGGTGGTTGGTCTGGTGGCTGCCATTTTGGTCAGTGCCATGATCGGCTCCGCAACTTCGATCTTGAGTGGTGTGCCGGGCGGAGGGGCCGCCAACACCCTTTACGGTCTGGGCCGAAAAACCATTAACCAATAGTAATTTATTTTGTCATTATATTTCAACGGCTACGGCAACCTTATGTTTGCGGTGGTGGAATACTTTTATTAACTTAATCGCAAATTGAATGTTTTCGTCGTGCGGCCCCTGAAAACTAATTCCGTATCCAATCATATCGGATTCATTTTCTTTTGAATAAACAATGCTTCCTTTGATTTCTATCAAATTGTTATCTAAATCAACGGACATTAAGGATACGTGTTCGGATAAAATTAGCCGGGTGGTTTCAAGATGGATTCCGCTTTGACTAATATTCAGCGCTTTCCCTATACTTTGATCTGTGATCTCACCATTTTCCATTACCGACAGATAGGAAATAAGGTTACAGATTTCAACTCTTGGATACTTCCTCTGTTCCATTTCCATCTTTCTACACTCTGCTCTCACTTGCAAATCACCTCCGGCCAGACATAATCTAAAATCAGCAGCTGTATTTCGCGAAAAATCCAGACTATTAGTTGAAATTTAAGGTGCTAATCAGAGCATATTCCATGCCATTAAGTTCAAAATAGGCGTGAATTTGAGGCTTTCGAAATTGTAATAGAATATCAAAAGGATATGAATATCCGGCTTGCATTGAGGATCGGTTTAGAAAAATTCCTCCATCTTTTGGAGGGTAATTGTGGAATTCAGGAAATAGTTTCTGTGAAAAAAAGTAAACAGGTTATCGAGGAACAGCAGATTCACATTTTAAATTTTAATTTTCTGTCATCAATGAGGCTTTCAGACCCTCCAAATGGCCTCCTCTTTTCTTATCCGGCCAGTGGAAACTAACAGAGGTCGCAAAGCATGTGCGCCAGCCTTTCAAGTTCTTCATCATAGCGATCGATAAGATTCTCCCAGGCAAATTTGCCCATTGCGGTTGAAAGTTTGCGGCGAAACGCCTGAAACCTGGAATAATTTGTGATAAGTTCGATGAGCTTTTCCACAAGTTCGTCTGTGTCCTTATACAGAACCTGGGAATGGAAAGCATCCGGGATAATCTCCGGGTAAACGAGCCTGGCAGGCAATAGCGGAACACATCCGTAACGGATCGCCTCAACCGCGGAAATTCCGAAGTTTTCCTGCCGGGCGGTGCTGATTACAATCGCTCCTTGCTTGAGCCATTTTATATATTCTTCCCGTGATTCGACATACCCGTATTGAACGATCCGTCCCCCGTACCGACCCTGCGCGCCGATAAATGCTTTTGGAATCGTCTGACTGTTTTCGCCCAGAAGCGCAAGGCGAAACTCTGTCCCGTTTTCGAGGACCGCATTCAGGGCATGGAAAAATTCATCCGGATTTTTATCAAATTCCCAGCGATGATTCCAGATAATCAGGGGAGGAAACTCCCGCGGTGAATCAGCTCCGGATAGCACTTCGGCAGGAAATCGACACCCGGGATACAGAACGTCTGCCTTAGAGCGGATTTCATCCACTACCCATTTGGGCCGGTACTCGGGCATCATCTTTAAAAAGCCCGGAAGACGTGAAAAAAAAGCTTCGCTGTGGGTCCTGGAATTAAATAGAAGTCTGTCCGCCGCAAGGGCGGTTGTAATATCCGTAAAACCGAATTGATAATCCATGTGCTCACCCGGCGCCAGGGGGTAGGTGAGCTGATTTTCGTGGAAATAAACCAGTGCCGGGGGACAGACACCTTTTGAGAGCGCTTTGTAATCCGACAGGCTCATCAAGTCGGTTGTAATCAAACCATTGTAACTCTTGAGGGAAGGGACTTTTTTAACGAAATAGAGGGCGGCGCCACGCATGCGCCACTTCCAGAAGCGGGCCGGCAGGGTTACCAGATCAATGCTGTGTTGAGAATGGGAGATCAAACCCCTGGCGAACTCCCGATGCGAGCCGCCAAAAAAAGGTTCCAGGAACAAAAAGTTTAATTTTTTCTTCACGTTTTAGTTCCGAAAATTTCCCTCGCTGTATTTTGCTTGTGTCTTCTCTTGAAATCGCAGGATATATTTTTTGAAATTCGTAATAAGGATATGATCGCAGATATCCTCTATTCGGCAATTTGTACCTAAATTTTTATCTATCACAGGCCACTTGATTAAATCAATGCCGGAGCTTTTTAGCGCTTTATCATGATAAATTTCAACGGTTTTTCGATTCCGTCACAGCAAATCATCAGATAAGGATCTTGCATACTGATATTGCGGGCCTTCTCAAGCGCTTTGAAAAAACGGTCTTCCTAGTCCATCACAACCGGCGGGCAAATTCTTCTCCTTGACCCGATCGGACCCATTTTAATCGTGTCAAATCTTGAATTGTAAACAGGAATGTTATAACTTCAGTTTGTATAACATCACTGTTTTTCCAAAAAAAGATTAACCTATGAAGCGGGAAGATAAAAGTCTTAAACCAATTCTATTCTGAAGGAGGTCAACATGCGAGTCGTTAAAATCAGTAACGTAGATAAAGAAGCATTCGACAGTCCCCTGTTCACGGGTTCGGATGTGACAAGACAAATCCTGTTGCCGGACAGCAAAGAATACAACCTGAATGTCGTAAATTTCGGCAAGCGGGTTCGGAACAAGTTTCACGCTCATGACAGTGAACAAATTCTGATCGTTACATCCGGAAAGGGAATTATCGCCACAGAAAAAGAAGAAAAGATGATCACAGAGGGTGATGTCGTTATTATCCCGGCCGGCGAAAAACACTGGCATGGCGCCACGGAGGACTCGGAGTTCGCTCACATTTATGTGTCGAGATTAGGTACCAAATTAACCCAATTGGAGGAATAAATCGGTATGATATTTTAGAGACAGGGTTGACGAAGTTGACTTCTCAACCATACCCAATGACTGTCATGTCCTTGTGTGCCCAAACCTCTTGACATTTGAATGAGGTACAAGGTACACGGTGTAAGATAAAAGGTTTAAGCTCACGGAGTGATCTGAAAAATAAATGCGCTAATCCAAATCCAAAGGTCGCCATGGGATTAGTTAAATTGTTAAATAGTTGACTAGTTAAATAGTAAAAAGTATTTTCACGTGTAATAGATAGAGGTGGGGTTTTTGTCTGGCATCAGAAGGTAAGATTTTTTTGAAAGGGACAACCATCACGGAGGCCGGGGATCATGTCCCAGCAATTAAATCTATTTCCGAAGGGCGCTGTTGATTCGTCTGAAAGTTTTGCAAATGATAGGCTGGTGGACCTAACCACTGCGCTCAATGCAATCGATGAGATGTTTGCAGCCAGCAGCCTCTACCGCAACAGCCACGAATTTTTAAAGCTCCTCAATTTTATCGCGCGCTTCCCAAATTATTCGGCCTTTAACTGCTTTTTGCTTTACATCCAAAATCCATCAATTTCATATGTTGCCACGGCCCGAACCTGGGCCCGCAAATTCAACAGGCATTTAAAAATGAGTGTAAATCCTCTGGTGATACTCGCGCCAATGGCCCCGGTACGTTTTCTGTTTGATATCAAAGACACAGAAGGTGATTTTGTATCACCAGAACTGTTAAAACCATACACGATCAAAAAGAAGTTTGGCGGCCGCGTTTATGATAGTACCGTGCACAACTGCTTAATTCAGGGAATCATCGTGCGAGAATTAGTTTTAGAAGATCCGTCTGCGGATACGGCTGTGCGTATGACCCCCTCTGTAAGAAAAAAGTACAAAGACCTCAATCTCAAAAAGGATGCCAGCTATTTAATTATTCTCAATAAAGCACATAGCCTGGAGGAAAAATACTCAAATCTTGCGCTGGAACTGGGCCATATTTTCTGCGGGCACCTGGGCATCGACAAAAATGCCTGGTGGTCTGAGCGACACAGTTTAACCCCCACCCAGGAAGAAATCGAGGCTGAATCCGTGGCGTTTTTAATCTGTCAGCGTAAAGGCTTGATTGCCGGCGCAGAAAAATATCTCTGCGGTTATTTAACAGAGGATCAGGAAATTCCGATATTTAGTTTAAATGCGCTCCTTCAGGCTGTAAATTACATTGAAGAGATGGGCAAATCACGCTGGGATAAACCCAAAAAGCGCAGCCGTTATTGAAAAAATTCAAAATGTCGAAAACCGGTCAAGCACCTGGGTTTTTGATTTTTCCCCTAAATCAAAAACCAAATAAGGCGGCCTATTCAAAATAAGGGGCGCTCATGAAAAGCTACCCCATGGTGCCCATCCCCTTCCTGAACGAAAATTCAATTAAAAGATCTGACCCCTCACAATTGCTGTTCAGCATAAAAATAAACGTACTTCCTATGATTCTTTATCAACATCGGCGAGCTGCATCTTACGGTTCTCCACGAGCCGCTCGTTGATATAGCCCACATCTGCCTTGATCTCCTTTGCCAGTGACTGCATCTGCCCGGCACTGATGATGTTCTCTTCAGAAAAAAGGTAGATAAGCGCCTTTTCAGCGATACAGCTCACTTTAAGCGCGTCCATCATAATCGGCTGCGGACTTGCGACCTTGATGAACTTTTCGAAGAAATGATTGTAAAGCTCGGATCGTTCGATATCATGCTTCAGCAGGTTGAGCTCTTTGAGGAGAGGTTTGACATTCCCCCCGTAGGCCAGCTCCCCGAGTGGCTTCAGGGTCATGAAGGTGTACTCCTTGCCGGGGAGGTAGTGGTGATGGTCGCAGCGTGTCGAATAGTTTGGAAACTTGGGGTCATCAGTAAGCCTGTCGCCACCTACGATGATGAGCGGATCGAAGTAAAGGGCGGGGCATTCCGTTTCCTCCACCGAGTAAAACCGGTAAGTGTAATAAGAGTCGGCAATGCAATCGGGGTGCTCACAGTAAGCGGTGAGTGGAAACACATCGGTCGACTCCTCCATGATGAGCCTGGCCGTCCGGTTGAAGAGATCTTTACGGAAGTTGAGGATGAGCATTGGAAATATGAAATTAAGACTCTGCTGCTTGGCATACTGGTCAATCACATAGGCAATGCGCTCGTCGAAAAATTCAATCTCATCGATGATCCAGGTGCCGACTGTTGGATTGCTCTCGAAGACTTTTTCGAGTTCAAAGGAGCCCTCGATAGTGGCGATATTATTCCCGGGAACTACATAACCGCCGCGGTAGGCAATGGAGTTGGCCGGATACTCCGCGAATCTTTTATCGTCGATTTTCGAACGGATATAAAACACGTTGCGGCGGTCAACCTTATCGCTGGTCGTCAGTTGCCGAACCTTTTCGGATTTCCGCATGGCCACCTCGGAGTCACGGTATATGCGGGCTGAAAACTCGGATTTGCCGGATCCCATGGGACCAATAATGAGGATTCTGCGGTCTGTCTTGGTAAAATCAAAGTGATTGATGGAATGATGAATGCGAAGATCAGGAAAACCGAGACTTTTCATGAAACTCTGTGTCTGTTCCATATTGTTGATGAGCGCCAAAATTATCCCTCCCTCTATGGTGGTTCATTATATTATAAGGCAAATAGATGTCAATACGCGCATAAACAGGGATAGGGGTTCAGGGGAAAAATAAGTGCTGAGCTCTGAGGACTGAGGACAAAGGAAGGTAAGAGATTACGGGTTCGGGGTTATCCACAGATTTCGCAGATTACACAGATTAGTTAAGTAAAAAAATAAATGAGACCGTGTTGAAAAATTGACATATATTAGAAAGGTTCAGGGCATCAGAGATACCGAACGGCCAACAGGCCTAAGGAGCGCTGCGCTTTTGGAGCACTTCGTTCGAGGAGCAGCCCTAAGGGCGTTCAAGTTAAAAACCAGGACTGAGTGCTGAGGTCTGAGGATTGAGAAAGAAAAGAGGGGACGAGGGTTCTGAATCAAAATATTTGAAATATTCTCTCTGTGATCTCCGAGGGCTCTGTGTGATAAAAAGTCTAATGAGGGCCGGGATTTTGGGAACCAGGAATTCTCGCTTTACGAATTAACCTATTGACAAGATGGATGGGAATGCTTTAAAAAGTCCTTTTTAAAAATGTCATCAGAACTGTTTCTCCTGAGGAACCCGTACGCATAGGCCGCCCCGGGAAGGGTTGGGGGTGGCTTATTTTATTGTGGGAACATGAGATTCCAAACCACCAGCAGTTAGCATGGGCCGTCAGCCGGGAGCCTGACGTCTTTGCAGCCCGTTCCCTGTTGCCAGCTGATGCGACATAAACGAACTCATGGGTTGATGACCTTGATTTAAATAAACCAGGAGGTGAAAAGGCACCATGGATATTGGACTTATCGGTCTGCCAAATTCGGGTAAAACGACGATCTTCAATTCCCTTGCGAGATTGCATGCCGAGGTTTCATCTTATGCCAATTCTAAATCGGAGCCCAACAGGGCCGTGCTGGAAGTTGCAGATGACCGGGTGGCGAACCTTTCTGAGATGTATAAGCCGGAAAAAGCCACTTATGCTGTGATTGAGCTGATCGATTTTGCAGGATTGACCCAGGGCGCTGCCCGGGAGGGCCTTTTCTCCAGTTCGTCGATGGGATTGATAAAAAATACGGATGCAATTGCCCTCGTAGTGCGTCATTTCCGGGACGATTTGACGGAAAACCCCACGCCTCTGAGGGATCTTGAGAAACTCGAGGAAGAGTTATTGATTTCGGATCTGATCATCGCCGAGAATCGATTGGAACGAATACAAAAGGCCTGTCAGCGTGGCAAAAAAACAAATCTTCTTGAAACGGAAGAAAAGTTACTCCACCGGATCATAGACCACTTGAGCAGCAATCGACCGATCCGGGATTTGAAACTGGATGGGGAGCCTGAAAAGATGATCCGAGGGTTTCAGTTCCTCACGCAAAAACCGATCATGATTATCGTAAATTCAGATGAAAACAATTTTGGAACGAATGCGAACCTGTTGAAAGAGATCGAGAAAAATCACCGGGTTATCGAATTTGCGGGTAAATTCGAGATGGAATTATCGCAGCTAAATGATCAGGAAGAAATAGAGCTCTTTATGGCGGATATGGGTATCCAGGAATCCGCAAAAGAACGATTATGCACTGCCGTTTATGAACTGCTGGGTTATATCAGCTTTTTCACGGTGGGTTCCGATGAAGTTCGCGCATGGAGCCTCCAGGCAGGCCAGAGTGTAATAGCGGCGGCCGGTACGATTCATACGGATCTTGCCCGCGGTTTCATTCGGGCCGAATGCATCGCGTATGATGATCTGATGCTGTATGGATCTGAAAAACAGGTTAGCGAACGGGGTTTGCGTCGACTGGAAGGAAGAAAATACATCGTGCAGGATGGGAATGTCCTGAATATCAGGTTTAACGTTTGAGTGTAACGGTTAACTTATATTTCATCCGGACAGACGCTCGACCATTTGCTGACTCGAATGCAGCTATCGCGTCGTTCGTTTTGCTGTCTCCGATCCTTCGCCCG
The DNA here is from genome assembly GCA_030601425.1 of Desulfobacterales bacterium. Classification (GTDB taxonomy): domain Bacteria; phylum Desulfobacterota; class Desulfobacteria; order Desulfobacterales; family JAHEIW01; genus JAHEIW01. The sequence goes on from JAUVTR010000029.1 coordinate 17,958, forward strand.
CCTTCTTTCCATGCCACCGCTTTCAAAATAATCTGAGTCATAGACAACACGTCTATCATCGCCGGATCGGCGATCGACATATGGGTCGGCTGTTCTGTCATTTAGCAAACTCGTTTTTTCGTTCACTTTTAGTCTCTCCAATTGTTTAATACCTGAATCTTGCATGAAAATTAATGAGAAGCTTTTTTTATAATTAAATCAAAATGGTTTTGCTAATTTCTCACAATTAAGCTTTGTACTCGTCTGTTAAATCGGATGATAATCTATTTTCTCATCAATTTTCACCCATAGGGCGGGCCGGAGGCTTCCATCTGCTGCGTTATTAAGGGCTCGAAGTCCCGCCAGGGCGGGACGCCTTCGCCCTTAAATGCCTTGCATATGAAAGCCTCCGGCTCGCGCAAAATTCAGGTAATCATAAATTAATCACAGAAATTCAGAAAGCAACGTGTCGCATGTCTGGCCGATAGTCAAAAGCGGGGCTTTTTATATTTCCTGGACTTTATTTGTAATTTGATTGAATTTGCGATACGGGTAAAATGATCAAAAATCGAGCCGGCGGGGGGTGACCCGAGCTGTCGGGAGATTCCGAGGACAGCTACTGAAAGCGACATCGAGGTGAGTCACCTCCACATCCATACCGAATATATCAAAAAGGATTGAAATGCCAATTGCGAAGATAGAGAATCTAAACATTTATTATGAAATTATCGGACAGGGGGACCCCCTGGTTATGATCAGGGGCGTGGGCAGCAATGTCGATCACTGGTATGAACAGGTTCCTGTTTTATCCCAAAAGTATCAACTGCTGGTCTTTGACAATCGCGGTATTGCCCGTTCGTCTGATCCCGGAGGTCCCTTTTTCACCAAGGATATGGCTGCAGATACGGCAGCCCTGATGGAAGCAGCCGGTATTAAAAGGGCCCATGTATTGGGCTATTCCATGGGCGGTATGGTCGCTCAGGAAATGGCGCTAAACTATCCGGAAAAAGTTAACGGCCTGATTCTGGTCGCCACTGACTGCGGCATCACGCTGCGGATAAAAGCCCAGCCGGAAGTTGCCCGGCTTTTTAGCGATATGGTTTCTCTCGGCACACCTGAGGCAAAATTAGCCGCTGCCGGCTGTTTATTTGCAAAGCAAACCTTTAAAACCAAAACTGAAGTTATTCAGAGCTACAACGAGGTGTCCATGCGATTTCCGGCTTCGCAGGAAATTCTGGGCAAGCAGTGGGCGGCAATTACACAGCATGACGCATGCAGCCGGTTACAAAATATATCTTCGCCTACCCTCATCCTCACCGGGTCGGAAGACGTGCTGATTCCACCGGAAAACGCTAAAGTTATGACGCAGAGGATACCTGATGCGCGAATGATCGCCATCGACGACGGCGGGCACTTATTTCTGATTGAGCAGTCGGAGCAGTTTAACGAAGCCGTTATTGACTTCCTGGACGGTTTATCAAAATAAAAAGGACTGAGCAATGAGGACTGAGAGAAATAATATGATTTTTACAAAGCTCTAATTTTGATTTACAGGAGGCTGCTAAATTAAAACATATTTATCACTCGGTGAGCAACCAGTTATAGGCTCTGGTAAAACCCCTTAATGAAAAGGTGGGATTCTGGGTGATGTCAGGATAAGAATCGTACTCAAACTTAATTTGCAAACCTCTTTTCATGGTTTTAATCAATTCACCGTTCCCGGGTACATATTCGATTAGGCAATTGGACTCACAGCCTTTTATGGCAGAGCTAATCGTCAGGGTGCCAACTCTGTCAATCCTGTAAGAAAAATATTCCGATGCCATTGTTTTTTTAGATTGTAAGGTCAGCTGGATCGTCTCCTCGCCAGATTCAGAATCCGCCAGCCACAACGTGCTGATACCATCCTTGGCAAAGGTTCCAATTTTTTTGCTCTGCTTATTGGTCAACGGGTCAGGCCCTTCAATGCCTACCCAATCACCAAACTTTAGCTGTCCGGCAAAAGAGCTCCCGCTAAACACCATTATTAAAACAAATATAATAGCAAATTGGCGGCGTGGGGATACTTTAATAGCAAGTCTTCTCATAATGCAGGCCTTTCACCTTTAATCACCGACCACCGATACGTTTGCTTCATCTGTTAAAAATTTGTGAAGCCCGGCAATATGGTTGTTCTCCTCTGCGATTATTTTTTCTAAATGGTTCAGTGTATCATTATCCTCGATAAACGGTTTAAGCGTCTCATAAAACAGTACCGTATCTTTTTCAAACTCTATAAAAATAGCAATCAGATCATCTGCCCGCTCTACTTTAGAAAAATCCACCTCCCGGTGGGAAAAACTCTTTTCACCCAACATATCCCCGAAAATTTCACGGCCTATCTCTTCCATGAAGGGATTGATGGAGCCGGTCTCAAGTTTCTGTTTCAAATCAGAGAACCACCTGGCATGTTTGACCTCCTCATCTGCCATCCACACCAGTAAAGAAATTAGATCCGGTTTGGAAACCTTATCAACCGCATTTCGGTAAACGGATTCACCATTTTTCTCCAGCCGAATCGCTAAATCCAATATTTCATGAATTAAGAACACCGTTAACCTCTTTGTGTTTTTATATCCTTTTTGTATGAATGCATTTCACACGGCCGGACAGGGATCATCATTCTGTAATCAATTTATTGCGATGCGCGACATAGGCATCGCGAATCCCCACGTAGGGATCAAGCGCGGCCTCTTTGAGGGCGTCAATATCCTCATACTGCAGCGACAGTTCATTGAACTTGTCATAGGCCGTAATGGCCAATGTTGTCCGCCAGCTATAACCCCCGA
>JAUVTR010000074.1 GCA_030601425.1 Desulfobacterales bacterium
GTTCTGTGCCACAACGAATCCAAGAATGAGAAAGAGTGGTATTTTGCGGTAAGCTCGGCAAAAGAAAAAGCCGATATGTGGCACTGGAAAGCCGTGCGATCCAACCCGGTGGGATTTACTGAGGACGGCTATGTCGTATTCAACTCGACCAAAGAGCCCGAAAAAGGCCGCAAACGCGATGCCGGCTCCGGCACCAAGGCCAAGAGCAACCGGACCAAAGACAAATCTGGACCGGCCTATATGCAGGACCCGTCAAAATCAGCCTCTATCCCGGGTACGCTGCTTGTATCCCAGGCGGTTGAAATCAAGGATTACGCCGGATTCAAAGATGGTGACCAGATTCCGGGTTACATGCTTAACACGGCCTGGAAAGACAGTTTTGCGGATGTAAAAGCCAAGGGCGTGTGGCAGAACGGTAAATGGACTGTTGTGATGTCAAGAAAACTGAACACCGGATACGACGATGACACTCAGTTTAACACCCGAAAAAAATATCCTTTTAGTCTGGCTGTGTTCGACAATTCCGGTGGAGAAAATAGCTATAATGCAGAGCCTTTAAAACTACAGTTTAAATAGCAACAACCTTCAACAAACTGAGCGAGATTGAGGGTTTGTTTAACGAAGCCTTTATTCGTTCACAGAATTAAGAGGTGGTTGTACACGCTGCGATTTGCCGCAGCACTGATCCCACTTTGGTGGGGGGTAATTAATTTGCAGGGCATTATATTGCCCCCCGTCAAGCGGGATCAAACCATCTCAAATCTTATCCTGATCATATTTGGACGATGTGCTCTGCGGCCGGGTTTTATAGCGGTTGTCAAAAAAACGTTCCGGTATTCAAACGTTTTTTTCTACAACCACTTATGCCGCAATTCCGTCATTCGGAACATTATTATGGAAAGCGGTATAAAATGGGTTTTCTCCGGGAATAAGGAACCGGGTTCTAAATTTTTGATCACATTCGTTAAAGGCGCTCGGATGCAAAAAAGGATTTTAGTAGCAGATGCAGTCCGTAAGCAATGCCGGCAGTTCTGTACTCTGCTGGAAAAGGGAGGATATCCGGCCACGCCGATGCATTCGATCCTGAATCTGGAAAAACGCTTAGCCGGAGGTGAATACCTGGCGGTTATCCTGGATATCGATACGGTTCCGGTCGACAATCGTACGATCAGGGAACTCACGATCAAATACCCCGGCGTTAATTTTTTTGCCCTGTCTGCCCACCGATTTCACCCTGAGTTAAAGGATGCCATCTGTTACCACATTTATGCATGTATTAATAAACCTGTTGATCCGGACGAACTTTTTTACTGGCTGAGGTGTATTTACCAAGATGAGTTAGACACGGGTATTCAACCGGAAGTATAAACTCAAATTTTTTCCCGGGGGTAGAGGATATGAGCCAAAACACGACGGGTTGCCCACCCGAGATCATTAATAATGGAACAATCAATAAAGATCGGCGGGATTTTTTAAAGACAGCGGCCTTGGTCGGAGGCTCCGCGGTGGTTACCGGTGTTCCCCTGGTTGCATACTTTACGGCTCCGGCTCTGAGCAAGGGGACCGGCAAGTGGGTCGATTTCGGCTCCATGGAGGACCTCGAACCCGGCCGTGTTTCGATGCTGTCCTACGAGTTTTTGGTCAAAGACGGCTGGTTAGTCCTGCCGCAGCGCGGCATTGTCTGGGCCAAAACCGGGGAGGGCGACAAACTGACTGTCTTTTCGTCGGTCTGCACCCATCTGAGCTGCAACGTCATCTGGCAGGAAGAGACCCAGGTTTTCGAATGCCCCTGCCATGCCGGCAAGTTTGATGTTAACGGCCGGCCGATCTCAGGACCACCGAAGAGGCCGTTGATTGTACTGGAGCATAAGATTGAGGACGGCAAATTGTTGACCTTATTGACCTTATAAATTCACCTGGTTGCAGAAATTCTGCTACATATGATTAATTAGGGGACCTTATGAACAGACGGATTCTAATCAGTGTGGCGCTGATTTTGGGCTTGATCTTTGTCGGAGTTTTTTGGCAATCGGAGAGAGCAAGGGGAGCCGCCAAACTGACCCTTGTTGCTGCCAAAGTTAAAACGGCCCCAGGCGGTTTGGATGACCCTATCTGGCAAAATGCCAAGGAAATTCAGGTCCCCCTTGAGGGTAAAGCCAAGTTTGCCGGGAAAAAATTAATCGTCCGCACCCGGGCGGTTTATACATATGAGGATCTTTATTTTCGATTTGCATGGAAAGACGCAACCAGGAGCGTGACCAAGGCAGCCTGGCAATTCGACGGCCAAAAATGGAGCCACCAAAAGGGCAACGAAGACCGCCTGGCGCTTTTGTTCGAAATTACCCGAATAAAGAATTTCGGTTCCCAGGGTTGCACCGCGACCTGCCACGGCCCGTATCGCCACCCTCTAAGAGATTATAAATTTTCTACCGGCACTGCCGCCGAAAAAGGGGATTTATGGCACTGGAAGGCAGCCCGCACCGATCCTTACCAGCATGCCGATGATCAATGGCTGACAATACCCAACGAACAAACCGGTCGCAGGAATGACGCCGGCAAAGGCGGCGACACCAGAAACGAGACCGAAGATAAATCCAAACCGTTGTACATGCAAAACCCGGCCCGGAAACCCTCCAAACCAGGGTTCCTGCTCATGGCTGAAGCTGTTAGAATAACCGACTACTCCGGGTTTAAGGCTGAGGATATAATCCCCTACCGCTTACCCCAAAATCTGATCGGCTCGCGCGGCGATATTAAGGCCTTCAGCCGACACGCCGATGGCGGCTGGACCTTGATGCTTTACCGCCCGCTAGACACCGACCATGAAGATGATGTCATTTTTGATCCTAGGAAAATGTACAGCTTTGCCATGGCCGTGTTCGATGATTCCGGCGATGAAGACTCTTACGACATCGAGACCACCATCAGCTTGAAATTCGGGCGCTAAAATCTAACCCGCAGGATTCCGCTGTGAATAATATTAACCGGAAACGCTCTGAAAAATTACTTGAGCAGCTGGCGCTGAACGGTATCATCGCCTGGCTGCGGGGTCTGGAAGTGCACAGGGATGGGCTGACCTGGAACCGGTTCAGCGGTTCCCTGGCCTTGGTTTTGGTAGTCTTGCTTTTTTTAAGTGGGGCTTTTATGACTTTTTACTATTCGCCGGCCCCAGGTGCGGCCTATGACAGTGTTGACTATGCCCTTTTCAGTGTTCCCTTTGGTGAAATGATAAGGGGAGTACACTCTTACGCCTGGAATATACTCCTGGTGCTTATGGGGCTGCATCTATCCCGGGCTTTCATCTGCGGGGCATACAAAGCACCCCGGCAGTTGGTCTGGGTTTCAGGAGTATTTGTGATGCTTGTCGTGCCGGCATTCATCATCACCGGCGACCTTCTTCCCTGGGACCAGAAGGGCTACTGGTCGACCCATGTGCGGACCGGCATCATCTCCTCGGTCCCGTTGATCGGCGACTTCCTCGTGCGTTTGCTCCAGGGAGGTCCGCTGACCGGTATCGTGACTTTGACCCGATTTTACGTGCTGCACGTTATTTTCCTGCCGATTGTGCTGGTTATCTTGATAATCGTCCATTTTCATTTTCTCTATCAGCGAGGCATATCAGCTCCATTGTCCGGAGACGATGCAGTCCGGGAAAAAGTGCCTTTTCTGCCGAACCTTGTCAATCGTTGGCTGGTGCTATTCCTGCTGGTCACTTTGACCCTGGGCTTGATTGCCTGGATCTGGCCGGCACCTTTAGGCAACCCGGCGGATCCAACCGATACATCTTACCTGCCCAAACCGGAGTGGTGGGTCTTGTTTTTAAATAAGCTTGTGGCAATCTTCACCGGTTCCTTGATGGTCATCGCAACCGTTATCATACCCGGCGCACTGGTCGGGCTGATCATCGCCCTGCCGTTTTTAGATCGTTCTCCGGAACGTCATCCGACCCGCCGTAAGAAGATGATGCTGGTCGCAGCTATTATTGCCGCAGTGCTGATGGGCTTATCGATTATGGGTTATATCGAGCACTTTGGGACACCGCATCCGTAAAGGGGATGATGAATCGCTAATTTTCTAAAGTTTTATCAGTTATTCAAGTATTTAGTTTTTTTCGGGTCTTAAGTGTTAGAAAGGAGGTTTTGAATGACAAGGCGAATCGTTCTCTTCTTCATTCTGGGCCTGGTTTTAATTTTAGAAATAATGGCATCGAGTCTGAATCAGCCGGCAAGGGCCCACACATTGAGTGTTTCCTCCAATTATGTCAAAACTGCTCCGACGGGATTGGATGACCCCATATGGAAAACGGCACAAGCCGTTCAGCTGCTTGTGGAGGGTCGCGAGCAAACTACCGGTGCGAATGGAACCGTGACCACCAGAGCACTTTACACGAACGACAGCCTGTATTTTTTATTTAAATGGAAAGATCCCTCCCGCAGCATAACTAAGCAGTCCTGGAAATTTGACGGTCAAAAGTGGGTCCATCTTAAAGGCAACGAGGATCGCATTGCTTTATTGTTCGAGATCACCCGGATTAATAAATTTGCCACCCGGGGTTGCGCCATCACCTGTCACAGCCCGGCGGACGTGCCCAGAAAAGACTGGAAATTCGCCACAAGGACCGATAGGGAAAAAGGTGATCTGTGGCACTGGAAGGCAGCTCGCTCGGCCCCTTATAATTATGCAGACGATGCCTGGCTGACGGTGGCCGGGAATCCGACCGGATCGTATCGGGAAACCGGGCGGAGAAAAGACATGGGTACAGGCGGAGACATCAAGAATCAGAATCAAAATGGAAGCAGACCGCTTTATATACAAGATCCTGCCATAAAGCCTTCAGCCTTCGGATTTTTGCTTATGGAAGAGGCGGTTAAAATCACGGATTATTCTATCTTTAAGGCCGGAGACATCATCCCTTATCGTTTACCAGTGAGGCCGTCCGGGTCGCGCTTTGATGTCAAGGCCATAAGTCGATATGCGGATGGCGGGTGGATGACGATGCTTTATCGCAAGCTGAACACCGGCCATGATGATGACGTCGTATTCAACCCCAAAAAAAGATACAGTTTTGCGCTGGCCGTGTTCGATGATTCTGGATCGGAACATTCGAAGGCCACTGAACCGATGACCTTGCTATTCAGCCACTGAAAACTGAATTCAATTGAAAAGGTTTTAAGCTGATTTAAAACACCAGGGCTCGCTTTTTTGACGAGCCCTTTTTTCTTAAGTCGGTCTTGATTTCTGTCTTTATTTTTCAAACAATATGATGTCGTCAACTTTAGGAATGATACCGATAGAGTGACCGACATCATGCTGACAGGTGCTGGGTACCAGAGCAAGGACGACATCTTTTGATGGCAACTGCAGCGTATATATAATATTTGCTCCTCGAAAATGCTTTTTAAGAATTTTGGCTTTAAAGCTGCTGGCATCGTCATGAATAATGTCCTCGGGCCGAATGAGAACGTCTGCCGGACAGCCGTTTTGACAGGGATATTTGAATTGGCCTTCAAGAATGCCCAGCCCGGTTTCCACCCTTCTGTCATCCAGGACCAGACCGGGCAGTAACACACCGTCACCGACAAAATCAGCCACCCAATTACTGGCAGGGCGATGATAGAGATTGTGACCGGTGCCCCACTGTACCAGCTTTCCATCCTGAATAACGCCGATCTCGTCGCTCACTGCAAACGCTTCATGCTGGTTATGAGTTACCATCAGTGCGGTTGTTGCCTGTTCTTTCAGGATCTCCCGAACTTCGGTAGAAAGTTGCTCTCTTAGCGTAACATCCAGACTTGAAAATGGCTCATCCAATAGCAGAAGATCAGGCTCAGGTGCCAGGGCTCTGGCCAGGGCGACGCGTTGCTGCTGCCCTCCTGAAATTTCATGGGGGAATTTTTGAGCGGCATCCACCAGCCTGACCAGGTGCAGCAGCTCATCTATTCGTTTTTCTTTTTTCTTCCCGTTGATATTTCTTAGACCAAAGGCGACATTATCTTTAACACTTAGATGGGGGAAGAGGGCATAATCCTGGAATACCATGCCGATTCGCCGTTGTTCCGGCGGCACTAAAATGTGTCTTCCTGAAACAATAGATTGATTGATGCGGATCTCTCCGGCATCGATACCCTCGAATCCGGCGATGACCCGCAAAATTGTTGTTTTGCCGCAGCCACTCGGCCCTAACAGACACCCGATCGTCCCTTTGTCCAGGGACAGGGAGAGATTTTTAACCACCGGCTGATTACCAAATGATTTTGAGATATTTTTTACTTCGAGCACTGTTTTCATTTTACAAACCTAACCCGGACAAGCCGGTTGGAGCGAAGCGTAAATCCCGATTTATCGGGGAACCAAATTGCCACAAAGGCACAAAGACACAAAGCAAAACTGTTTGTAAAAATTAAACTTGTGTTTTGGTGTCTTGGTGGCGAAAATGTTTTTGCACAAAATACAAAGAATTCACAACTACGACTCTAATGTAAAGGCTAGACGATTTGCGTCTATTTTTCTGTCTGTTTCGTGAGGATGATTACCGGGATCAATCCTCCCAAAACTAAAGCAACTGCCGGTAAAGCGGCGCGCTCCCATTCACCCTCCGATGTGAGTTCAAAAATTTTGACGGCCAAGGTATCCCAGCCGAAAGGCCGTGTCATTAATGTGATGGGCATTTCTTTCATTACGTCAACAAAAACCAGCATCGCGGCTGTCAATATACCGGTTTTTAAGATCGGTATATGCACCTTGCGAAGCAGCGAAAATCCTTTGACCCCCAAACTTATGGATGCCTCATCCAGGCTTCCGGTGATTCGCTGCATGGCGCTGTTAACGGAATTATACCCGACAGCCATAAACCGGACCAGGTAGGCTGCCACCACCGTTAAAATGGTTCCTTGAATCAGTGCGCCTTTTTCATATCCTAAAAATGTTTTAAGTATGCCTGCAAGCTGCTTGTCCACAGCGGTGATGGCGATCACAATTCCTACGGCCAATACCGTACCGGGAAGCGCGTACCCCAGTGTGGAAATCCTTAACAAAAATTGGGTAAGTTTGTCTTTATGCTGCCGGCTGGCATAGGCGAGCAGAATAGAACAACAAACAACGCTGGCGGCTGCCAGCAGCGCAAAAAACAAAGAACGCCCCAAAAAGCCCAGATATCGAAAATTAAATTCTTCGGAAAAGATTTCTGCCGACCAGATCAGAAGCTGCAGAAATGGTATCACAAATGCAATCAGCAGCACGGCTGAAGCAAAAAGCGTTGCAATCCATTTTTTCCATCCTTGAAGTTTGATTCGATCAAATTGCCCCTCGGATCTACCGCTTTGAGTGAACTGCATTTTTTTGCGTGCTTTCTGCTCAACGGCAATCACAACAAAGATGATGATTACCAGAATAGAGGAGAGCTGGGCGGCGGCCGGAAGTGAAAAGAAACCAAACCAGGCTTTATAAATTGCAGTCGTAAAGGTATCGAAATTGAAAATCGCAACCGCTCCAAAATCGGCAAGCGCCTCCATCAGTACCAGCAAAAGGCCGCCGGCAATCCAGGGCCTGGCCATTGGAAGCGCTACTTTAAAAAAAGATGAAGTCCGGCTCCATCCCAGAGATTGGGCGGCCTCCATTGCGCGTTTGCCCTGGGTTCTGAAAGCGCCTCGTGCCAGTAAATAGACATAAGGGTAGAGGGTCAGTGACATGACGATTATAATGCCGCCTGCGGAACGTATATTCGGGAACCAGCCTTTGCTGGCCGGAAACCAGGCTCTGAAAAAAGTCTGCACCGGACCGGAGAAATCCATTAATCCCACAGTGACAAAGGCCAGAACATAAGTCGGCATGGCTATAGGGAGCAGCAGCGCCCAGGTAAATATTTTGCGCCCGGGAAAATCGCATACACCCGTCAGCCATGCCAGACTGACCCCTAAAATTAGCGTTGCGGTGAGCACACCGGCAGCAAGTATGGCTGTATTCAATAACAGATCCGCAAGAACATGCCGGGCCAGATGCTGCCAGATTTCCTGGGTTTGATAGCTAAATGACCATAGGATCACCGTTAACGGCAGCGCCACGGTTAAAGCCAGGCCGCAGGTGATGAATCTCCAGGTGTCCAGATAACCGGCAAATTTTTGCCAGACTGGAAACCGTGAGCGTTGGCAAACGTATTCGCTGTTTAAGCAGATGGCATTACGCATATAAATTATTACCGATATCCGGCTCGATCCATCAGTTGAATGGCCCGGGCCTGAAACTTGCCGGCATTGTCCAGATTAATCGGGTTTTGTTTAAATTTACCCCAGGCAGCAACCTTCGGATCGGGGCTCACCCGCGGGTTGACCGGATATTCCAGATTGACATCCGCATAAAGATTCTGGGCCTGCTCGGAAGAAAACCATTCCAAAAGCTTAATGGCGGCCTCTTTATGTTGGCTGTGGGCGACGACACCGCCACCGGAAACATTCACATGGACGCCGTTCGCGTTCTGGTTTGGCCAAAAAATTCTTAACGGAAGGTTTGGTTTCTTTTTAAGAAGTCGGCCGACATAATAAGTGTTTACAATGCCCACGTCACCCTGACCGGCGGCGATGGCCTCTAAAACCTTTGTGTCGCTTGAAAATGGCGGTGCAGCCAGATTTTTAACCCAACCTCTGAGAATTTCTTCAGTTTTAGCTTCACCGTGTTCGGTCATTAGCATCGCGACCAGGGATTGATTGTAGACTTTTTTAGAGGTCCTTAGAAGCAGCCGGCCTTTCCAATTGGGTTCGGCCAGGTTTTCGTAAGTGCTCAGCTCGTTGGGCGTTACCTTTTGCGGGTTGTAAACAATGGTCCTTACGCGGACGGATAGCCCAAACCACTGGTTTCCCGGATCACGCAGATGAGAAGGAATATTTTCAGCGAGGATTTTGGATGATACCGGCTGCAGAATCCCTTCCTGCGCCGCATGCCAGAGGTTTCCGGCATCAACGGTAATTAAGAGATCCGCAGGGGTTGTTTGGCCTTCGGCTTTGATTCGCTGCATTAAAACCGCAGCTTTATCGGTAAGGTAGTTGATCTTAACTCCGGTTTCTTTGGTATAGGCTTCAAAAAGCGGGCGGATGAGGTGCTCCTTACGGGCCGAATAGACCACCAGCTCCTCGCAAAATGCAGCCCCGGTTAATGAAATAAGAAAAAGTATAAAGACGGTTAAAACTAAAATTGGTTTTTTCAAGCTCCTGCCTCCTATTTAAAAATGACGAATTTTCCAACATTCCAATTGGGGTCAAGCCTCTAAATTTTGCCTTCGTCTAATTTATACCGCTTTCCATAATAAAGTTCCCAATGACGGAATTGCGGCATAAGTGGTTGTAGAAAAAAACGTTTGAACACCGGAACGTTTTTTTGACAACCCCTATAAAATGCTCTTGGGCGATATATCCTACCAAATCAGTAGGATTTATAAAAGAAAAAGTTAGGTACAACAAACTTTTGCAATTGTCAAGAAAAATTTACCGTTCCTAATATTTTTCTTGACACCGTATAAAGTTCGGTGTAACTAACTCTTAGTTTTTGATTTTAACTTTTGGATATCCTCAGGGGTGAATCGAAATGCGAATAAATATGCGTGACATGCACGATAATCAAGCGGGCACGGTTGCCAGTATCAAGGTCAGCGGTGAGCTGGGACGCCGTATCCGCGATATGGGTCTGGTACCGGGAACGGAAATTAAAATCCAGGGGCGCGCCCCTTTATATGATCCCGTGGCCTTAAGAGTCCGCGGCGCCACCCTGACGTTGCGCAACACTGAAGCGGATTATATCGAAGTGGAGGTCGAGTAACATATGGCACCAACGGTAGCATTGGCCGGAAACCCGAACTCCGGCAAAACCACCCTTTTTAATGAACTGACCGGATCACGGCAGCACGTCGGAAATTATCCGGGTGTGACGGTTGAAAAAAAAGAAGGCACCTATGTGCGTGACGGGTATAGACTCCATATTGTTGATCTTCCCGGAACTTATTCCCTGACCGCTTATTCTTTGGAAGAGGTGGTGGCCCGGGATTTTCTGGTCAACCAGAAACCGGAAGTGGTCATCAACATCGTTGATGCATCCAACCTGGACCGCAATCTATATCTGGCCGTCCAATTTCTTGAAATGGGTATTCCAATATGCATTGCCCTGAACATGATGGATGTGGCCAAAAAACGGGGGATCAGCATCGATGCCAAAAAACTCTCATCTCTTCTGGGAGTGCCCGTGATCCCTACGGTCGCACGCTCAGGCCGGGGTAAAAAAGAACTCATGGAAAGCACCGTTCAGATTATCCATGAAAATCATGAAATGGCTCCGCTTAAAATTTCTTACGGCGCTGATATCGACCAGGCGCTCTCTGAAATGGAAAATGAAATTGCGGCCGGCAATTTTCTGACCGACATCTATCAGGCGCACTGGATTGCGTTAAAATACATGGAAAATGATGAGCAGATTCTTACCCTTGGCAAAGATGTAAATCCGGCGCTTGCCAAGAAACTGGAAGATGCGGTGCGCAAGGTATCCCACCACCTCCAGAGCACGCTGGATACCTATCCAGAGGCCATGATTGCCGATCAGCGTTATGGGTATATCAAATCGATTCTAAAACAGGGCGTCATCCACCACAAATATGACCAGAACAGACTTTACATCTCGGATCGAATCGATAAAGTCTTAACCAATCGATTTTTGGGCCCTTTAATCATGCTGGCGGTCATTGCCGGACTCTATCATTTTACCTTCACCTACAGTGAGGTTCCGGTGAGTTGGCTGGAAAGTTTTTTTAAGTGGCTGGGATCCGCTGTATCGGTAATCCTGCCGGATGGGTTGCTGAAATCGCTTATTATCTCCGGAATAATTAATGGTGTCGGTGGCGTCCTCGGTTTTGTGCCGTTAATCATGTTTATGTTTTTGGGTATCGCCATTTTAGAGGATTCCGGTTATCTGGCCAGAGTGGCCTTTATGCTGGACAGAGTATTTCGCATGTTTGGTTTGCACGGCAGCTCAGTGATGGCCTTTATTGTATCCGGCGGTATTGCCGGGGGATGCGCTGTGCCCGGCGTAATGGCAACACGCACCTTGAAGTCACCTCGCGAACGGCTGGCTACCTTACTGACCTTACCGTTTATGAATTGCGGTGCCAAATTACCCGTATTCGCCATGCTGATCGCCGCGTTTTTTTCAAAATATGAGGCTGTGATCATGTTTATGATCACCATCGGTTCCTGGGCGGGTGCGCTATTGGTTGCCAAGCTTCTGCGTATCACGGTTATCAAAGGGGCAGCCACTCCGTTTGTCATGGAGCTTCCCCCCTACCGCATGCCGACATTCAAAGGTTTGGCCATTCATGCCTGGGAACGCACCTGGCAGTATATCAAAAAGGCCGGTACGGTTATTTTGGGGCTGTCGATTGTTCTGTGGGCGATGATGACCTTTCCCGGTCTTCCGGATCAAAAGCTTCAGGAATATGAAAAATTAAAGCAAGCTGAAATGAACCGCGTACCGGTCGCAGTTATCCAGCAGCTGGAAGATGCCGGAGAGAACGCTGATCTTTCTAACGAGGCGCAAAGCCTTAAAGGAAGACTTCAACGCATTGACGCAAAAGCAGCCGAGGCCGGATTGCGATATTCGATTGCCGGTCGCATCGGAACCTCCCTGGAGGGTATTTCGCGTTGGGCCGGTTTTGACTGGCGAACCAACATTGCACTGATCGGCGGCATTGCGGCCAAGGAGGTGGTGGTTTCAACCCTTGGCACCGCCTATTCTTTAGGAAAGGTGGATCTGGAGGAAATCGGCTCTCTGTCTGAAACCCTGGCGCAAGACCCCAACTGGTCGCCATTGGTGGCGCTTGGCTTAATTATTTTTACGATGTTTTATTCACCCTGCTTTGTCGCTGTTATCTGCATTTCCAGAGAATCCGGTTCCTGGAAATGGGGCGCGTTTGCTATGGCATTTAACACGGCGCTGGCATTTGGTCTGGCAGCGCTTAGCTTTCAATTTGGATCGGCCTTCGGGCTTCTGGTGAAGTAAAATGCAGACGATTGTCGCCATTTTAATTGTTGCAATTGCCGCAGCATTTCTGATTCGAAATTTTTTAAAAAAATTTAAAAAGGAAGATCAGTGCGGGTGCGGATGTACGTCCTGTCTTACGGATCCGGCATCCTGTGAAGAAAATCCGGATAATTCTCAGTTTTAAAGGAAATCTAAAATGAGCCAAAGAGAACTTTTAAGTTCCAATATGGAAGATTATCTTGAGGCCATCTTTCACATCTCGCAAGAGAAACAGGCTGCCAGAGCCAAAGATATCGCCGACTGGGTGAAAGTGAACAAATCATCTGTAACCGGAGCGCTGCGGTCACTTTCCGAAAAAGGGCTGGTGAACTATGCGCCTTACGATATCATTACCTTAACCACCAAAGGCAAAAGGCTGGCTGAAGAAATCGTCAGAAGGCATCAAGCCTTAAAAGATTTTTTTATTAAAGTCCTTTTAATTGATGAAGGCGAAGCCGAAGAAGCCGCCTGCAAGGTGGAGCACGCAATTTCAAAAAACATTATTGATCGGTTGATTAATTTTGTAGAATTTTTAGAAATTTGCCCCCGGGGCGGCAAAGAATGGCTGGAAGGATTCCGGCGCCATTGTGAAAACGGTGATACATCCAAGCTGTGCGCCAGTCACATATCCTCATGTCTTGAAGATTTAAAGAAAAGAGAACAGAAACTCGTATCCTCACACAGAACCCCACTTCCCTGAAAGCACTCAACATGTCAACAGGCAGGCAAAAAGGATATCATAAGGTGGGGCTAGTATGGTGATCCCTAAATAACACTACATAAAATATTATTTCCCCTTCTTTTGAGAGCTATCACGTTTCAAGGTTTCAGTGTTCAGGTGTCAGGTGTCAGTCTTTGGCCCGGAGGGCCTACCGTTGGCCTTGAAGCCTATGGACTGGAAGCAGTCCCAGAGAGATTTCAGGTTTCGGTATGACACGTAGTGCCCTGACACCTGACACCCGAAACCTGAAACCGATTAAGCGGGCTGCGAATTTATTAAAAGCAAAATTGAAATATTAATTAGGAAGCGCTCCAC
>JAUVTR010000188.1 GCA_030601425.1 Desulfobacterales bacterium
AAACCCTTTTGAAAGCTGGAATAATCTTTTTTGAATGTCTTCACAAAGGGTGTTTCCTATAGAATTTCAATGCATCCTTGAATATTAAGGTAAGCCGGAAAAAACCGATCTCGGCGATCTGGATGATCGATTACATATATATGCATTACCGGCATACTGACATACCCAATGAATATTATAAAAGTAAAGAAAAGAATTAGAATTTTTGTATTTTTTTTTTATGTTAAGACTTGATATCAAATCTGAAATGCCGTACCTCTTGCTTGCAATTTAAAAACAACGGCCTGATTCCGGGAAGGAGGTAAAATGCAATTTGCTGAATTTCTCACTGAACAAGAGGTTGAACAAATCCACGCAGCGTCGCTGGAGATCTTAGAAAATGTAGGCATCCTGGTGCGCAATGAAAATGCGCGGGGGATTTTAACCAAACACGGCAGCCAGTTGGATTCAAAATCTTTGATCGTCAAGATTCCTCGAAAAGTTATAGAAGAATGTCGGAAATCCTTCGTTCCCCAATTTACTTTTATGGGCCGGGACCCCCAATTTGACAGGACGATCCCCGAAGACAGGCCCGTGATTATAACCGGAAGCTCGGCACCCAATATAATTGATCCTGAAACCGGCGAAGAACGACGCGCGACTTCCAGCGACATCGCAAATATTGCCTTTCTGATTAACGAACTGCCGGGTTATGATGTCTTCTCGATATCAACGCTCGCCGACGATGCGCCCGAGGGTCAATTCAGCCTCTCGCGTTTTTACCCGGCCTTGAAGAATTGCTTGAAGCCGGTGCGCAGTAACACGCCCAATATGAAGGATCTCGTGCAGGTGCTTGAACTGGGTGCTATCATCGCAGGCAGTCAAAAAGCCTATAACGAGCGGCCCATCATCAACCACCATTATTGTCCGGTGGTATCTCCGCTTACCATGGACGTGGAGTCCACCGAAGCGGTGCTTTACCTCACGGATAAAGGATTGCCTGTCATAGGCTCCATTGTCCCCAACGCCGGCATGACGGCACCGATGACCTTGCTGGGGACACTGACTATCGGAAATGCCGAGTTTCTGGCTTTAAGTGTGCTCATGCAAATGATTCGTCCCGAAACGCCTTTGATCTACTCGGTTTTGTCCACTGTGGCTGATATGCGGACAGGCGATTATACACCCGGTGCGATTGAAACAGGCATCCTGCAAATGGCTCATAGCCAGATGGCGCGTTTCTATAATGTCCCGTCAGGCGGATACATCGGGTTGACAAATGCGCATACGAATGATGCCCAATGCGGATATGAAACCGGAATGAATACCACCAGCGCCCTTCTGGCCGGCGCCGATATGTTTAATATGGGAGGGCTTTTAAGCGGTCTGATGGCCTTTGATTTCGCCAAAGCCGTTATCGACAACGAGATAGCGCTAATGCTTAAACAAATCAACCGGGGACCGGAGTTCAATAAGGTGAATCTCGCTCTGGAAGTCATTGCAGAGACCGGCCCGGGCGGCAGTTACATGGACAAAATGCACACGATGGAACATATGCGAACCACGGGATTAATGTCCAATATTGCAACCCGTGAAATGCGGGGCCCGTGGGAGGAAGCCGGGCGACCTGATTCCCAGAAGCGCGCCCTGAATGCAGCCCGTGAAATTTTATCCAAAGATAATCCCGCCGTTTTTTCGGAAGATGTCGATTCAAAGATCCGGTCCCGCTTTGAGGGCCTGGTGGACGGTAATGCCCGCTGGGAGAAAAAATGACAATGATGAATACTTTTGCGGTACGGATTTTATGAGAGCGCTGGTCATGTTCGACTATGATGGGGTCATTGTCGACTCCTTTGAGCTATTTAGCGCATGCTTTATGAAGGCCTGCCATCAAAATAATTTTTATGAGCTGAATTCCCCCGAGAAGATCCTGGCCCTGTTTGAGACCAATGTTTTTGAAGCGCTGTTGGGTTTTGGACTGGATGACCATTCGATCAATCGGATCTTAGAGACCTTCCAATCTGATATAGGTGCATATCAAAATGATATGAGGCTATTTGATGGTATCTCGCATACGCTAAGGAAGATTTCAAAAAAAAATAAAATTGTCATTATTACTTCCAATATCTCGATGGCGGCAAAACAGGTTTTGATAAACAACGGTATCTACTGTTTTGAAGATGTGCTGGGCGCCGAAAAGGAAAAAAGCAAAGTAAAAAAGATCCGGCTTACAATGGCGCGATATCCGGGGTTGCCGGCATATTACATCGGAGATACCAAGGGGGATATGATTGAAGGCCGCAAAGCCGGCGCCATTACCGTAGCGGCCTTATGGGGCTGGCATGCCGTCAAAAAATTAGAAGAGGGTGCTCCCGATCATTTCGTTCGTTCACCCGAAGCGCTATTGGATCTGCTGGACTGAATTAATGCAATAAAAGGTCTTCCGCTTTTCCGAAGATCGTATATTTTCTTATTTTCCTATGTCGCCTATGCAGGTTTCGATAATATCAAGGGCGTGATCCATTTCTTCTTTGGTGATAACCAGGGCCGGTGTGAGTGTGATAATGTTTCCCATGGTGATCTTAAAACTCAACCCTTTTGAAAGGCAGGCGTACATCACGGCCTCGGCTTCCTCCGCGGCGCGTTCGCGCGTTTTTTGATCTTTGACCAGTTCGATTCCCAGGAATAGTCCCAGTCCGCGCACATCACCGATCAAGGCGTGACGTTCCTTCATTTCTTTCAGGCGGTCCAGTGAATACAGCCCCAGGCTACGCGCATGTTCCACCAGTTTGTTGTTTTCGATATAATCAATGGTGGCCAATGCAGCGGCACAGGCCACCGGATTTTTTTCATGGGTGTAATGCCCTAAAGCCCGCTCTGCGGCCACATCCAATTTTTCCTGGGCAACAATTGCGGCCAAAGGCAATATGCCGCCTCCCAGTCCTTTGCCCAGCACGACAATATCCGGCGTGACTTCAAAATTTTCAAAGGTAAACATCTTGCCGGTGCGGCCAAGGGCATGCGGGATTTCATCAAAAATTAACAGGGCACCATGTTTATCGCAGGCCTGTCGTATTTTTTGCCAGTATTCAGGTCTGGGGATATACGGGGTGCTACGGATGGGTTCGGCAATGACGGCTGCAATGTCACCTTCCTTTTCAAGAATGTATTCCACGTAATTGGCACATGCCAGGTCGCATCCGCCGCGGTTGTTGCAGCCAAACACACAGCGATATTCATCGGCCGGTGGTACATGCTCTGTGCCTGGAAGCAGGGGCCCCATATCCTGGCGAAAGACGGCTTCACCGCCGATCGATATGGTATCCAATGTGGCACCGTGAAAGGAATCCCACATGGATATGGTTTTATGTCTCCCGGTGGCGATCCTTGCCAGTTTAAGTGCGATACCGACGGCTTCCGCCCCGCCCGGGCAGAACAAGGATTTATTCAATTGTCCCGGAGCGACTTCAGCCAGTTTTCTGGCCAGATCCACTGCGGTTTGATTGGTGTATCGTCGGGTGCAGAATGAAAGCGCATCGAGCTGTTTTTTGACGGCGGCAATGACCTCGGGATTGCCGAAACCGACCTGGTGGACATTGTTTCCATGAAAATCCATGTAACGTCTGCCTTGAAGGTCTTCAATATAAATACCCTGGCAAGCGTGCATCGTGTTTAGACACGGGGTTGAAAGGGATTGTTTTAGAAAATAACGGGCATCTTCGTCCAGCAGCGCGCGGCTTTTTGTGTCTAGATGATTTTTTTGCCACGCTTCCCTTTGCGGAGAGATGTTAATGTCGCCTTCTGATTTGTGCAGTTTTGCCATATTGGAACCCCTTTTCGTTGGTATTGACAGTTGTCCATAAACCGAGGTTTTAATAAGCGGTGTTTTGTTCACCTTTGCCTGAATACCCCGTCCGCCAGAGGCGGCAAGCCCCTCCAATAAGGCGGGGATGCTCAAGCTGCCTTTCTTAGGAAAAATTTAGGCATAAAATTTTCGTCGGATAACCTGCATCTACTATTGAAGCCAAATATGAGCTACATGTTGGCCACATGCTCATGCTTATAAATTAAATCCATCTTGAGGGTACAGACAGAGTGTATATAAAATGCCCGCAGCATTGAAAATATGTTGGAGCTACCCTAAAGCTTTGAGCCCTGAACCTGCCAATAGAAAAATCGGGCGAGAATTTAAAATGCAGTGACAATTATACCGGCAATAGCTGTTATGATTCCAAGCCCCTGAAGTTTCGTGACTTTGTCTTTCAAAAAAATAATGGCCAGTATTATGGTCACTATCGATAAGGCAGAAGCTATAGGCGTAATCAATATTGCATCTCCAATCGTTAATCCGTAATTAACGATTGCTACTGCACCAGCTTCAATAATACCCATTAATACAACCATACATTTTGTTTTAGTGGTAGCTTTAGTTAAGTCAAGCTCTCGTTTTATGAGAAAGGCGAAGAGCAGCAAGAACAAAATAATCCCAAACTTCACAAATAGGGTCGTTGATAGCCACCCAATTTCTTCAGATATAACCTCGCTAATGTTCCAAAAGACACCAAAGAAAAAAGCCCCTAAAACTGTTTCTTTGACACCTGATGAAAGTTGAAATCTTTGATTTCTAATATCGCTCCAATTTAAGGATGCTAAAATAACGCCAGAAATAATCATTAAGACGCCTAAGGACTGTATTGTAGAAAGCCGCTGGCCCATAAAGATAAAAGCAAACAGCATTGTAAATACTGCCCATAGATTCATGGTTGCGGCAACAATCGATATATTGCCTATTTCAAAACCTTTGAAAAAAAATAAGTATCCAGCAGAATAAACAATTGCTGCGATTGGGAGCAAAATGATTACCCAAATAGGGACGTTGAGGTTTATTGTAAAAGCGAATATAAGCAGAAGGGCAAATATTAAACCAGCCAGTTGTGACCAAAAGAAAGATTTAAAAGGTCCTATCTGTTTGGCATAAACACCTCCTAAAAAGTCGTATATTCCCCATCCAAACATACCTCCAATTCCAGATAATATACTTAAGAAGGCTGTACTCATAAGTGTCGTATACCTTATTTTTGATAATTTTGTAAGCGCGGTCTAACTGGATTTAGCAGAACTGGGATTGTGGTTTTTTAATTGCAAATACACCGGGTGTTACTGAATCCCGGTGCATGTTTGGTCAGATAACGACACATAGGTTTTACCATTATGGGCAGGTGGTATTCTAAATTCTCCGACCAAGATGTCTTGTTAAAGCCTGATCCTCCTATGCGCTCATATCAACATACGTATATCAGACTTTAATTAATATTTCCAAACTTTACTGGAGGGCCTTGCAGAGACTGACTGCGGGGAGATTATACCGGCAGCGGTATTTTTAGCTTGATTTGGTCTGCTTGCCTAACTACAGTATTGATTACCTAAATCTTGCATGAAAATTAATGAGAAACCGGGATTAAGTATAAAGGCCGGGGCATCCGCCTGAGGCGGATAGCCTCAACTTTAAGTGCTTTGCACATGAAAGCCTCCGGCTTGTCCGCCTCTGGAGGGCTCGTGCAAAATTCAGGTATTAAATTTTTGATTATGGTGTAATCCGCATTCATATATCAGACTGATAGTTATTGAAATAGGAGAAATTCACATGCAAAGAGAAAAACGGTTTGAACGCGAACAGGGGGATATCAATTTAACCCCCAACCGCAGAAAGTTTTGGGAGCGGAATCTGTCGGGAGCGGCCAGAAAGTGGTTTGAGGAAGATTCAAAATATTTTCTTCACCAAAGCCTTTCCACCCCGGTGCTGAATGTCATTTCCAAGGCCCAGGGTATCTATCTCGAAGACCTGGATGGAAAACAATATATCGATATGCACGGCAATGGTGTCCACAATGCCGGCTTTAATAACCCGGAAGTCATTGAGGCGCTAAAAATACAGCTGGATGCGGGAATGTCGTTTTGCCCCCGGAGGTATACCAATATTCCGGCGATCGAGCTGGCCCAAAAACTGGCTGAAATCGCTCCCGGTGATTTATGCCGATCTCTTTTCTGTCCCGGTGGCTCGGAAGCCATTGAAATGGCCATCATGCTGGCAAAACTGATCACCGGCAACTTCAAGACGATTTCTTACTGGGATTCCTATCACGGTACCGGAATGGGTGCCGCCAGCGTGGGTGGCGAAGAACATTTCAGCGGCGGTCTGGGACCGATGATGCCCGGAGCCTTGCATGTCGAGTTTCCCGGTTATTATCGCAATCCATGGGGCTTTGACAACAAAGAAGATGTGGATGCCGAATGCCTGCGGCAGATTGAAGTCGTATTGCAAAGAGAACCGGAAATGGCGGCGATCATCGGCGAACCCGTCTCAGCCACACCGATGGTTCCGACCCAAAGATACTGGCAGGGGGTCAAAAAACTGTGCGAAGAATTTGGCGCCTTGTTAATCTTTGATGAAATCATCGAAGGCTTTGGACGAACCGGCAAGATGTTTGCCAGTGAATATTATGTAACGCCGGATGTTCTGGTGCTGGGCAAATCATTAGGGGGCGGTCTGGTTCCGTTTGCCGGGATTGTCACCCATGATAGGTATAATACGCTCCAGCACCGGTCAATCGGGCATTACACGCATGAAAAAAACGCCCTGTGTGCTGCAGCCGCATTGGCCGAAATCGATTATATTGAAAAAAACAAGCTTCATGAACATGCGGCTGAACTCGGCCAATACACCCTAAAAAGGCTGAACCTAATGAAAGAACAGTATTCCTTGATCGGCGATATAACGGGTGTTGGGCTGCACATCGGAATCGATTTGGTCAAAGATCCAAAAACCAAAGAACGAGCGGTGGATGAAGCCGAAATCATCATGTTTAAATGCCTTGAAAAAGGCCTGTCATTTAAAACCATTGAGAGCAATGTCATCACTTTAAGACCGGCTTTGGTGATTACCCGGCAAGAAATGGACCTTGCGCTGGATATTTTGGAAGAGGCGATAGGAGAGGTGGAGCAAGGCAAAAAATACTAGAACGATTTAAAAATCTTCATTTTTACTGAAGTGCCGTTATGTCCCTTGTTTTTGAGAATGTAATGTTTAAGGTGTAAGCTTATATTTGATTAAGAGAGATAAATATGAAATCACAAAAACTAACGCTAATTTATTCGATCGGATGGAATCTGATTCTAATCTGGTTCTTTTCAGTCTTAGCCTCGGATTTTTAAATCTGGACC
>JAUVTR010000063.1 GCA_030601425.1 Desulfobacterales bacterium
GAGACCCCTAACCCGGACAAGCCGGAACAAATTGCCACAAAGGCACCAAGACACAAAGCGAAACCTTTGGTTAATATTCATCTTTGCGTCTTTGTGTCTTGGTGGCGTAAATGTTTTGCCACAAAATGCAAAAAAATAATTTCTAAGGTACTAACGTGAATAAGGACGGCGCGATTTCTCACCCTTTATAAGGTTTGCCACACTCTTTACAGCGCCCATTCGGACCAACGACTCCGATGCAGCTTTCATCTCTGCATAAGGTGCGATTTCCCCAGTCGCTATCGGCGGTATCTGTCTGGGATGGTTCATCCGCATCAATATCATCGTCTAATTCGGAGCTGGTTTGAGTTTCATTGCTTTCTCCGGTCTGGGATTCTTCATATGATTTGCCACATTCTTTGCAGCGTCCATCCGGACCTATTACTCCGATGCAGCTTTCATCAGGGCATAAGATGCGATTTTCCCAATTATCATCACTGTGGGTTATTTCTTCTCCATTGGGTTCAGTGGACTCATCCGGCATATTTATACCTCCAGGATTTCTTCAAGCTGTTTTAAGTTTTCGATGTGATATTCTGTCGGCAGCGTTTCGTTGCGAAAGGCTACAAAAGGAATTTTTGCCGCACCGGCTGCTTCGGCATCTACCTGCGAATCTCCAATGTACAACGCTTGATGGGACTCTATATCAAAGTAATCTAAAATTTTAAAGAGCGAGTCCGGGTGCGGCTTCGGGTGCCGAATATCAAAAGACGTGACCACCAGATCAAAATAGTCGCTTAATTCAAATTCAGTTAGCAGCCGGTCCATGGTATCGGAACGGTTGGTGGCAATCGCGGTTTTTAGTTTTGGTCTTATTTTCGTAAGCAGCTGAACCAGATAGGGCTCTACTTTCAATAGTTTAAGAAATGCGCCGTAGTCCATTGTTTCACGATAATCGTATACGGCGGCAAGACTCTCTTCGTCATTAAATAAATATGCAATTGACTCATTCAACGTGTGCTGGTGGGCATAGGCAAATTGCTCCGGCGTCATCGCCGGCTTCCCAAAATGCCTTAAAATATGATCGTAATAAGCCCAATTGGCCTGTTCAGTATCGAAAAGCACGCCATCGCAATCGAAAGCAACAACTTTAAAGTCATTCATAAAAATCTATTTACTTTCTTTTTTTTCTTCTTCAGGACGAGGCTTAAGATCACCATAAACCCTGATGCTGAGCGTGGGTCTAAGTTTACTATCGGTTTCCAGGGTAATGATATCGAAATAGCGCCCCTTTTGAAGCCGTCGGTTTTCAACAATCAGTGCGTATTGCCGTCCCTTTTCGTTTTTTTCCTCTTGCAGTTGAAAACGGATGTCTTTGCCATTTTTGGCACGGACCTTCAGGATTTTGAAGGGATATTTTTCGACAGGAATAATTGTTACTTTCCTTTTGAGCTGTTCTCCGGTAAAACCGCGCAGCCGGACCTGGCGGGGTCGAATGGTAACAAATTTTTCTACATTTCCGAAAATTGAAAGCTTCAGCGTTGAGTTCTTTTTATCATTGGTGTAAACGGTTGCACCTTTGCTGAGTTTTCTTCCGCCGTAACCTTTGGTGTTGACTTTAAGCGTTATTTTGCCCTCGCCGCCGGGAGGGACCTGCCTCGTATAAGAGACAGCCGTGCACCCTCAGTCAGTTTTGACCTTTTTGACCTCAAGGAGCGCGTCCCCTTTATTCTGAATAACAAAATTGTGGGTTACTTCTTGGCCCTCGAGAACCGGCGTAAATTCGTATCGGACGGTAGGCAAATAAGCCGCTGGCAATTTTAGGAAGATTTTGACAACCTCAACGCGCCGGTTAAGGGAGCGGTCTTTAGGTGTATCATTTTGGGCCGCCGCCCGGGAATCACCAATGCTCTTGATCACCAACCGGCCCGGATCGACATTTTGTTTTAAAAACCACGCCTGCACTGCCCGGGCACGCTTTTGCGAAATCTCACGGTTGCCTTCAGCAGAACCCCGCTTATCGCCATAGGCCTCAATTTGCAAACCGATAGTTGGGTCCGCCTTAAGCGCCGCCTCAACTTTCTTCAGGTCATTTTCAAACTGCGGGTTAAGCTCCGCAGAACCGCTTTCGAAATAAATCGTTGAAAAAATAACACGCTCGTTATCGCCTTTAGCACCAACAGAAAATGTGGTGAGCCCAACCAGACACAGGATAGATATCAAAGCAACACTTACCTTTTTCACCATAAACAATACTCCTTCATCGCACTTATTTTAATCCGCCTCTGTAAATTTTATGTTGCCAGAGGTTTCATGTCAAGATACCTGAATTTTGCACCAAAATTCAGGTATTAATTTTAGTACATATAGAGGTTGTCAAAAAAACGTTCCGGTATTCAAACGTTTTTTTCTACAACCACTTATACCGCAATTCCGTATTTCGGAACATTATCATGGAAAGCGGTATAAATGACCCACTACCATATTTTTTTTCTAAATCATACAGCTCTTTACAATTATCCGGAATCAGCTCTGTCGCAAAACCAAAGCCAAACACCTAACCCGGACAAGCCGGAACCAAACAGGTATCTTTAGTGGTTCATCTTGTCCGGTAAATTCGAAATTCGAAGCACGAAATTCGAAACAAATTCGTGGACAGCTATCATGCTATGATCGCATTGTGATTCAAGGCACGCTTCCCGGTCTTTGTTATGCTCAGGGGATGACCAGCTTTTTAGGTCGCAAACTGCATGGCAATTATCAAGACCCAATGGGCAACAATTTCGACACCCGCATTGAAGGCACCCGCATCAAGCATAGCATGAGTCCGGTGTCGATCAAAATGTATGACAAATTCGCCTTGGCGTTGCGAATCGAATCCACGGTCAATAATGTCAGTTAGCAAGTTATATAAACTTGCCAAAACTGCTCCTCAAACACTTAGATCTTGTCAAGGACCATGCCTATCAGTGGAATTTCACCTTTGTTTTTACGAATATTAGGAAGTTCAACAAGCTGCTGTTTAGTGTTTTTAACATTATCTGTAACCGGTTTAAGAGCGTTTAAACTTTGTTTGAGGGCAACGGCGCAATTCGCTTCATAAGCGGAGCGTACACGTGAGTACGTGAGCATTATGAAGCGAATTGATGAAGACCTTAATATCTATACAAATAGATGTGAAATCCCGACTATATTGGCGGGGCAACACAGCCCTCGGGCAAAGGGTGAATGCTATTAAACCGGTTTACATGATGGAGATGGGATCCACGTCTATAACAACCCTCACCTTGGGATTATGAAACGCAGTCGGATTATCCGCCAGAAGCTGACCGATAAATTTGTGCAAGGCCTTGGCTCGCACGCCCTTTAGCAGGATTTGCCATCGATAGCGTTTGGCAATTTTAGCAAGTGAAGCTTCAATGGGCCCCATAATCTCAACACTTCCGTAAAGCGACGGTTTGCTTGTCTTCAAAGCTTTGCATAAATCCCCCAGTCTTGCTGCCTGGTCTCTGGTTTTTAATTTGTCTTTTCCGGAAATCTTAAGCTGGATCATTCTTGAAAAAGGTGGATAGTTTAAGGCTTTGCGGAAACTCATCTCCTGAGCGTAAAAGGAATTAAAATCCTGATCTTTAGCAGCCAAAATGCTGAAGTGATCCGGATTATAGGTTTGCAAAATCACCCGCCCCGGTGAAGCCCCTCTCCCCGCCCTGCCGGAAACTTGTGCTAAAAGCTGGAAGGTCCGTTCACCGGCTCGAAAATCGGGAAAACTCAATGACAAATCGGCACAGATGATTCCCACCAGGGTAATACCCGGAAAATCGTGCCCTTTAGCGATCATCTGGGTGCCGATAAGGATATCAATCGTTTGATCTCTGAGGCCTTTAAGTAATTTCACGATTGAACCCCTGCGGGTCGTGGTATCACGATCCATGCGTGCAACTCGGGCGTCCGGAAAAAGTTCATTTATCGCGACCTCAATTTTTTCGGTACCGAGACCCAATTTTTTTATATCAGATGATCCGCAAATCGCACAGTTCGACGTTGCGGCACGGGAAAAACCGCAATAATGGCATTTAAATGCATTGGCTTTTTGATGAAAAGTAAGGGAAATGTCACAATATTTGCAGCGCAAAGGATTTCCGCATGATGCACAAAGCGCTAGGTTGGCAAATCCTCGCCGGTTCAAAAAAAGCAGCACCTGTTCGTTACGCTGAAGCGAATCTTTTATGGCCTGCTGCAGTTCAGGAGTAATGAATCGTCGCACCCCCCGGTATCCCATTTCTTCACGCAGATCGACAATTTTAACTTTAGGCAAGGGGCGGCTTTTTATACGCTCTTCCAGCTTGACTTCAAAAAATTTCTTCGCAGAGACATTATAACGCGATTGGATCGAAGGTGTCGCTGACCCCAGCAATGCTACACAATCGTTGAGCTTTGCTCTAACCACCGCAAGATCTCGTGCATTATAGCGCAGGTTATTTTCCTGTTTATAAGAGGTATCATGCTCTTCATCTACGACAATGAGCCCGACATCGGTAAATGGCGCAAATATAGCCGATCGGGCACCGATGGCAATATCTGCCTCTTGCTGTATGATACGGCTCCATTGATCAAAGCGTTCACCCGCAGACAGCCCGCTATGGAGAACCGCAATGCGCTCGCCGAATCGAGCACGGAATCGTCTTTCCATCTGGGTAATCAAAGCGATCTCTGGAACTAACACCAATACGCGTTTGCCTTTGGAAAGGGTCTCGGCAGCAACTTGCATGTAGACTTCGGTTTTGCCGCTACCGGTAACGCCTTGTAAAAGAAATGTGGCAAACCCATGGTCCAAGCAGCCGGTGACCTGCGCCACAACGCTTTGCTGCTCGACATTCAGGGCAGGAGCGCTATCCGGAATAATGGGCTCGCCAAAAGGATCACGATACATTCTTTTGTGTCGAACCTTCAAATAACCATCATTTTCAAGGGCACGAATAAGGCGCGCTGCGCTTGGCACCTGTTTTTTGAGTTCCGCCACAGGAATTTCGCCGTCTGATTTTAAGATTGCCAGGATCTTTTTCCGGGGTTTTGAAAGTCGATCAAATGGCAGTGTTGCATCCGCAAGGGTTACGAAGCGTTCCATGCGGGATTTTGTAGCAGCATCTTTGAGCTCTCGAATTTTTAAAATCCGTCCATCGCGTTGAAGGGATTGGATAAGTGCTGCGGGAATGATCTGATTAAGCTTCTGGCTTAAATTTTTAAGGCGCACCGGTCCGGCCTCCAGAAGCATTAACACATTTCTTTCTAAAGGGGTTGCGCAATTCTCTTTAAGGACTCGTTTGCCCTCCTTTGCAAGCGCAATGGAAGCATAATCGTAAAGCGTCAGCCCCCCTGGAAGTCCATTTTTTATAGCATCACCGATGGGATGTTTATAGTAGTCCGAAATCCATTGAAAAAATGGGATCATGGACTGCGGGAAAAGAGGCTGTTCATCCAACACGTCCAGGATATGCTTAATTTCACCGGGGGTGATGTCCTGGGGGGTCCCTAAAATATAGCCGGTAACCCGGCGGCGGCCAAAAGGTATGAGGACGCGTTTCCCGACCGATATAAACGGCAGCAGGTCTTCCGGAACGCTGTAAGTGAAGGTCTTATAAACGGGTAACGCGACCGCAACCTCGATATATGCGTTTTCGGGTGTCATTAAGATAGAAGGCGGTATACGGGTCTCAAAAAAACATTACAGACCGCCGGCTGGAAATTACGTAAATAGTCTAATCGTTTAAATTTTTTAATAAAATAGATATACTAATTTATAAAACAGTGATAATATAACGTTAAGTTAAAATGGATTCAACCCCTAGTGTTTCGTCATGCAAAAACGCTAAAGATTATCCGAACCGGACGGTTTATGATCATGGGAGGAAGTTATGCGAAACGTTACAAAATCATGGATGGTTTTCGGGGTGATCGCAGCTTTGATCTGTGGTCCCTTCGCGAGTGCGGCCCTGGCCGCAGAGTACTTTGAGGCTAGCGAGCCCGGCGGTGGCGCCATGGTGTTTGATTTTTTAGTTATCCGGCCGATTGGGCTGGCTGCCACTGTCATTGGATCAGCTTTTTGGCTCGTGTCTCTTCCATTCTCGGCATCAGGTGATAATGTCGGCACTGCAACTGAAAAGCTTGTTAAAGAACCCGCCGCGTATACCTTTAAAAGACCTTTAGGCGAATTTTAACACCCAAAATAACTACTTTTGCTTCTTGACACGAGGGTATTAATTGAATATACGAGGCTGCAATTAAATACTCACAATACAGTTGTACCCTTTTTCGTATTTGTCCTACCTGTTGTTACAAACGCGTTTAACCCTTCACAAAAGGAGGCTGCCGTGCCGGTACACGTTGTCGATCACCCCTTGATCAAACATAAATTAGCATTTTTGCGCGAACATAATATCACAACCAAGGATTTTCGAGACCTTGCTTGTGAATTGGCCAATCTTCTGACCTATGAAGCCACCCAGCATTTGGAGACCGAAAGCGAAACCATCCAGGGCTGGGCCGGCTCGGTTGAAGTTGAAAAAATCAAGGGTAAAAAAATCACGGTGGTCCCCATTCTGCGGGCGGGGCTTGGCATGATGGATGGTGTCCTCAATCTCATACCGACTGCCAGAGTCAGCGTCGTCGGTCTATATCGTAATGAGGAAACGCTTGAGCCGGTCAGATATTACGTTAAAATGACCAGTCAGATGGAAGAACGAATTGCCCTGATTCTTGACCCCATGCTGGCTACCGGCGGCACAGTGATTGCTACAATCGATCTCTTAAAAGAATCCGGCTGCAAACAAATCAAAGGAATTTTTATGGTTGCAGCACCTGAAGGGATCGATAAGCTACAAAAGGCCCATCCCGATGTGGAAATATGGGTAGCCGCAATTGATGAAAAACTTAATGAAGTCGGATACATACTACCTGGACTGGGAGACGCGGGCGATAAGATATTTGGAACCAAGTAAAATCGCCCGAAGGTAACGCATTGTGTAACCTCACCTTTTAGCTATCAGAGGATCGGTGCGTCTATGGACGTAAAGAACTGGATTACAAGTTACAAATTAACTTACAAAGACAGTCTGTTCAGTATCCAAATTCTTTTGATCGCATTCGGCGCGCTAATTACAGTACCCGTTCTTACCGGCCTGGATCCAAACGTCGCATTATTTACAGCCGGTGCTGGAACCCTGATCTTTCATTTCGCTACGAATAGGGTAATCCCTGTTTTTCTGGCTTCATCGTTTGCGTATACGGCACCGATCATGGTTGCGACAAAAACATGGGGCATTCCTGCGGCTCTGGGAGGATTGGCAGTCGCGGGCCTGGTTTATGTGGCGATCAGCGGCATTATCCAATGGAAAGGCCGGAGATTTATCACGACCCTTTTCCCGCCTGTTGTCGTGGGACCGGTCATCATGATCATTGGTCTGATGTTGGCGCCGGTTGCCATTTCGATGGCCTTAGGCAAGGCGAATCCTGAACATCTCATTCCTGAAAAAAACGCCTTGCTGATTGCGATGACGGCTCTGGCAGCAACCGTTTCAGTATTCCTTTTCGCTCGGGGGACACTGAAACTGATTCCTATTCTTTGCGGTTTAGGCGCCGGTTATCTGGTTTCCATCCCTTTTGGGGTTCTCGATTTTTCAGTAGTTGCCGACGCACCGTGGATCGCTTTTCCCGGGTTTGTAATCCCAGAATTTAAATTTGATGCCATCGTGTTTCTGGTGCCGGCCGCCGTTGTACCTATAATTGCGCATTTTGGCGACATCCTCGCCATTGGCGAGGTTACTGAAAATGATTATCTGAAAGATCCAGGTATCCATCGCACGCTGCTGGGCAACGGTGCTGCAACCACATTTGCGGCCTGTATCGGCGGCCCCCCGCTTCGCATTTATGCCGAAGTCACGGGAACGGTGGCCACCCTAAAACGGTTTGAGCCGGCCTTAATGGTTTGGGCCGCACTGTTTGCAATACTGCTGGCTTTTTTGGGTAAACTGGGCGCCTTGCTTCAAACCATACCGAGCCCGGCAACCGGCGGAATCCTGATTATATTTTTTGGCTCGCTTGTGGTGGTCGGAATCAATTGCCTAAAAAAGAGCCGAACGCAATTAATGGATCTTAGAAATCTTTTGATTGTCGCGCTTATTCTGGTGTTTGGAATCGGAGGGATTACCTTTTCAGCGGGCGCGTTCACACTCAAAGGTGTGGGTCTGGCAGCGCTCGTGGGGGTAATTTTAAACCTGATCCTTCCGGATAAAAAGGCCACACAAGATAGCTGACTCAGAGAATATCCGACCCTAAATCCACCCTCTTTTTTAAGGTTTTGCTGAAGGGTTCTTTTCTAATTCTCCACTCCGATACACCCAATAGCCTGTTTTTTTATTTAATTTCAAATTGCGACTCGTGCAAAATTCAGGTAATAAAAAAAAATGTTGTTATGTAGTTATATTGACAATATGATTTAGAGCAGTATCTTTGTCAAACTTGATATTGTATTCGCGCAAGGTGCTAAGCGAATGGGTTTAATCAATGGGTAATATCGGTCTTAATGCTTGGGTTTTCAAAATGAAAGGAGGGCATCATGGCAGATGAATTAAACACCATTAGAGGTATCCTTAAAAGTAATCGTGAGAATCTTCTCAAACGGGCAAATGTCGTTGCCACCGGAGTTGGCTATAAAGAGACCGGGGGTGAAAGAAGTTCTACCCTTTGCATTGTGTGCTCTGTGAAAAAGAAAGTAGATGCAGTTCAGCTATCAGGCCAAGATTTGGTGCCGGCAGCCGTTACGGGCATACCCACCGACGTGGTACAAACCGGCGTTATCCGGGCCCTGCAGGCCCCCACTGACCGTTTCCGTCCAGCACCAGGGGGAGTCAGCGTCGGCCATGTAGCCATTACCGCCGGAACGCTGGGGTGCTGGGTAACAAAAAACGGCCAAAAAGTCATTCTATCCAACAACCACGTTCTGGCTAACAGCAACGATGCTGAAATTGGAGATCCGATTTTGCAGCCGGGTCCCTTTGATGGCGGCAATTTTCCTCAGGATCACATTGCAAATCTAACGCAATTTGTTCCGATCTCATTTGAAGGCGAGCCAAGTGAGTGTCCGTTTGCCAATGCGATGATCGCTGTTTTCAATGCCGGTTGCCAGGTCATCAACAGCAATACCCGTTATAAAGTGGCCAAAGTACAGGCTGAGGATAACCTTGTTGATGCAGCTATAGCTACACCGCTTGATCCGGCAGATGTGAAGGATGAGATCCTAAATATCGGACCGATTCAGGGCACGGTTGAGGGTGAACTGGGCATGGCCATTAAGAAAAGTGGACGGACCACCGGTTTTACGACTGGACAGATTCAACAGGTCGACGTAACTGCCAATGTCCAATACGGAGCAGGACAGATAGCGCGTTTCACCGATCAGTTGTTGGCCGGCGCCATGAGCCAGGGCGGAGACAGCGGTTCGGCCGTGCTGGACGATAATAACCGCTTAACCGGGCTTTTGTTTGCCGGCAGTGATACGACCACCATCATTAACCGCATCGGAAATGTATTTAGCGCTTTGGGGATTTCACTATGAGAACGATCGTACTGAGTGTCGTACTTATAATACCCCTGCTGGCGCTGGGAGATGATCTGGACATGTCATCATCGATTCAGGAAGTTAAAAAACAACACGAAGCCTTGTTTTTAGATATGCCAGGCGTTGTTTCGGTCGGGATTGGTCTGGACCCAAACGGTAATCAGGCCATCATCGTGGGTTTGGACGGATCGCATCCTGAAACCAAGGCAAAAATACCTGCAATGTTGCAGGATTTTCCGGTTGTGATTCAAATCGTTGGACCTATTAAGGCTCAATGAGGACCGACCACCTGCGGATTTTTTATATTTTTTAGTACATCCATTTACATTTGGCGAGGGGTAAATTTTGGCAAAGCTTTTCCGAGTCGGCAAACAAATGACAGATGCGATTTTGGCGGTATTGAAATATGTCAGGGATACCACCGGAATTGAACCCAGCCAAAAAGAAATCGCCAATGCCTTAAAAAGCTACTTTATATTAAATGAAATCGGGAATCAGATCAGATTTCAACGTAACAACCCGATTGCCCAGGACCAGCCGGAAACCTCTTCAAAAGACCCATTTTGGAAATTAAACCTGATGGCGGGTCCGCCTAAAAACAGTTTGGCCCGAGTGGGCTTATTCTACGAAGACATGCAGGTCGCCATCAAGACGGCCCAGAATTTTGTGAAAAAATCCAGCGGAGCTGAGCCCAGCGAAGAGGAAATCGCCTTAAGCATTAAATGTAATTTTATACTCAGCGAAATAAAAACCCAAATCGACTGGCAGCGCCAGGGTCCCAATAAAGGCAACCAAACCGAATCGAAACCTGGATAAATTTATTACAGCCCCCGGTAATCCTTCTCTATCCAGTTCTTTTCCGCTAAACATTCTTTCAACTTAACCGATAATCCATATAGGGTTGGTAAGTCCTGATCGCTATCTGAGCCCAAATATACCTTAACAAAAGGAAAGAAAAGCGTGAAGGTGAATGGATTTTTTTTAGCATTTTTCGTGCTGATTCTAGTTATCGGGACATCTTCGGCGGAAATTTACAAATGGGTGGATGACAAAGGAGTCATTCATTTTTCTGATTCACCGCCTCAAGATATTTCTGAAGCCAGCGATGAGGAAGAAGTTTCATCTGCTGACCCAAAACCTCAAGATAACCCCCCGCCAAATGTGGAAAGCCAGAATGCGGGTCTGCCCCCCAATTTTTTTGATATCTTAGACGAATCTGCAGAAGAAGCTGAGGCGGTCGAAGAGCCAACAGTGGAGATTTATGTTACGAGCTGGTGCGGTTATTGTAATAAGGCCAAAAATTTCTTCCGTTCAAGGGGAATAGAATTTACGGTATATGATATTGAAAAAGATAGGGATGCTGCCCGCCGGATGATGGCATTTACAACAAGAAAAGCGGTTCCCTTTGTTGTAATTAATGGTCATGGAATCCAAGGCTATTCTGAGCAAGCTTATGAAATGGCATTGCAAAACTAAAAAGAAGCCACCCTCAAAATGCACCTAATCCGCCTCAGATAATGCCATATGGCACAAATATAGGCGGACAAGCGCCCAATTGCCTTTAATTCCCATCTGGGTGTCATGATCCTTGCTTAGCGATCCAATCCATTGAATTCTCTCAGACTCTCTTCCAAAAAAAATTAGATTGCATCTCAGAAAAATGCCGGGTACTTTATGCGGAGCTAATTCATGCGCGTTTATGAATACGGAGAATTAACAATTATGGTTGATGTATTATCCAAACTACGCGGCGGTGACCGTCGCTCCATCGGAAAGGTCGACGACGTTGTAAGCGCGGTTCGAAAAAAACCGGATTTATTTAAGGTGCAAAAATGACAAATGCACAGGCTGAAAATCAATGGGTGTGGGTGGTCGTCCAGGATCCCGGTGGAAATGAGCAGTTCCTCGGCCAGCACGACAAACAGGAAAATATCTCATTTATTCCGGCTTTTCATTCCAAAGAAGAAGCTCAGCAATGCTTCCTGAATTTGGCACGCCAGAAAGGCCGCAAGTATGAGGTTCAGGCAATTTTATATGAAGAATTGGCAAAAGATGCCGCCGACAACGGATTTATGATTTTTTTGCTGGATGAAAATGGTGATGTGCTGGAAAGAATTAAGCCCTAAAAAGACCGGGAGGCCATCGCAGGGCTTTAAGCCCTGCAGCTCATAGCAAATTGATCCACAGATTCAATAATATCCGCAGATTACGCAGATTAACGCAGATTATTTCTTTAGGTTAAATTCTTATCCGGTGATTTCGCAGATTATACAGATATTTAAGCTGATAAATATCTCTTAATATTAATTTTTCAAATCTGCGCTAATCTGCGTAATCTGTGGATTATTAAATCACAAATCCAATGAAATCTGTGGATCGGCTTTGAGCTATCAGCTATGAGCTATATGTTCACCGCTGCCAGAAACCCGCCATGGATGGCCTCATTTAGTTTGCCCGGCCGGATACCGTCGCCCACCGTCGCAAACGGAATCCCCAGTTTTTTGACTTTGGCTGAAAGTCCCGGAACAGATTGAGAACCGGAGGCCAGGACGACATGGTCAAATTGCATCTCTTCTTCTTTGTCGTCTTTTTTGAATTTCACAGTTCCCTTGCGGATGGATGTCACCGTAGTGCCGGTCTTTACCGAAACCTTAAAGCGCTTTAAATTATCAAACAAAATCCATCGGGTTGACTTGCCGACATCCTGGCCGATTCTGGACAGCATCTCAAAAACGGTAACTTTCGAAGATCCTTGAAACATCAATTCCCGCAATCGTTCAGGACTGACCGCTTCATACATAAATAAAAAATGAAGTGTTTCAGGTGTAATCGTGCCTTTGGCCGCTATGAACAATGCTGTTTCCAGGCCAACCGAACCGCCGCCAATTACGGCAACGGATTTACCAAGAAGCGGATTGCCTTTCAAAACCTGCCAGGCAGAATAAACACAGGGATCATCATAACCATCGATTTGTGGCAGTAATGGCTCGGCACCCTCTGCCAGAATAATGTAATCCGGATTCTGCTTCTTGACGACATGGGTATCCACAGTTGTGTTCAGATGCAACGGGATTTGATGTTTATTTATTTGGGCCCGATAATACCGGATAAATTCTAATATCTCTTGTTTATGGGGCGGCGCACCCGCAATCCACAGTTGTCCGCCGATATCTGAATCTTTTTCATATACATCAACCTGATGGCCGCAGATCGCAGCCGTTACGGCGGCTTCGAGACCACCGGCGCCCGCACCCACGACCATGACTTTTTTGGGGTCATCCGTTTTTAAAAGTTGCCGTTCGCCCTCAAAGCCTGCCCGGGCATTGCCGACGCAAAAAACAGGACGCCCGTTAAAAACCTCATCAGTGCAACCCTGGGAGCAGCCCACACAGGGACGAATTTCATCAACCTTGCCCTCAAAGGCCTTTTGGGGCCACTGGGGATCGGCAATCAGCACCCGACCCAAATTGACCATGTCGGCATAACCGTCTTTAATGATCTGTTCGGCGCTGTTGGGGTCTGAAATGCGATTGGATGCGATGATCGGAACCGAAACCGCTTTTTTGATATTCAAGGCTAAAAATGCAAAGGCCGACCGGGGCAGATGCATGGGCAGTTGGGGTATGCGCGATTCATGCCAGCCGCCGGTCACATTGATTGCATCCGCACCGGCTTGTTCGTAAACCCTGGCAAATTCAGGGGTGTCGGCGTCTGTATTACTGCCGCGCACAAAATCGTTTCCCGCCATGCGAATCGTTAACGGGTAACCCGATCCCAGGCGCTTGCGCACCAACTCAATCAATTCTCTGGGAAAGCGCACCCGATTTTCAAAACTGCCGCCGTAGTCATCAGTGCGTTGATTGGTCCGCGGAGAGAGAAATTGCGTAATTAAATATCCAGCTGAAGCCAGGATTTCGACACCGTCAAAACCCGCTGCCTTCGCCCTTTCGGCTGCCTGTGCAAAGGCTTCCTGGACCTGATGAATGTCTTCCACAGTCATTTCACGCGGCGTTGTCTGGGAATAGCGCGAATAAACTGCTGAAGGCGCAATCGGCTGCTGGCCATCAACAAACATCGGATGTGAATACGCACCGGCATGAAACAGCTGAACCCAGGCCCTGGCGCCTCCGTCCTTGATGATCCCGCTAAGTTTTCGGAAATCGGGTATGGCCTCATCATGGGCCAAGGATAGCGCAATGGCACCGGAACCGATAAAGTCAACACCGACCGGTCCGACCGTTACCAGCCCCGCACCGCCGTTGGCCCTTTCCTGAAAATAGTTAAAATAGCGACCGTTGAGCTTTCCGTCTCTTGAATACAGCAAACCCAGCGAAGGATAGGCGATTCGGTTTTTTATTTCCAGCGTATTGATCCGAATTGAGCTAAACAAATAGCGATACATACGAATCTCCCCTTATTGATTTGAAACAAACAGATCTTCTGCCACATGTTTTTCGATGGGCTGGCGATTTTATATCATCGGTTTGCCGGAATTACAATCATCTCCTCATCAGAATAATAAGCCTCGCTTTAATGTCTAGAAGTGGTTTCAAAACCCCATCTAAGGCCCAATGGCTGCGTTGCGAGCCTCTTCAAAATGCTCACATACTCCCATGTATGCTGCGCTTTTGCATCGACTCGCGCCTTGCTGAGCACCTTAAAATAATAAGATAAGATGCGAAGTCCCGCTTGCTAGCGGGGCCCTTAAACCTAATCTGAGGTTTTGAAACCACTTGTAAACTCCACACCCAAACACAGTGAGGATAGCGTCTGAGATAAAATAATATTGAGGTGTGAGTGGGTTTATACTAACATATTACTGAAGCTATCTCAAAAATGCATTTTATCCGAGGCGGACAAGCGCCCG
>JAUVTR010000245.1 GCA_030601425.1 Desulfobacterales bacterium
AATCGAGGTCGAATAGAGCGTTTGTCAAAATAACGTTCCGATAGCGGTTGTCATTTTTGTAATAATTTTAAGCTGTTACACATTACATTTTCCCTTGTTAGCGAATCCGGCAAACGGAACATATTTATGACAACCGCTATAGATGCTATCTGCTGCATGCAAGCGCTTATTGTAATATGACAAATCAGCTTAGCTTTTACAGAGAAAAATGTAGCCAGCAGCCCTATTGAAGCAACTTAAAGTGACGCTCACCGAACGATTCATTTAGCAAATCTACCGTCATCTACGACTTTATCCACTTCTTTGGATTTATTTTCCAGCCATCCGATTCGTTCAACTTTTTGAATATCAAACTCCGGGATGTAGGGTTTAATATCTAGCAGCGGGGTTTTATCCACCACATCAATGTCTCGCACCTGGAGGTTGCCTTTTTCAATTCCGACAAGCCTGACAACGGATAAGCCTATCGGGTTTGGGCGCGCCGGAGCGCGGGTGGCGAACAGACCATGATATTCATTATGTAAAAAGGGCTTCACCTTTGGTTTGTAGGTTTTTGCCAGATGAAAATGATAGAGAATAATAATATGAGAGAAGCCTGCAAGATCCTCGAGACCTTCGAAATATTCCGGAAAGACTTCAATTTCTGCTTCAACCCCTGAAGCACCGCTCGGCTGAATAGGAGTCCCATCAGGCGTTTTGAACGGCGTGTGAATAATTCCGATTGGACGATATTCGATTTTATCCATAACGATTACTTATCCTCAACTGTCTTTTAAATAAAACACCATTGATCTTCCTAAATTTTTGTTCTTCAACCTATCTGTTTGCCGTTTATACCGCTTTTCATAATAATGTTCCGAATGACGGAATTGCGGAATAAGGGGTTGTATAAAAAAAACGTTTGAATACCGGAACGTTTTTTTGACAACCACTATATACCCCAAAATCGGCTGTTTGAAAAGTCCCTGATCGGAATCGGCACACCGCTTCTGATTGTGGTCTTTACAGGCACCAAGATCGGCAAAGCCTTTTCCGCATAAATTGCGCAATTAAGTTGTCAACCCCTTCGCATTCTGTTAGATTCACCCCGATCAATAAAAATCGAAACGGACAGTAGGTTCGGCATGAGAGCCGCCACTGTCCGGGTTGGTTTTGGAGGCCGTATTTTTGTTGCTGCCGGTATAATAGCCGGAATAAATTATGACCTAAATCTTGCGTGAAAATTAATGAGGATATGAAAGCCTCCGGCTCGTGCAAAATTCAGGTAGGACCCGGGCGAAAAAAGGGTACCTAATCATTTAGCCAATTGGAAGGATAGAAGAAGGGAACTTGTTTTACCATGAAAGACGATATTCGCTGGGTAAAGACGCATTGTGGAAGAATGGATCACGGGGGTTGCGCGCTTGTTGTTGGCGTTAAGAATAATGAGATCGTGAAAGTCAAAGGCGATCCCGAAGGATTTTTAAATAAAGGCTATGTCTGTACTAAAGGCACCCTATCTCCTGACCGGCTCAGACATTCCGACCGCCTCCAATATCCTCTAAAACGGATCGGAGACCGCGGAGAAGGCAAGTGGCAGAGAATTTCCTGGACCGAGGCCATTAGGGACATCTGTGAGAACCTTAATAAGATTAAAGACACCTCTGGCGCAAAAGGAGTCGCATTTTGCCAGGGGATGCCCAAAGGTCTGGAACTTTTTGTCCTGAACCGTCTGGCCAATACCTTTGGTTCGCCGAATGTCGTCGGTGTACAGGATGTCTGCCATGCCCCCCGAGAGATAACCGCAACGCACACCTGCGGGTTTTATCCGGTCGCGGATTTTCATCACCCGAGCAAGGCCGTTATGCTCTGGGGGAGCAATATCACCAGTACCAACGAAGAAGGTATGATATGCAGCCTTCTGCTGAAGCAGTTGAAAAATGGTACCGAACTTATCGTAATCGACCCCAGAAAAACAGAACTCGCTCAAAAAGCCAAATATTGGCTTCAGATAAGACCGGGGACCGACAATGCCCTGGCCTTGGCTTTTCTGCAGGTTATCATCAACGAAAAATTTTATGACGAGGATTTCGTCCAAAATTGGACATCCGGCTTCGACGATTTGGTTAAGCATATCCAGGATTATACGCCGGAAAAAATGTCTGAGGTAACATGGATATCGCCGGATCTTATCCGGAAAGCAGCAAGGTTTTATGCCCATTCCCGTCCAGCGGCCATTCAATGGGGCAATCCCATCGAACAGACGATTCACAATTTTAATACGGCCAGGGCGTTGGTCTGTTTGATGGCCATAAGCGGAAATCTCGACATACCGGGCGGCAATATTAAACCCGATGAACCCAAAACAGCCCCATTTGGGAAATTTGTCAGAGCAGATCTGATTCCTTCAAAAAGGAAGGAAATGATTCATGCCTATCACGAAACGATCCCTGGCATGATGACCGTTCCTCCGGGTCTATTCAGAAAGGCGGTCCTCGAGGGATTCCCGTACCCGGTCAAAGCCGCCTACATGCAGGGCACCAATCCGTTAGTGACCTACGCCGACAGCCAAAGGACCTATGAAACCCTATTGAAGCTCGATTTTATTGCCGTCGCGGACATATTCATGACGCCAACCGCTTCCATGGCGGATATCGTGCTGCCCGCGGCCACGCATTTCGAGTTCAATGATATTGGCCATTACGGGCTTGGTCACGGCTACATTCTCGCCCGTCCGAAGGTGGTTGACCCGCCCCAGGAATGCTGGCCCGATATAAAGATTTTAAATGAACTGGGAAAAGCCCTCACGTCCGAGGAATACTGGTATGATGACTATGAGAAACTGCTGGATGAAATATTGAAACCCAGCGGCATCAGTTACCCGGAATTCGTTGATCAGGGATATCTCAAAGGGGCCGAGCAATTTCAGAAATATCGATCCTCGGGTTTTAAAACCCCCACCGGAAAAGTAGAATTGTCATTATCTCAGGCCAACAAGTTCAATCTTCCACCCCTGCCTCAGTTCAGCGGTCTCCCGGAAAAAGAGAATAAAGACTTTCCCCTGGTTTTGACCAGTTCCAAAAGCCGTTTTTACCTGCACTCATCATACAGATGGCTAAAGCGGCTCAGAGAAAAAAGACCGCATCCAAAGGTTGAGATCCATTCGGAAACAGCAGAGAAATATGGTATCAAACATGGCGATGCCGTAATCATTGAAACCAGCAAAGGAGCGATAACTCAGATCGCGCATGTGACCGACGCCATTCATCTCAAAGTGATCAATGCCTCGTATGGATGGTGGTTTCCCGAGGCTAAACCAGAATCCCAGTACGACTGGAAAACATCCAACTTTAATATGCTCACCTCGATGGAAACGCTGGGCAAAGAGTTCGGCACGCCCAATCTGAAAGGAATCGGCTGCCGGATACGGCGGAGTCAAAGCACGTCAGGGCTTTAAACGTTGCGGTTTGAAAACAACCAATTAAAAAAAACAAAATGACTCCAAATGAAAGGACGGGTGTCATGTCAGCAACCACCATCGAACTGTGCGAAGCGCTTGATAAGTACTGTCATCCACTTACCCTTCCGGTAGGGATCAAGCTGGCAAAGGCCGGTGATAAAATTCAACAGAAAGCAAAATTTCCTCTTAAGGACATTGGAAATCGTCTGGCAGTATGTCAGGGTATGACGATTGCCAGGACAATCGGCTGGACAATGGCCTTTCGCAAAGAAGATCATGCCTGCCCTCTGGGCTCGGTTATTCTCGGGTATATAAAACCGGATTTATTTCTTAAAGGAAAAATATCCGGGCACTATCAAGATCAAGAAGACTGTTCCAAAAAAATGGAAGCAGCTTATCCGCGACTGCCGCTAAATTCGATCGAGCAAATTTGGTTGTCTCCTTTAAGCAAATGCGAATTCGAGCCCGATCTGGCGGTTGTTTACGGAAATCCCGCGCAGATGATCACGCTGATTACGGCCGCTAATTTTAGACATGGCCCGGGAATTAAATCCTTAAGTAGCGGCAGAGGGGGTTGTTCTTCATGGGTTGCCGGAGTCAGCCAATCAGATGAATGCACCTACATGATTCCGGGTGTCGGTGAACGGGTTTTTGGGGGAACTCAAGATTTTGAGATGAGCTTCGCCGTGCCTTACTCGAAATTTGAACAACTCATTGACGGATTAAAATTTATCAGAAAACAGGGGGCTTTTCGATATCCTGTTCCCAATCTGGCGATCTTGAATGAGCCCCAAATGCCCAAAGAATATTATTCGCTTGATCCTGAAAGTCAGCCCGGGCAAAAAGAAACAGATTGAAACCCTATTCCTCCTCGTACTCGTCGTCGTCCTCGTGCTCGTATTTGATACATTATCGAGGACGAGGAGGAGCACGAGGACGATTACGATAATATTAGGAACCCTGATTATAAGACAAAATGATCCCTTTTTTAAATTTGAAACGCTCAATTTAGGTTAGGGGTGGTATTGTTTTGGCAGCACCGGCGTCGCATCCCACTCCTTGGGCCAGTTCTGCCCGGGTTTTTCCTTTAGTTTTTCTTTTAATTTTTTAAGTCCGGGCCGTGCAAATTTGGGGTGGCCTTCCTTCAGGGTACGTCCGTTAATGGCCGCTTCGCTGCGCAGGCGCTTGCCAACGGTGCGTTCCATCTGGCGTCCCAGCCATAAGACGCGATCGACATCGTAGCCGTGCTCAATTCCCATCTCATCGATCTGAACCAGCATATCCTCCAGACAGGTCAGACCAACGAAGCGCGGATCTTCATAATAGTACTCACCGGTTCCCGGCACCGGACAATCGTCCAAAAAATTTGCCGGTTGGCCGCCCATACCGCCGATCGTTGCTTCAAAATAAGTGATACCGGCTTGAAGCGCCGCTAAAACCGATGCCGACGATACCCGTTTGGTTTCATGGAAGTGAGCGATGTGAAGGGATGTGTCCGGTATTTCATCCAATATCATTGAGAAATAGCGATATACATCCGGCGCCGATGCACTGCCGTCATGGTCGGCATGTTCGATGTCGGAGGCGCCGATTTCCAACCATCGCTTGGTAAACTCGACGGCATCTTGCAGTTCTGTCGCCCCGGCGATAGGACTGCCCCAGATGGTGCTGACCGTGCCGCACATCTTAAGCCCGGCGTCGGAGCATTTTTTGATGCAACGCTCTGCTTCTTTCCAGTATGCCGGCAACGTCGTTCCTGAATTGGCAAAATGGTGCTCCTCTTCGGTCGAAACCATCATCAAACAGCGATCAGGACCAATCCCTTTCTCCTTGAGCTGGATCGCGCGATCAACACCGCCCTCCCGGATGGTGACAGCAGTGATGCAAACGTCATCCAGATTAACCCCTTTTTTTTCACAGCGCTTTTTAAA
>JAUVTR010000050.1 GCA_030601425.1 Desulfobacterales bacterium
CGATTTAAGAAAGCCGGATCCGCCGCTGGTCACCGGTTCTGAAATGCTGCAGGTTATCATTGCGATCATGATGATACCGGTGGAAGAAGGCAACGCTCTTTTAGAAGAGGTGCTCGATGAAGTCAAGACGCGGTCCAACCGACCCGAGAAAAAAAGGGGGCGTTTGCTCATCTGGGGCTCGTTGATTGACAATATCGCCTTTACCGACCTGATTGAGAGTTCCGGATTCAATATCATCATAGAAGATACCGCTACGGGCACACGGCCATTCTGGCATGATATCGAAGAGAATCAGGATTCGCTTCACGCTATAGCGCGACACTATCTGTTGGAAGTCAAATGCCCGCGCACATTTGCAGAGTCCGATACGAGCTATAAAGAGGACTTGGAAAAGCGGTTTGGCTATTTAAAGGACTTTGCCAAGCAATGGAATGTCAACGGTGTCTATGGCAATATTATCCGCAACTGTGATATCCATGGTTATGAGGTCCCGGCTGTTAAGGATTACCTGGAAAGTTTGGAGCTGCCGGTTTTAATTATCGAACAGGATTATTCAACCGCTGCTTTGGAAACGTTGCGAACCCGGTTTCAAGCCTTTGCAGAGGCAATCGAATAATCCCTTAGCATTCATATTCCAATTGATTTCAAAGAGACAAATCTGATGTTTT
Source organism: Desulfobacterales bacterium (assembly GCA_030601425.1). Classification (GTDB taxonomy): domain Bacteria; phylum Desulfobacterota; class Desulfobacteria; order Desulfobacterales; family JAHEIW01; genus JAHEIW01. The sequence continues at coordinate 669 of JAUVTR010000050.1, forward strand.
TTGCGGGCTTAGATATCGGTTCCACCATTACCAAAGTCGTTATTAAAAATCAAAAACAGATTTGTGCGACGGTGATTAAACCGACCGGGGCGGAACATCGCCGATTGGCGCACAAAGTCATGGAAGATGCGCTGGCTGAGGCCGGCGTGCCCTTTGAAAAAATCGATTATATTGTCGCCACCGGTTATGGCCGCATCAACGTCCCCTTTGCGGATCATCAGGTGACGGAGATAACCTGTCACATGCGGGGAGTCAACTGGCTTTTTCCTGAAGTTAAGACCATCATCGATATCGGGGGGCAGGATTCTAAAGGGATTAAGGTTAAAAACGGCAAGCTGAGCAACTTTATCATGAATGATAAATGTGCCGCTGGAACCGGAAGATTTCTAGAGGTCATCTCCGATGTTTTAGGCGTCAGACTCGAAGATATCGGAGAGCTGTCCCTGCGATCCACCCGGCCGTCGGATATCAGCAGTTTATGTACGGTGTTTGCCGAACAGGAGGCGCTTTTGCGATTGTCGGAAGGAACCCCTGTTGAGGATATTCTGGCCGGCATTCACAAGGCTAATGCCAGTCGAATTTATTCCATGGTCAGTAAGATAAATATCGAAAAAGAAGTGGCCATTACCGGAGGCGGGGCCAAAAATATCGGGCTTTGCAAGGCCTTGGAGGAAAAAATCGGTTTTCCGGCAATTGTCCCTCCCGAGCCCCTGATCACCGGAGCATTGGGTGCGGCCCTCATTGCCGGCGAAGAAATTGAAAAAATCAGTGCAGATGAACTGAAACAAAGAGCCAAAGAACGTCATTTGGAAGCGGTTACTTTTTTCGATGATGAATCCAACCGAGGCCGGACCTGATTAAATCGAAGCAGAGGATGATAGCGCAATGCCCTATGTCGCCGGACTAGACATTGGTTCCGCAATTTCCAAGGCCGTAATCATGCAAAACGGAGCAATCATTTCCGCCGGTATCAGACCGATCGAAGGAAATTTTGCTCTTTCCGCCGAGAGCGTATTGACTGAGGCCCTGCAAAAAGCGAAATTGACGCATTCGGATATAAAGCGCATCGGCGCTTGCGGTCTCGGGGCTGCATTTATTTCCCAGCCCTTTACAAAGATCACCGAGATCTCCTGCCAAAGCCGGGGTGTCCACTACCTGATACCAACGGTACGCACATTAATTGAGGTGGGCAATCAATCCAGTCGAGTCATAAAAGTCAGCCCGAAAGGAAAAGTGGCTGACTGTCTGGTCAGCGATAAATGTGCGGCGGGAAGTGGACGCATCTTGCAGATCATTGCCAAGGTTCTAGGCGTAACGATTAGAGAGATGGGGGAGTTATCCCTTCAGGCAACCCGGCCCGCAAAATTTACCACCGGATGTGCGGTTTTTTTGGAAACAGAGGCCATTTCGCGGGTGGCTGAAGGCATGGCCAAAGAAGATATTATCGCCGGTCTGCATCAAACCCTGGCAGCCAAGATTTGCGCCATGGCCCAAAGAATGAAAGTTGAAGAGGATTGTGCCATGACCGGCGGCGGTGCCGTGGATATCGGTCTTGTAAAGACTATGGAAAAACAGATCGGAAAAAACATCATCACTCCTGAAGAACCGCTTAGCACCGCTGCGATCGGTGCGGCTTTGATTGCCGCTGAAAAATAGGCCGGCATATTTTTTTTATTGAAAAAAATCTAGACTTTTACGGAACGATGTGCCATATTTCAATCAATGGCACGGTCTTTACTCATTCCCGATCCGGAAACCGCGACCATCGAAGAACTCAAGCAAGTTTCCCGGGTGGGTTCCAATGAAACAGCCACACGCTGTACCGGCAGCCAGATGCTCTTGGCCGGTGCCGACAGAGATCTTGTTTGCAGCGCACTGTTAGTAACCAATCGTGCATTGAGAAAGTGGATTAACCGTTTCAATCAATGCGGTGTCGACGGGCTGATTGTCAAAAAGCGGCTAGGTAGAATGGCCATTATCAATGATCAGCAGGCCTGCGAACGGGTGGAACTTATTGATCAGCCACCATAAGCGGAGCGAACATTTTGGACGGCCAAAGCCTTTCAGGGCTTCATCAGTAAACAGTATCAGATCCCATGCAGTTATGAGACGGTGATTGGGTTTTTTCACAAACAAGGCGATGCCTTTCAAGGAGCAACCCATGTTTTGATGTCTTTAAAAATGAAGAAAAACTATTAGAGCGTTTGGATCAGGCAATATTGGGCGTTATCGATAATCCCAAGAAGTCTCAAAAAACCAACGCTATCGGAACGTTATTCAGACAAACGCTCTAGACGGGTGGGGCAATCTGTTTAAAATTTAACGTGACCGTCGTTCCTTTATCTGGCTCGCTCTCTACGTTTAGCCAGGCGTCGTAAGCGTCAAGGATTCGGTGAACGATCGACAGACCCAACCCGGTTCCGTTTGGTTTGGTGGTATAAAACGGGTCGAAAATCGAGGTCAGCGTCTCTTTGGATATGCCACATCCATTATCCGTAATGATAACACAGGCATGCTTATTCTTTAAAGGAAACATTTCTATTCCAATATGACCTTCACCGTCAATTGCCTCGGCGGCATTCAACAGCAGATTCCATAAAATTTGGTGAAGATGACCGGGATCCATGCTAACCCATACGTCCTGAGATACCTTTTTGGAGGTTGTGATGCGGCCGTTGTTTGAACCATCTTTTTCAAAGAGTTCAGCAGCTTCCAACACCGCCCGGTCTAATTTAATGGGCTCAACCTTGCCTGCGGGCGGCCGGGCATATAAAAGGAAATTGCTTGCTAAAGAACTTAAGCGATCGGCTTCACGCAGAATGATTTGCATTAAGCGGTCATGATCAGGATCATATCGCATATCTTCTTTTAAAAGCTGAATGGATCCTGACAATGAAGCCAGGGGATTTTTTATTTCGTGAGCTAAACCAGCTGCCATTTCCCCGATGGCAGCCATCTTTTCGACCCGCTTGACATGACCCTCCATCCTCCGCAGTTCTTTTTTCGTAATGCGCGTCTGTTCCGCTAATAGACTACTCAAGAAAGCCACCGCAAAACAGGCGATCATGGTGATCAACAATTTGAAAAATATCTGATTCCACCCATAGGCAGTCGCCAATAAATTTGCATCGGTGCCGAATGGATTCAAGATACCGAAATATTCAAATTCAATCAAAAAACCGAATTGGATGCTGCAAAAGGCTGCAATAATCATTGTGCCCCGCATGGGCAGCAACATACTCGAATAAATGATGACAACCAAATACAGAAAAGAAAATACACTTAAAAAACCGCCTGTCCCGAAAATAATCAGCGTGACAAAAAAGGTGTCGATGCCAATTTGAATAAAGGCAAACGAACTCGTTTTTTTAACGCGTTTCAGAAGCAGGCTGTAAACCAAGGATATCAGAAATATCGTGATGATAAAGCCATACAGAACCAGAAGAGACGGTTCCATGGGAGTGGCGGTTTCACCGAGATGCAGCACAATAGTCGACCCGAGCAACAAAACCGAAAACAAAATCCGGAAAAACATCAACCATTTAATTTCGGTTTTGAAATATTTTTCGGGTATAAGTGAAGGGGTACTCATAAAATGCAAAGCGATGTTCGGGGTAACGTGAGTTATCGGAAATCCAGTAAAATTATTACATCGCACCGGCCATCTTGAATATCGGCAAATACATGGCGACCACCAGACCGCCAATCATTACCCCTAAAAACACAAGCATAAACGGCTCTATTAAAGCGGTGAGGTTATCAACCGCCTGGTCAACTTCCTCGTCGTAGAAGTCGGCGATTTTTTCCAGCATGGCGTCCAGAGCACCGGTGGATTCACCGACTGAAATCATCTGACATACCATCGCTGGGAAAACGCCACTTTCCTGCAACGGATCGGCCATAGTGCGACCTTCAGCTATACCGGACCGGACATCGTAAATTGCCTTTTCAACCGTCCGGTTTCCGGCCGTCTTGGCAACAATATCAAGAGCCTCTAAAATAGCCACACCACTGGCAAGCATGGTCCCCATGGTCCGCGTAAATTTGGCCACGGCGACTTTACGCAACAGTTCACCAAAGACCGGAATTTTCAAAAGGAGATCGTCCGCCACATCCTGGCCTTTTTCGGTAGCATAAAATTTTCTAGCCGTAAATCCAAGAATAATAATTCCGATGATAATGTATACAATCTTACTTTTTACGATTTCACTGGCTGCTACAACAATCTGGGTTGGAATGGGTAATTCCCCTCCAAAATCGGCAAACATCTCCTCAAAGACGGGGATAACAAAAACCAAGATTACGCCAAGTACGGCAACAGCGATGATTAAGGTTACGATAGGATAGGTCATCGCCCCTTTTACCTGGGCTTTTAGTTTGGCGGCTTTTTCCATATATGCGGCCAGCCGCCTTAAAATGGCATCAAGGATACCACCGGCTTCACCGGCTGCGATCATGTTGACAAAAAGATCATCAAAATGCTTCGGAAACCGCTTTAAGGCTTCGGCCATGGTTGCACCACCCTCAACTTTTTCTTTAATTTCCTTTATCATCCGCTTGAACGTTTTATTGCCCTGTTGGGTGTAAAGTATCTCCAGACATTGGATGATGGGAAGGCCGGCATCAATCATGGTGGAAAATTGCCGGGCAAAAAGGATGATATCTTTTTCCTTGACTATGGGCTGAAGCCAAGAAACATTTTCAAATAGATCTTTGGGTTTCTTTTTTATTTTACTGGGGGTTATTCTTAACCGCATTAAATTGGATCGAACTGCCCTTTCATTTGCAGCTTCCATTTCCCCCTTGCGGGTTTCATTCTTCCGGTTGGTACCTACCCATTGATAAACTGCCATGATCAATCCTCCACATTAAATTGGAACGATCCGAACTGATAGTAGATTGTCAAACCCTTATGCGCTCAAATACGCCTTACTTTAGCTTTTATTATCATATTTGGCTGCCAAGAACCACAAATTTGGCATCTGGTTTCGAAAAATTATTTAATGATTCACCAAGCGTAAACCCGCCATACTGGCCGCTAAGCTGAATGAACGTGATGTCTCTCCGTGTCCCAAGTTTTAGAGTGTATATCGGCGCGTAGCCCTATAAACTTAAGGATTTTATTTGGTCTTACATCCAGGCAGTCTGGCGATCATGGCCTTGAGACTTTAGATGGGTAACTGTATCTCAACGGGTTTATCATTTCGCACCATTGAAAGTTAATATTACAACGATTTCAAATAGTTGTCAATAAACCTCAGCGAGATTCAGCAGATCTCATTGGAAATATTGACTTAATTATGATACCGTGTTCGAAAAATAATTTAATTTATTCCCAAAATTATACCGCTTCCATAATAATGTTCCGAATGACGGAATTGCGGCATAAATGGTTGTAGAAAAAAACGTTTGAATACCGGAACGTTTTTTTGACAACCACTATATAGGGTCAGCCGAATATGCCCAAAGAACAAAAACAGGAACCCAAAAATCTAACCATCATTACGGCCCATGTGAACGCCGATTTTGACGCATTAGCTTCTATGCTGGCTGCGCAAAAGCTTTATCCGGATGGGCTTGTTGTATTCCCGGGTTCCCAGGAAAAAAATTTAAAGAATTTCTTCATTAACTCCATGGCCTATCTGTTTAATATGGCCGACATCAGTGATATCGATTTTGCAAAAGTTAAACGGTTGGTGCTGGTGGATACCCGTCAGCCGGGTCGTATCGGTAGGCTGTCCAAGCTTTTAAAGCGCAAAGACATCGAAATCCATATTTACGACCATCACCCAAGCACGGATAATGATATAAAAGGTGACCTGGAGGTTCATCGGATGAGTGGTGCTAATGTCACCCTGCTAATCGAAATTATTTCTCAAAAAGGAATCGATATTTCAGCAGACGAAGCCACGATCATGTGTTTGGGAATTTATGAGGACACCGGCTCTTTTACGTATCCGTCCACAACCGAAAAGGACTTTAAGGCCGCAGCCTTTCTTCTGTCCAAAGGGGCCAATCTCAATGTGGTTTCAGATCTGATTGCCAGGGAGCTAAGCCCTGAGCAGGTCAGCCTGTTAAACGATCTGATCCAATCTGCAAGCCGCTTTAACGTTAACGGAATCGAGGTGGTCGTTGCTTCGGTGACCACCGAAAAATACATGCCTGATTTTGCATTTCTGGTGCAGAAAATGGTGAAAATGGAAAATCTGGATGCGCTTTTTGCCATCGCCCGGATGGAAAATAAAATTTATGTGGTGGCCCGCAGCCGAATTAACGATGTCGATGTGGGCGCAATTTTAACCGCCATGGGAGGAGGCGGTCATGGATATGCCGCTTCTGCATCGATCAAGGGCAAGACCCTGGCGCAGGTCGAAAACAATTTGGTTGAGCTCCTCTATAGCAAAATTAAGGCCCAACGGCAGGCAAAAAACTTGATGACTTCGCCGGCGATCACCGTTAGAACCGATGTATCCTGTAAGAATGCCAACGATCTGCTCACACGTTACAATATCAACGCCCTTCTGGTTACCGAAAAACAAAACGGTGAAGATCATCTTTGCGGCTATATAACCCGGCAGGTCATCGAAAAAGCGCTGTATCATAAGCTGGAATATGTGCCCGTAAAAGAATATATGACAACCGAGCTGGCCACGGTAGAACCCGATGCCGACCTGTCTGAAGTTCAGGAAAAAATTATTGAAAACAAACAGCGTGTCTTGCCGGTAATTGACCACAAAGATATCGCCGGGGTCATTACCCGAACCGACCTGTTGAATATTTTAGTCCGACAGTCTAAAAGGGCTCCTGATGATTTCCCCGATCCGCTCAAAGAACCGACACTTGCTCGCACACGAAATGTTATCCAATTTCTCAAAGAGCGGCTTTCCAAGCGCTTATTGAATATACTGAAAACCGTCGGTGAGGTGGCAGATGAGTCCGGCTACGGGGCGTACGTGGTCGGTGGATTTGTTCGCGACCTGTTCCTCTACCGATCCGACGAAGATGTTGATATTGTCATCGAAGGTGACGGCATCGCCTTTGCCAAAAAATATGCTAAATTGGAGGGGGCTCGTATCCATACATATGAAAAATTTGGAACGGCAGTCATTATTTTTCCGGACGGATTTAAAATCGATGTCGCCTCAGCCAGATTGGAGTATTATAAGTTTCCAGCCGCGCTTCCGATTGTTGAAATGAGCTCCATTAAACTTGATCTTTTCCGGCGGGATTTCACGATCAACACTCTGGCGATCCAGCTTAACTCTGACAAATTCGGCACCTTAATCGATTTTTTTTCGGCCCGCAAAGATATCAAAGAAAAGATCATACGCGTCCTGCAGAACTTGAGTTTTGTAGAAGATCCGACCCGTGTGTTTCGGGCCATCCGATTTGAACAACGCTTTGATTTCACCATCGGCAAATTAACCCGCGGGCTTATCGCCAATGCGGTGAGCATGAACTTTTTTAGGGGCCTCAGCGGGCGCCGGGTCCTTACCGAGTTGAAACAAATTCTTGAAGAGGACAATCCGGTTCCGGCTATCATTCGGCTCAACGACTTTGACTTATTGAAGTTTATTCATCCGTCGATCCAATTCGATAAACAACTGATATCCATTTTAAACTCCGTTAGAAAAGTTCTGGCCTGGCATGATTTGCTTTTTTTAGACGAATCCTATATGAAGTGGGTCGTTTATTTTTTGGTCCTGATTCACACCTGCAATCAACAGAGATCAGAAGAGATATGCAGCCGTTTTGAACTGGCACCACAATACAAGAAAATTTTTTGCAGCGAGCGCTTTGCAGCCGAAAAATGTGTATTGAAGCTGACACGTGATCTCCCGGTCTCCAGCAGCACGCTTTATCGAGAACTTTCCGGCTTCCGTACAGAGTTGATCCTATATATGATGGCGATCACCAAACACAATACGGTTAAAAAGGCTATATCCCATTATTTTACGAGACTGCGAAGGGTGACGGTTTCTTTAAAAGGTAAAGACCTGCAACAAATGGGGGTTGAACCCGGACCCATTTATCGCGATATTCTGCAAGCGACGCTGGATGCCAAATTAAACGGAAAGCTTAAAACGCGCAAAGACGAACTTGAATATGCTCGAGGCTATGTTCGCTAATTTTTCCTTAATTCAATTCATTTTACTGATCCTGCCGCTGATATTGGCCGTTACCCTTCACGAGGTGGCCCACGGATATGCGGCCTTGAAAATGGGTGACCCTACCGCCCGGCTGGCAGGTCGTTTGACGCTGAATCCAATTAAACATCTCGATTTATTTGGATCGCTTCTTCTACCATTGGTCCTCACGCTATCGGGGTCACCGATTGTCTTTGGCTATGCCAAACCGGTGCCGGTTAATGTTCGCAATTTCCGTGAGTACCGCAAAGGCACGCTATGGGTGTCAGCAGCGGGTGTGCTGGCAAATATGATTTTAGCGGTCATATCCGCTGCGCTTTTTCAGATGCTGGCATCCACAAAGGCCTCCTGGGCCCAGTCGCAGTATGGGCTGCCGTTTGAATTTCTTTTTCAGCTGCTGGCCTACAGTGTGATCATAAACTGTATTTTGGCGTTGTTTAACTTGATTCCCATACCGCCGCTGGACGGCAGCCGTATCGTAGCGATGCTGTTGCCCGCGCGTTTAAGTATGCATTTTTCGCGCCTGGAGCGCTTTGGTATGATTATAATTTTGGTGCTGCTGATTACCGGACCCCTTAGCCGGTTGATGTCCTTTTTCTTGAAGCCGGTGCTGGATTTTTTACTGGGACAATAGTGTGGTGTCCCAGAAATAATTTACAATATTTTGGTGGATTCAAATAGTCGTCGCTCAGATGGCGTTTGGTAACGAGGACGAGGACGACGACGAGTACGACGAAGGAACGTTGTATAACCTCGTACTCGTCCTCGTGCTCCTCCTCGTCCTCGATAATTGTATTTTTGAAATTTCTTCTAATGTGGTGTCGCATAAATATATTGCAAGGACAGAATACATGGTTCAAAAGAAACGAATTTTAAGCGGCATGCGCCCAACAGGGCCGTTACATTTGGGCAATTTGCTCGGTGCCCTGGCAAACTGGGTAAAATTGCAAGATGAATACGAATGTTTCTATTTTATCGCCGATTGGCATGCGTTAACCAGTGATTATGAAGACACCGCTAGGGTTGAGGACTATACGAAAGAAATTATTATTGACTGGCTCAGCGCCGGTTTGACACCGGAAAAAAGCACCCTTTTTGTGCAATCGCAAATTAAGGAGCATGCGGAGCTGTTTCTCATTCTGGGAATGATCACGCCGGTACCCTGGCTGGAACGCAACCCGACTTATAAAGAACAGATCGCTCAAATCAGTAACAAAGATCTGTCCAATTTCGGCTTTCTGGGGTATCCGATTCTGCAAGCCGCGGATATTATCATGTATAAGCCGTATGGCGTGCCGGTCGGTGTGGATCAAGCTCCCCACGTTGAAATCACCCGCGAAATCGCCAGACGATTTAATTATTTCTATGGCAACGTCTTTCCCGAACCCAAAGTTATTTTAACCGAAACACCCAAGATCCTGGGCATTGATCGACGTAAAATGAGCAAAAGCTATGACAATGCCATTTTTTTATCCGATGCGCCCGAACAAATCAGCACCAGGGTTTCCCGGATGATCACCGATCCTCAGCGCGCTCGACGCAGTGATCCCGGCAACCCGGATGTGTGCAATGTTTTTGATTTTCATAAATTGTATACCAAGGCCGCTGAAGTCAAAGAAATTGACCAGGATTGCCGCAAAGCGCAAATAGGCTGTGTGGAATGTAAAAAGAAGATGGCTCAAAACTTAAGCATTGCCCTGGAACCGATTCGCGAAAAGCGCGCCTATTATGAGGCCCACCCGGAACTGGTTGATGAGATTATTGCTGACGGTTGTAACCGAGCCAGAAAGACAGCCCGGACGACGATGGAATCCGTTCGGGCCGCTATTAAAATAAATTAAAGTATCCCTATGCAGGAAGAAATTTACAAAGTTCAGCTGGAAAACATTTTTGAAGGTCCCATGGATCTTCTGGTTCATCTGATTAAAAAAAATGAATTGGATATTTATGACATTCCCGTCGCCATGGTCACCGAACAGTACCTGCAATACCTTGAATGGATGAAGATCATGAACATCGACTATGCCGGTGACTTTATCGTAATGGCTTCCACGTTGGCTCATATAAAATCGCGCATGTTGCTGCCGGCATCCGCGGATGAAGAAGATGAGGACGATCCGCGTCAGGAAATCATCAAACCCCTTTTGGAATACCTTCAAATGAAATCCGCCGCAGAGCAATTATCTGAAAGACATCTTCTGGGCCAAGAAACGTTCCTCAGGGGCCGTGATCGTCAGGAATTTTTGGCCGTTCAGGGAGAAGAATATATCAAGGTCGGCCTGTTCGAGTTAATTGATGCCTTTCAAAAAATTCTTGAAAAAATTCCCGGTGCTGACCGCATGGAATTTACGGCCGATAAAATTTCTGTTAAAGATAGAATAAACCAAATTACCGATAGACTGGAAGCCAAAGACTCGGTGACCTTTGTTGAGCTATTCTCAGAAAACCCGGATAAAAGTGAGGTCATCGTGACCTTTCTGGCCATATTGGAAATGGTTAAACTGGCATTGGTACGCATTGTTCAACATGCTCAAACCGGTGTACTGCGACTCTTTTATTTATAATGGATGATATCAAAAATATAATTGAAAGTTTGTTGTTTGTGGCTGAAGAGCCTTTAACGATCGACCGCTTAAAAAAGATCATTTCCGGCGTGGAAACGAAAGAACTCCGTGAGGCGCTCGAAGAACTGGAGGCGGATTATGAAACGCGTCAGGGCGGTTTTTTCCTCAATCAGGTAGCCGGCGGATATCAAATCCGCACCCGGCCGGAATATATGGAGTGGATCAAGCGCCTGCTGCAGCCCAAGCCGTCCCGTCTTAGCAAGGCCGCACTGGAAACGCTGGCGATTATCGCCTACAAACAGCCGGTCATCCGCAGCGATATTGAGCATATCCGCGGCGTTGATTGCGGCGGCGTGCTGCGGGTACTTTTGGAGCGATATTTCATTCGGGTGCTGGGTCGCAAGGAAATTGCCGGACGACCGCTGATCTATGCCACTACCAAACGCTTTTTGGAGGTGTTTGATCTTAAAAATCTCAAAGATCTGCCGACCCCCAAAGAAATTGAAGAATTCGGCAGCTCTTTATCTGAAAATATGAATGAAACTGCTAATGAAGATCAGCCGGAACCCGAAATTTCAACCGCAACAGATGGAGAAGAAACGGAGACTCCTTTAGAAACGGTGGAGCCGGAGCTCCCGACCGAAAACCTGCAAACCTCAACGGAGGTGGAGGAAGCCAAGCCGGATCAAGATGTATAACCTGAATTTTGCACGAGTCGGAGGCTTTCATCTTCTCATTAATTTTCATGAGGAGCCCCTTGGTATCATAAAATTAGACGCTTCATCCCGCGAAGCGGGGCAAGATTCAGGTTAAAAACACTTGACTTATACGCCGAAAATCCCGTAATCAACTCATTGGTTCTACAAACCGAATTGGGCGGTTAACTCAGCGGGAGAGTGCTACCTTCACACGGTAGAAGTCACTGGTTCAAATCCAGTACCGCCTACCAGTAAAATGAACTAGGGTTACGGTATCTTTGCCGTAACCTTTTTTAATTAAGGCCTGATATTTTGCAAAACCCGGCTTTTAGCGCCCTTATCCAGATCATCCAGAGCAAATGACAGCGCCAGTTCCAGCAATGCAGATTTGTTTTCAATTGCAGCACCGGCCAGCTTCAATTCGTAGAACTTGCGGGTAAAGCGATCCAGCAGGTCAACCGATACGTAAAAACCGGCTTTCTTTTTATTGGGCGTCTGACCTGTCCGCGTTTTGGGGCCCACGCTCTTGCCCGCATAAAGGGGCGCCGGCTTTTCAGAATTCTGACCGGAGTTGCCCGGGCCGACCTGTCCGCTCTGTCCTGTTGCCACTTCGACAGGATCGAATGATTCATCTTTAAAAAAATCAGGTGTCTTGTTTTTGCTGGCTGCCATTTCCTATAACCCTCCGGATTAATTTTTGGTAATCCATGGCTCCCGACGAACGGGCTTCATATTCAAAAATCGTTTGGCCGTATGATGGCGCCTCAGACAGGCGCACATTATAATGAATCGGATCGCAAATCTGTCTGGCGAAATATTGTTTGACCTGTTGAAGGATCTGGTGGCTTTGGCGGGTTCGCCGATCAAACAGTGTCGGTAGAACATAGTTCAAACGCAAATCTGTATTCAATTTTTGTGCGGACTGCAGGTATCTGAAAAAGGTTTTCAGGCCGTCCATTGACGGTCCCTGTAAAGCCACCGGGCAGAGCACTTCGTTGGCGGCCATAAGGATGTTGACACTGAGAACATCCCAGCCCGGTGCACAGTCAAATATCAAATAATCAAGCGTCGCCTTCTGGGGAATGAGCTGATTCCCGAGAATGGTTTGGCGGGTATTCCTGGGTTGCTCTCCGAGCCAGTTTTTCAATTCAACCAATCCGATACCGCCGGCTAAAATCCACAAATTGGGGCGGCATCGATGAAGGGTGCTATTTTTCGAAATTGTTTTCCCGCCCTTATCTTTGCGGGTAATAAATTCATAAAGCCCGTATTCGGGCTTGGCCCCCAGAAATTTTGCCACCTGCCCCTGGATATCGCAGTCGACCAGTAGCACCCTTTTCCCTGTCATCGCCAGACCATGGGCCAGATTCACCGCGGTGGTGGTTTTTCCCACACCGCCCTTGGCCATGGCCACTGCCAGTTTGCGCATATTTTGTTCTTCCTTTCTTCTATTCGTATTTTCTTCTGTTCGTATATTATTAAATTCTTCTGCTTCTGTCAAACAAAAACCATTTTAAAGACAACGAACAAATTGGTGAACGGGCTGACGGGCAACGGGCAAACGGGCTCAACCTGAATTATTCGAGAGATACGCCCTGTTCAAGCTGCCATGAATTTCCGGGAGGGAATTAACGTCGGGCGGCACGAAGCCGAAAACATAGTCCAGAAAAACGGCGGTGATGCGATAGGTTGCGCCCCATAACAGCTCTGCATTATTTTCTTTGTCGTATCGGAAGCAGGGAAACGTGTTGACCTGCGGGGTGGTGGATTGGGCTTCGAATCGCAATCGATATCGGGCATAGCGTGCCGGATTTAATAAATTACGCAAGGGAATATAAATGATTTTTTCAACTTCCCAATTGGGATAAAATCGCTTCTGGCTTGAGATCCAGACCACCATTGGGAAAATAACCCGTTTAAACATGACCAGCGGCTGGGCCGGCAGAGGGCCTAAAAATTTTAGGCCAAAGGGATTTAAACACATTTCTTCAACGCTTTCGCGCATGCCGGTTGCCAGAAGAAGTCTGAGCCATCCGGCTTCCCGGGGCTGTTTATGAAGCCACCGGCGCCAGTAGGGCCAACGAACCAGCGGCGACACCGGCAACCGCAGCAGCGCCGCCAAACCGGCATCCAGACGCGGATTCACTCTTCCGCCGGGGCAGCAGAGATCTCCCGGTTGGCGGACGTTTGCCGATCGCTTGTTTAAAATCAAACACGGCTCCCCGGAAAGCCTATCTGTCCCCGGGTAGCGGCCCAGCAGAAACAGGACCGCCGAGGCGGTTTTGATATCTACATCCCGATCTGAAAAAATCGGCCCCCGGCTGCTACGCTCATGCAATCTATGGATGATGTGTTGGCTAAAATGAGAGGGTTGTTGCATGAGGGAACTAACAGATTTTGGATCCAAATTTTTCATCTTATAGCCTGAAAACCGCTGCTAAGAATTTTTTTTTACAAATTAACCACCCTGCCGCAAGCGGTCGGGGTATTGAAAAAATTTCAATAAAATCAATTACCACGATATCTGCCTTGATTCAAACAGATAAGCACGCGCACAAAATATTTCAGATCATCAATAAAAATTAGTCCTGACTGCAAACAGGGACATTGACATTTCCTTGAGCCTAGGTTAGAAGGGGTGGCGATTGTGGCGGGGACCTTTGACAAAAAGCCCGAATGTCACTGATTAAAATGTGCAGGAGGAATGAATATGAAAAGCGGAAAATGGAATCAGATTTTTTTGATCGTTTTTCTGGTAGTTTTCGGAACGATGATCCTTTCGACGGTATCCATTGCAACGGCAGAAAATGCCAAACTACCCGCAAGAGCCATCTCGATGGCGGCTGAATACCCGGGGGTGGAAATCGCAAAGGACGAAGACGTCAGCCTGGACATTATCTTCCATAATAAAGGGCGCAAAGATGAAGACGTTGAGGTCTGGATTGCCGAAAAGCCAAAGGGCTGGCAGGCCAGAATTAAGACCTATCGATTCACGGTCACCGGGATCCACGTTCCTTCCGATGAGGATAAAAGCCTCACATTTGAAGCCAACCCGGAAGAAGGCATAAAACCCGGCGATTACCAGTTTCGGATTAATGCCCGAACACTGGACGGCAAATTCAAAATGTCGCAAACCGTCACAGTTAAAATTACCGCCGACGAAGGAAAATCAAAAGAGCCCAGGGGGGTTAAGCTGTCGACATCCTATCCGGTCATCCGGGGGCCATCGGATGCTACTTTTGAATTTTCCCTGGAAGTCGACAGCAAACTGGATGAAGATGCGGTCTTTGATCTGCTGGCCCAGGGGCCCCAGGGCTGGGATATCAATTTTAAGCCGGCCTACGAAACCAAGTATATATCCAGCCTGCGAATTAAAAGCAAACAGAGCACCAGCGTTGCTGTGGAGGTTAAACCTGCCATGGGAGCTGCGGCCGGTGAATATCCCATCAATGTGCGTATCAGTTCCGGCGATGCCAATGCCCAAGCCGAGCTGGCGGTCATCCTGACCGGTACTTACGGGCTTGAGGTCGGGACGCCTTCGGGTCTGTTGTCCCTGGATGCCAGGCAGGGACGGCCTGCCAATATGTCCTTTTATGTTAGAAACACCGGCTCGGCCAAAAACAGTGATATCAAATTCATGACCTTCAAGCCGGAAAATTGGAAGGTTGAGTTTAAA
>JAUVTR010000159.1 GCA_030601425.1 Desulfobacterales bacterium
GCTGGACCAGATGGGAATCCGGCCCCAATTTGTCCGCGGCATGCGCCTGACCGATGAACGCACCATGGATGTCGTTGAAATGGTTTTGGGCGGCAAGGTCAACAAGGCCATCGTTCACCAGATTAATCAGCAGGGCGGCAAGGCCGTCGGTCTGACCGGCAAGGATGCTGGTTTGATTCAAGCGAAAAAGCTTCAAATCGTACACCAGGAAGATATAAACAAGCCGCCCGAAATCATTGATCCTGGCCTGGTAGGGGTGGTGACACGGATAAATTCCGATATTATTGACAAGCTCACCCAACAGGGATTTATACCCATTATTGCCCCCGTGGGTGCCGGTGAAGACGGAGAAACTTACAACATCAATGCGGATCTTGTGGCCAGTCGCATCGCTATGGCGCTTAAAGCCGGTCGCCTTGTTTTGCTCACCGATGTGGATGGGGTTTTGGATGCCGGTGGTGAACTGATCAGTTCAATTGACGCCGGGCAGATTAAAAAGATGATTGATGATCAGCACATTTCCGGCGGTATGATTCCCAAGATCGAATATGGCCTCAATGCGCTGGAAAACGGAGTGCAGAAAGTTCAGATCATCAATGGCACCAAACGGCATGCAATTCTGCTGGAATTGTTTACCGACGGCGGAATTGGAACGGAGGTGACGGCATGACCGCCGAGCTAATGGAGCGCGCCGATCAAGTGATGGCGGCCACCTATCAGAGATTTCCGGTTGCTTTTGAGAAGGGACGCGGCTGTAAACTCTGGGACACCGAAGGGCGATCTTACACGGACTTTGTGGCCGGTATTGCGGTTTGCAATCTGGGGCATGCCCACCCGCGGATTAGCGAAGTCGTTTCCCGACAGGCCGAAACGCTGCTGCATGTATCCAATCTGTACTATACGCTGCCACAGGTCGATCTGGCTGCCTGGTTGGTGGAAAATAGTTTTGCCGATCGTGTTTTTTTTGGCAACAGCGGGGCCGAAGCCAATGAGGCGGCCATTAAATTGGCGAGAAGATACTTTAAAGACCGCGGAGAAGAAAACCGTTTTCGAATCGTCACTATGGAGCGCTCATTTCACGGACGCACACTGGCAACCCTTTCAGCGACCGGTCAGAAAAAAGTTAGAAAAGGGTTTGATCCGGTTCTGGATGGTTTTGATTTTGTACCCTTTAACGATGCAAAGGCGCTGCAGGCCCAAATCGGGCCCGGCACCTGTGCTGTCATGCTGGAGCCCATTCAAGGCGAAGGCGGCGTGCGCTGCCCGGATGAGAAATATCTGCAGACGGTCAGAAAAATCTGTGACGAAACCGGAACGCTTTTGATTTTTGATGAAATTCAAACCGGCATGGGACGTACCGGACAGCTTTTCGCCTATAAACACTTCGGAATGGAACCGGATATCATGACCCTGGCCAAAGCCCTGGCCAATGGGTTGCCGATCGGGGCGATGTTGGCCAGAGAAACGATTGCGGCCGCCTTTGGACCCGGCTCGCATGCTTCCACCTTTGGCGGAACACCGATTGTTACGGCAGCGGCCCTGGAAGTTTGTAAAATTCTGGTGGAAGACCGGGTTATTGAAAACGGCAAAGCCGCCGGGTCGTATTTCAAAGAAAAATTGATCGAGTTAAAAGACCGGTATGCCATCATTGAAGATGTGCGCGGGCTGGGCCTGCTGCTCGCCATGAAGCTTAAAATCGACGGTGCGCCGATCGTGAAGCAATGTATGCAAAACGGCTTTTTAATCAATTGCATCCAGGATCGTATTTTAAGATTTATTCCGCCCTTGATCATTTCCGAAGAAGAAATTGATCAGCTGATTGAGTGTCTCGACGGGATATTCACTGAAGCCGTATCTTCCTGAAATTTGCATGAAAATAGATGAGATGGAAGCCTCCGACTCGTGCAAAATTCAGGTAATAACATTAAAACTCGGGGGTGTATTTATGACCAAACATCTGCTAACGCTGGCCGATCTTGCCAAAGAAGAATTTGAGACGTTTTTTAAGCGGGCGATTGAGCTTAAAGAAAAACAAAAAAATGGCATTGCCGAACCATTGCTGGCCGGCAAAAGCCTTGGGCTTTTATTTGATAAACCCTCGACGCGCACCCGGGTCTCATTTGAGACCGCCATGATACAGCTGGGCGGCTCGCCGCTTTTTATCAGTTCCAAAGATACGCAAATGTCGAGGGATGAACCCATAAAAGATACCGCCAGAGTCCTTTCCCGCTATCTGGATGCACTGGCCATTCGGACTTTCTCTCAGGAGGTGATCCAGGAATTTGCGGAATCTGCCGGCATCCCGGTGATAAACGCCTTAACGGATGCCTATCATCCGTGTCAGGTTTTAAGTGATTTGTTGACGGTCATCGAGCACAAAGGGTCGTATCAAGATCTAAAAATTGCATGGGTGGGAGACGGCCACAATATGGCTCAATCCTGGATCAATGCGGCAGGGACCCTGGGCTTTGAGCTTCACCTGGCATGCCCTGAAGGCTATTTCCCCGATGCGCAGATTTTAAGCGGCGCCGCCCAAAAATCCAATGCCAGGATTACCCTTAATTCGGATCCCATCGCAGCGATTAAAGATGCGGATGTGGTCAATACGGATGTCTGGGCCAGTATGGGACAGGAGGCCGAACAGGAGGCCCGCAAGAAAATCTTTGCTCCCTTTCAGGTGAATGCAGCGCTTTTGGAAAATGCTGCTAAAGATGTCATTGTCCTGCATTGCTTGCCGGCCCATCGAGAAGAAGAAATTACCGAAGCGGTTCTGGAAGGCCCCCATTCCGTTGTTTGGGATCAATCCGAAAATAAGCTTCATATGCACAAGGCTATACTGGATATACTGATAAGAACCTAATCCGGACAAGCCGCAACAAATTGCCACAAAGGCACCAAGACACAAAGCAAAACCTTTGGTTAATATTCATCTTTGCGTCTTTGTGTCTTGGTGGCGTGAATTTTTTGCCACAAAAAGCGAAAAAATAATTCCTAAGGTACTAATAGGAAGTAGATAGAACGATTAATTGGAGGTTCATATTTTGACTGCTAAGATCAACAAAGTGGTGCTGGCGTATTCCGGTGGGCTGGATACATCGGTTATTTTAAAGTGGCTTATTGAAACCTATCAATGCGAGGTAATTACCTTTTCAGCCAACATCGGTCAGGAAGATGACCTGGATAAGGTCAGGGAGAATGCTTATAAAACAGGGGCCACAAAGGCCTATATCGAGGACCTAACCGAGCCCTTTGTTAATGATTACGTGTTTGCGGCATTCCGTGCCAATGCGATCTACGAGGGCCAGTATCTACTGGGAACTTCTCTGGCCAGGCCGCTGATCGCCAAGCGCCAGATAGAAATTGCACACAGTGAAAAGGCCGATGCCGTCAGTCACGGTGCCACCGGTAAAGGCAATGATCAGGTTCGCTTTGAACTGGGTTATCTTTCTCATGATCCCGGCATCAAAATAATTGCACCCTGGCGGGAGTGGGATCTAAATTCCCGCACCGCCTTGATGGATTTTGCCGGCAAGCATGGTATCGAGGTTCAAGCCACCCATGACAAACCGTACAGCACGGATTCCAATCTTTTGCATATCAGTTATGAAGGCGGCATACTTGAAGATCCATGGGCAGAAGCACCCGAAGACATTTTTACGCTGACCGTTTCACCCCAACAGGCACCGGATAAACCCGAAATCATCGAGTTGAGCTTTCAAAACGGCAACCCGGTCAAGCTAAACGGAAACGAACTGACGCCGGCGAATATGCTGAAGGCGTTAAACGCCCATGGCGGCAAACATGGTATCGGACGGGTGGATATGGTTGAGAATCGATTTGTGGGGATGAAATCCCGTGGTGTTTATGAAACCCCCGGCGGCACGATTTTACGAGCCGGCCACATGGCTTTGGAATCCATTACCATGGATCGCGAGGTCTTGCACCTGCGGGATTCGTTGATACCCAAATACGCGCAGCTGGTATATAATGGTTTCTGGTTTTCACCGGAGATGAAATTGTTGCAGAATATGATTGACATGACCCAGCAGAATGTATCCGGAACGGTGCGCCTTGAATTGTATAAAGGCAACTGCCGTGTTCTTGGCCGTAAATCAGATGGTTCTCTGTATCGGGAAGACTTTGCCACCTTTGAAGATGACCAGGTTTACAACCAAAAAGATGCCGAAGGCTTTATCCGCTTAAACGCTTTAAGATTAAGGATTCAAAAATTAGTCGAAACCAATAACCAGTAACCAATAACTAATACCTAACCCGGACAAGCCGGAATTGACTATTGAAAATTGAATATTGAATATTTGAGGATGTCGCTCGCGCAGCGCAGGCGCTTGCGCCGCGTGTCGCTCCGTCCTTTTTAAAATGGAAAGAATTCCTTAAATATTCAATCTTCAATCGGAAATATTCAATCGTTACAAGACAGTGAAAATATTCCAGTACAATTTTTTTGCCACAAAATGCATAAAAATAACAACTAATACCCAATACCGATATAACCATGTCCGAAAAACTCTGGGCCGGGCGGTTTAAAGAAAAAACCGCGAAAATTGTCGAAACATTTACGTCTTCAATCGATGTCGACCAGCGCCTGTACGCCTATGATATTCAGGGCAGTATTGCACACTGCCAGACCCTGGCAAAGGCGGCAATTATATCCGCAGAAGAGGCCGACGAATTAATTGCGGGCCTTGAGAAAATAAAGCAGGAAATCGACGAAGAAACTTTGCCGTACAGTGACGCACTGGAAGATATTCATACTCATATTGAATCCCGGCTGGCTGAGATTGTAGGGAAAGTTGCACACAAGCTGCATACCGCCCGAAGTCGCAACGATCAGGTGGCACTGGACGTGCGTATGTATCTGAGAGATCAAGTCGAGTCCATCACCCAACTCCTGTTCGAATTGCAAAAAGTTCTGGTGGGCCTTGCCAAACGCCATATTGAAACCGTGCTGCCGGGCTACACCCATCTGCAGCGCGCTCAGCCGATCCTGCTGGCGCATCACCTGATGGCCTATTATGAGATGTTTTCACGGGATTCCGAGCGTCTGCAAGATGGTCTGGTGCGCATTAACGTCATGCCGCTGGGCAGCGCAGCCCTTGCCGGAACGCCGCATCCCATTGACAGAAAATACACGGCCGAACTGCTCGGGTTTGAGAAAGTTTCAGCCAACAGTGTCGATTCAGTATCCGACCGGGATTTCATTATTGAATTTTTATCCGCCGCCGGTATTTGCATGATGCATTTAAGCCGGTTGTCGGAAGAACTGATTATCTGGTCTTCAGCCGAGTTTGGCTTTATTGAACTGCCCGATGCATTTGCCACCGGCAGCAGTATCATGCCGCAGAAAAAAAATCCCGATGTTGCCGAACTCATCAGAGGCAAAAGCGGTCGCGTATTCGGCAACCTGATGGCCGTGCTGACGTTAATGAAGTCCTTGCCGCTGTCGTATAACCGCGATATGCAGGAGGACAAAACACTGCTGTTTGATGCTACCGATATCCTGACGGCCTGTGTTGAAATTTATATTCAATTGCTTCCCAACATCAAAATCAACAAAACCATTATGCAAAAAGCAGCCGCCAGCGGATATCTCAATGCCACCGATATGGCTGATTATCTGGTAACCAAAGGCATGCCGTTCAGGGAGGCCCACCATTGTGTCGGTCAGGTCGTTAGCTATGCATTAGGTCTTAAGAAAGAAATTCATGAACTTTCGATAAAACAATTGCAACAACACGCACCTCAGATCGAAGACGACGTTTTCGACTACTTAGCGACACAGCAGATGATCGATAGGCGTACCTCAATAGGCGGTACGGCAACTCAAACAGTTAAAACAGCGATTAAGGCTGCGGAGCAGAAACTGAAAAAAAGCACCCATTGATCATGCACAAAGATTATTTTTCCCATAACAAATGGTTAGCTCTTTTTTTCTTTGCGTTTGTGAGCTTGAACTTTTGGTGGATCGGTTGCGGGCAAAAGGGACCGCCCCGGCCGCCACACCGTCCCTTGCCACCGACAGTCAAAGACTTGAGTTATGTGGTAGATAACCAGATTGTTGAGCTGAGCTGGAAGGTTCCAGGCGCTGACGATCGCTCCGCTTCTCCTCCGGCCGGGTATAAAGTTTTTCGCTCCAAATTGTCAGCTGAAGAATCCAACTGTGAAAAATGCCCGATGCACTTCAATGAGGTCGGCGATATTCCGATTCCTGTTAAACGGTCGGATGAATCCAAGCCGGAAAAACTCAGCTTTACCGAAGGCCTCGAGCCGGGCTATCGCTATATTTACAAAGTGGTCGTTTACGATGAAGATGGAATAAGCAGTAAGGACTCGAACACCGTTAAATTCGACCATTGAACTGATTGAGTTAAAACTCAATCGGGCGTTATTTGTTATTGGTTTTGAAAAACTGATGCTTTCAATTGCATCTCAACTTTGGCACAACGTTCGAATAAGGGCCGATATCCATCCCAATAACATATAACGAATAACGATTAACCTCTTTGAAGGCAAGCATGAATCATTTCATCTATCGCGAAAATGAACTTTATTGTGAAGATGTACCGGTGCAAAGAATCGCAGCCCAAATCGGGACGCCGTTTTATCTTTACAGCCACGCAACATTGACGCGTCATTTCAAAGCCTTCAATGAAGCCTTTGAAGGTATCGACAGGCTGGTTTGCTTCTCTGCGAAGGCCAATACCAATTTGGCAATTTTGAAATTATTTGCCAATTTGGACTGTGGTCTGGACATCGTATCCGGCGGAGAGCTTTATCGCGGAATTCAGGCCGGCTTTGCACCGAATCATATCGTATATTCCGGTGTGGGCAAACGGGTTGATGAAATTGATTATGCCCTCAAATCCGGAATCCTGATGTTCAATCTGGAATCTCTTGATGAGTTAAAATTGATCAACCAGCGGGCCGGCCGGTTAAATCAGCGGGCCCGAATTGCCATCCGGGTCAATCCGGATGTCGATCCCAAAACACATCCGTATATTTCTACCGGTCTTAAGAAAAATAAATTCG
This sequence comes from Desulfobacterales bacterium, assembly GCA_030601425.1. Lineage (GTDB taxonomy): Bacteria > Desulfobacterota > Desulfobacteria > Desulfobacterales > JAHEIW01 > JAHEIW01. The sequence continues at coordinate 7,048 of JAUVTR010000159.1, forward strand.
GAATTGATACCGCCGGTGCTCTCGAAGGCTACCGGCTGGCCGGTAGTCTGGAGCATATTGAAGTCATCGGCATCGATTGCCATATCGGCTCTCAGATAACAGAAGCCGGGCCTTTTGAAGATGCCTTAAACAGCATAAAGACTTTGATCAAGCAGTTAAAATCCGAACTGGGGATTCAGATCCAATATGTTGATATGGGCGGAGGCCTTGGTATTACCTATGCGGATGAGACACCACCGTCTTTAAAAGAATATGCGAAAGCCTTTCTGGAAAACCTTGAAGGCATGGATTTAACGCTCATTCTGGAGCCGGGCAGGGTGCTGGTCGGAAACGCCGGCATACTGGTAACCCGCGTGCTTTATAAAAAAGCGGGCAAAGGCAAAAATTTTATTATTGTGGATGCCGGAATGAACGATCTGCTGCGTCCGACTCTTTATAATGCTTTTCATGCGATTGAACCCATTGTGCGCTCCCAGGCGCCCTTAACAGTGGCAGATGTCGTGGGTCCGATATGTGAAAGCGGTGATTTCCTGGCGGTCGACCGCAACCTGACCGAAGTGGACGCTGACGATCTTCTGGCGGTAATGAGTACGGGTGCATATGGGTTCGTGATGTCTTCTAATTACTGTTCGCGTCCCCGGGTTGCGGAAGTGATGGTCAAAAATAATCAATATCACGTTGTGAAGAAAAGAGAAACATACCAAGATCTGGTAAAAGGCGAAAGCATACCCACATTTATGGAGTAAAGAGAAAAAATGAACCCGATTCCATTTTATAAAATGAGCGGGGCCGGCAATGATTTTATTATTATCGATAACCGCAATCAGATTGTTGCTGATAAGGATTTGAGCGGCTTCATTGCCAGCATCTGCCGTCGAAAAATGTCTGCCGGGGCCGACGGCCTGATTTTAATTGAAGCTTCCGACAAATTTGATTTTCGCTGGCGGTTTTTTAATTCTGACGGCAGCAAAGCTGAAATGTGCGGGAACGGTGCCCGGTGTGCTGCCCGTTTTGCCCATGTAACCGGTATTGCAGGAACCACTTTATCCTTTGAAACCGAAGCCGGAGTGATCAGCGCCCAGATTAATGAGGACCGCGTTAAGGTAAAGATGCCGGATCCTTCAGACCTTAAACTGGCTTACCCGTTGAAACTGTCGAATCGTTCGCTGGAAATCAGCAGTATCAATACCGGCGTTCCCCACGCCGTCGTAATGGTGGAGCAAGTTG